>CAYNGZ010000026.1:0-27697 GCA_964396695.1 uncultured Pseudomonas sp.
TTGTACCAACCAGGCAAAATATACCCAGTCAGTGTGCGAGTGGACTTCCGGGTGGCCAATGTGATCCCAGTGGGCCACACGTCACGCCTTGAGGTGCCAGTTGGGGATCACGTAATAGCCCCAATGCAGCACCCTGTCGAGTGCTCGGGTATGGGCGACCAGACTTTTGCGCGAGTCGGCGTTGATCAGGTCTTCGACCAGTTGATCGACGACCGGGTCTTTGAGGCCCATGTAGTTACGGCTGCCGGGTTTGTCGGCGCTTTCGGACTTCCAGAATTCGCGCTGTTCGTTACCCGGTGAGTTGGACTGCGGGAAGCTGCCCACCACCATGTCGAAGTCACGCGAGCGTACGCGGTTGATGTACTGCGACACGTCGACCCGACGAATCACCAGGTCAATCCCCAGGTCACTCATGTTGCGTTTGAACGGCAACAGCACCCGCTCGAACTCGGTCTGCGCCAGCAGGAATTCGATGCTCACCGGTTTGCCGGTGGTGTCGACCATCTTGTCGTCGACAATCCGCCAGCCGGCTTCCTGCAACAGTTGATAGGCCTTGCGCTGTTGGGCGCGGATCATCCCGCTGCCGTCACAGACAGAGTTCTGGAACGCTTCGCTGAAGACCTGATCGGGGATATTGCCCCGAAATGGATCGAGGATCGCCAGTTGATCCTGATCCGGCAGGCCGGTGGCGGCCATTTCCGAGTTTTCGAAGTAACTGCGGGTGCGCGCGTAGGCACCGTTGAACAGCTGCTTGTTGGTCCATTCGAAGTCCAGCAACAGGCTCAGGGCCTGGCGCACGCGTACGTCCTGGAACACCGGGCGACGCAAGTTGAAAACGAAACCCTGCATGCCGGTGGGGTTGCCGTTCGGGATCTGTTCCTTGATCAGGCGACCCTCGGTGACGGATGGCGTGTTGTAGGCGTTGGCCCAGTTTTTCGCACTCATCTCCTGCCAGTAATCGAACTGCCCGGCCTTCAGCGCTTCCAGTGCGACGGTGTTGTCGCGGTAGTAATCGGTGGTCATCGTGTCGAAATTGTAAAAGCCCCGATTGACCGGCAGGTCCTTGCCCCAGTAGTCCTTGACCCGTTCATAGCGGACAGAGCGCCCGGCCTTGACCTCACTGACCTTGTACGGGCCGCTGCCCAGCGGAATTTCCAGATTGCCTTTGCCGAAGTCGCGGTTTTCCCACCAGTGCTTGGGCAATACGGTCAACTGTCCGAGGATCAGCGGCAGCTCGCGGTTGCTGGTGTGTTTGAATGTGAACAGCACCCGCAACGGGTCCTCGGCGATCACCTGGTCGACGTCGCTGTAATAACCGCGAAAGAGCGGCGAGCCGCTTTTCATCAGGGTCTGGAAGCTGAACACCACGTCTTCGGCACGCACCGGATGGCCGTCATGGAAACGCGCTTCGGGGCGCAGGTAGAAGCGCACCCAGCTGTTGTCCGGAGCCTTTTCGATTTTGCCGGCGATCAAGCCATATTCGGTAAACGGTTCGTCCAGCCCCTGTTTGGCCAGGGTGTCGTAGATCAGGCCGATGTCATCGGCTGCCACGCCCTTGCTGATGAACGGGTTGAGGCTGTCGAAGCCACCGAAACCGGCCTGACGGAAGGTCCCGCCTTTGGGGGCGTCGGGGTTCACGTAGTCGAAATGCTGGAAGTCGGCCGGGTATTTCGGCGGTTCGTTGTACAGGGTCACGGCGTGCTGCGGGGCGGCGTAGGCCGTGCAGGCAAGCCCCCCAAACACCAGACCCAGCAGGGTGCGCAAACGCATCATTGGGCTTTCTCCGAAGTCTTCAGCCACCACGCATTCAGCCCAAGGGTGTAGGGCGGCGTGGTGACGAAGGCGAACCGGTTGCGGTACGCCAGGCGATGATAATTGATATACCAGTTGGGGATGCTGTAGTGCTGCCACAGAAGCACCCGGTCCAGCGCAAAGCCTGCAGCCAGTTGCTCGTCACGGGATTTTGCCGCGAGCAGTTGTTCCAGCAAATGATCGACCACCGGGTTGGCCACCCCCGCGTAATTCTTGCTGCCCTTGACCGAGGCCTGGCTCGAATGGAAGTACTGCCACTGCTCAAGTCCCGGGCTCAAGGTTTGGTCGAGGGTCATCAGGATCATGTCGAAATCGAACTGGTCCAGACGTTGTTTGTACTGGGCTCGGTCGACGGTGCGCAGGTGCGCGTCAATGCCGATGCTGGCGAGGTTTTCGGCGTAGGGCTGGAGAATGTGCTCCAGGTTCGGATTGACCAGCAGGATCTCGAAACGCAGCGGCTGCCCCGCGGCGTTCTGCAGGCGCTGACCATTGAGTTTCCAACCAGCCTCGGCGAGCAGACCGAGCGCCCGACGCAGGGTGTCCCGGGGGATGCCGCGGCCGTCGGTCTGTGGCAGGCTGAAGGGCTCGGTAAACAGCTTGGCGGGGAGCTGATCGCGGTAGGGCGAGAGCATCAGCCATTCATGGCCGACCGGTACGCCTGTGGCTGTGAATTCGCTGTTGGGGTAATAGCTCATGGCCCGTTTGTAGGCGCCGCTGAACAGCGTGCGGTTGGTCCATTCGAAGTCGAACATCAACCCCAGGGCTTCGCGCACCTTGGCGTCGGCAAACGTGCCGCGTCGGGTGTTCATGAACAGGCCCTGGGTCTGGGTCGGGATCTGGTGGTCGATCTGCGCCTTGATCACATCGCCGCGACGCACGGCGGGGAAGTTGTAACCATTGGCCCAGTTCTTGGCCTGGTGCTCGATGTAGATGTCGAATTCACCCGCCTTGAAGGCCTCGAAAGCCACGTCGCTGTCGCGATAGAACTCCACCTCCACGCGATCATAGTTGTACTTGCCGCGATTGACCGGCAGGTCCTTGCCCCAGTAATCCTTGACCCGCTCAAACACCAATTGCCGCCCTGGCTGAACCTGGGTAATGCGGTAAGGACCACTACCCAGTGGGGGTTCGAAGGTGGTGGCCTTGAAGTCGCGATCTTTCCAGTAGTGCTGTGGCAATACCGGCAGCTCGCCCAGGCGCAGGATCAGCAAGGGATTGCCGGCACGCTTGAACACGAAGCGGATGCGCTGCGGATTGAGGATGTCGACCCGCTGTACTTCCTGAAGATGGGTGCGGTACTGCGGGTGGCCTTCCTTGAGCAGGAGCCGGTAGGAAAACGCAACGTCGTAGGCGGTAATTGGCGTGCCGTCGTGAAAGCGCGCTTCGGGGTGCAGGTTGAACACTACCCAGCTGCGGTCTTCGCTGTATTCGACGGATTGGGCGATCAGCCCGTAACTGGACGCGGGCTCATCGCCGGACGGCGCGTATTGGCCGGTGCCGACCATCAGGGGTTCATTCAGCTCGTTGATGCCGTATTGCAGAAAATTCGGGGTAGCGACCGGGCTGGTGCCTTTGAAGGTGTAGGGGTTGAGCGTGTCGAAGGTGCCAAACGCCATGACCCGCAAGGTGCCGCCCTTGGGCGCTTGCGGGTTGACCCAGTCGAAGTGGGTGAATTTGGTCGGGTACTTGAGTGTGCCGAACTGCGCATAACCATGGCTTTCGCTGATCGTTGCGCTTGCAGGGAAGCTCAAGGCCAGACCGATTAGGAGCAGGAGGGGACGTATCAAGGCAGAGATCCGGTCCAGGCGGCTTGGGCTTTGTGGACCGTACAGTAACAGCTTGTATCGACAGGAAAAAGACAGGTTTCCAAAGCCGTCTTCCATGACAAAAAAAGATCGCAGCCTGCGGCAGCTCCTACATGGATCGATGTCCGTAGGAGCTGCCGAAGGCTGCGATCTTTTCTTGTTAATGCGGGGAAGAAACCGTCAGCATCTGCCCTGGCTTGAGGGCCTGACCAACACGTGGATTCCAGCGCTTGAGGTGCTGCATCTCAACGTTGAAACGCTTGGCGACGATGTACAGCGAGTCGCCTTGCTTGACCTTGTATTGGGTCTGCTTCTTGTTGTTGGCCGCAACCACGGTGTTGATACGAGAGCTACCGCGCTTGCGGGTATCTTGCATCACCAGGGTCTGGCCAACCTTGAGGTCCTTGCCGTTTAGCTTGTTCCAGCGTTGCAGGTCTTTGACTTCGACTTTGTTGGCCTTGGCGATTTGCGTCAGGTTGTCGCCACGTTTGACCCGATAGTTGCGCTTGAGCGTTGCCAGTTCAGTGTCGTCAGCACCTTCGAAAACCGGCTTGAGCGCACGCTTGCTGATCAGCTCCTCGGGCTTCATGGTCGACAGGCTGGCGGTCAGCAATTGCGCCTTGGACGTCGGCACCAGCAAATGCTGGGGACCGTCGACCGTGGTGCGTTGCTTGAAGGCCGGGTTGAGCTGGAACAGTTCGTCTTCGTCGATGTTGGCCACTTCGGCAACCTTGGACAGGTCCATGCGCTGGTTGATTTCGACGACTTCGAAGTAGGGGCGGTTGGCGATCGGGTTGAGGTTCACGCCATAGGCATCTGGCGACAGGACCACTTGCGACAAGGCCAGCAGCTTGGGCACATACGCCTGGGTTTCCGCCGGCAGCGGCAGGTTCCAGTAGTCGGTGGGCAGGCCGAGTTTTTCGTTACGTTCGATGGCCCGGCTGACCGTGCCTTCACCGGCGTTGTAGGCCGCCAGGGCCAACAGCCAGTCACCGTTGAACATGTCGTGCAGGCGGGTCAGGTAATCCATCGCCGCGATGGTCGACGCGGTAATGTCGCGACGACCGTCGTAGAAGCGGGGTTGACGCAGGTTGAAGTAACGCCCGGTGGACGGGATGAACTGCCACAGGCCGACTGCATCGGAGCGCGAGTAGGCCATCGGGTTGTAGGCGCTTTCGATCACTGGCAGCAGCGCCAGCTCCAGCGGCATGTTGCGTTCTTCGAGGCGTTCGACGATGTAATGGATGTACAGGCTGCCGCGTTCGCTGGCGCCCTGTAGAAAAGATGGATTGCTGGCGAACCACAGGCGCTGTTGTTCGATACGCGGGTTGACGCCGAGCCCCTCTTGCAACTGGAAGCCTTGGCGCATCCGCTCCCAGACGTCTTGCGCGGCCAGCGGCGATGGCTTTTCGCTGAGCCAGATGGGTTTTTGCTTGGTCCGGGTGGAAAGCGTATGTGCCGCGTCGGTTTGCGGCACATGACTGGTGCTTTGGCAGCCCGCCAGGGTGGCGGACACAGCCACCGCGATGGCTTGAGCCAGGCGGGTCAATGCGTCTGAATTGATGGATTTACGAATAGATGACGACATTGGCTGGAAGTTAGTTCCGGGCAAAAATGTCGGGCGATTCTAGAAAGCGCACGGGGTGCGGTCAACCATTCAGAATTTTTGGACCCATAGTGGCCCTGTCTAGAACGTATCTTTCCAAGCCCGAAGGGCCGCAAAAACCTCACTTGGAGCCCGGTTATCCCGGCCATTCCGTTCGTCTGCTTTTTGTTTAACGGATGTTTCGCCAGTACGCAGAAACGGA
The DNA here is from genome assembly GCA_964396695.1 of uncultured Pseudomonas sp. Classification (GTDB taxonomy): domain Bacteria; phylum Pseudomonadota; class Gammaproteobacteria; order Pseudomonadales; family Pseudomonadaceae; genus Aquipseudomonas. Next base: position 5,426 of record CAYNGZ010000026.1, read on the forward strand.
TTGGTCAGCTTCTCCAGCGCCAGGGTCGAGGGCAGCGACATATGTCCGGTCTCGCGTAACAGGGAGACTTTCTCCAGACGTTCGGCAATGTGCGGGTTACCCGGTTCGACAGCCGCGGCAAAGCGCAGATTGCTCAGGGTGTACTCGTGGGTGCAATACACCAGGGTGTCTTCGGGCAGTGCCGCCAGACGGCTGAGGGAGTGGTGCATTTGCTCAGGCGTGCCTTCGAACAGGCGCCCGCACCCGGCGGCGAACAGGGTGTCACCACAGAACAGCTGGCCATGATGGTAGTAAGCGATATGACCCAGGGTGTGGCCTGGCACCGCATACACGTCAAACTCCCAGCCGAGTACGCTGATGCGGTCGTTATCGTTCAGTGCGACGTCGCGCCCGGGGATATTTTCGCGCGCCGGGCCGTAGACCGTGGCGCCCGTCGCTTTTTTGAGTCGTTCGACACCGCCGACGTGATCATGGTGGTGATGAGTGACCAGAATATCGCTGAGCTGCCACTGCGGGTGCATGGCCAGCCAGGCTTGCACGGGCGCCGCATCGCCCGGATCGACCACGGCACAGCGCTGGCTGCGGTGATCCTGTAACAACCAGATGTAGTTGTCGGTGAAGGCGGGAAGGGCACTGATCTGTATCATCGCAGGATTCGCCAAGCAGAGAACAATGGTGCATCTTAGGGTCTGTTGACGTTTGGTGGCTAGCCGCGTTGCCGGGCCAACGTGTGCGAGGCAAGGCGCGGGTGCTTATAACTTCCAGGCGAGTTGGAGAATGCAATGACCGATAAAGCGTTCGCTCAGGCTGATCCTGACTGGCTGGCATTGATCAGTGCCGCCCGCGAGTGGCTGTCAGGTCCCATCGGGCAATTTTTACTGGATGAAGAACGCCGGATGCTCGAAGACGAGCTGGGGCGCTTCTTTGGCGGGTATCTGGTGCATTACGGTCCTTCGGCCGAAACCCCGCCGGCGGCACCGCAAGTGCAACGCAACGTGCGCCTGGGAGCGCCGCTGCCGGGGGTCGAGATTGTCTGCGAAGAGCAAGCCTGGCCACTCAGTGAGCACGCCGCCGACGTGGTGGTGATGCAACATGGGCTGGATTTCTGCCTGTCGCCCCATGGTTTGCTGCGCGAAGCCGCCAGCAGCGTGCGCCCTGGCGGGCATTTGCTGATCATCGGTATCAACCCCTGGAGCACGTGGGGACTGCGGCATGTGTTTGCCCATGACGCCATGCGCAAGGCGCGCTGCATTTCGCCGTCGCGGGTCGCCGACTGGCTCAACCTGCTGGGGTTTGCGCTGGAGAAACGCCGCTTCGGGTGCTATCGTCCGCCGCTTGCATCCCCCGCATGGCAAGCTCGCCTGGCCGGTTGGGAACGCAAGGCCGGTCACTGGCAGCTGTCCGGTGGTGGCTTCTATTTATTGGTGGCGCGCAAGATCGTCGTTGGCTTGCGACCGGTCCGCCAGGTGCGCCGCGAGCCTATGGGCAAGTTGATCCCGCTGCCGATGGCCAAGGTCAATCGCCGCCGCAGCGAACCGTAATACATTCTCTTTTTTATTGGCTGGCCGGGCTTGCCCGGCCCTGGGCGTTGTCGATCATTGATCGGCAAGCCACAGACATTTTCCGGATAGGTTGGCATGAGCGATAGCGTAGAACTTTTCACCGACGGCGCCTGCAAGGGCAACCCTGGCCCCGGTGGCTGGGGCGCACTGCTGGTGTACAAGGGCGTTGAAAAGGAACTCTGGGGCGGCGAAGCCAATACCACCAACAATCGCATGGAGCTGATGGGCGCGATTCGCGGCCTCGAAGAGCTCAAGCGCTCCTGCGATGTGCTGCTGGTCACTGACTCGCAGTACGTGATGAAAGGCATCAATGAGTGGATGGCCAACTGGAAGAAACGCGGCTGGAAAACAGCGGCAAAAGAACCGGTGAAAAACGCTGATCTGTGGAAGCTGCTCGACGAGCAGGTCAACCGCCACAATGTCACCTGGAAATGGGTACGCGGGCACATCGGGCATCCTGGCAACGAACGCGCCGACCAGTTGGCCAACCGTGGTGTCGACGATGTCCGGGGTTACAAGCAGGATTGAGGTTGCCTGATTACTGACAGCGAATTGGATGCTCCATGTGCTGCTTGATCGTGTTCATTTTCTCTGGCGAGTCGACCAGCACCGCGTCGACTCCCAGGCAGGCCACCGCTTTATAGTCCTCTGCAGTTTCAGCGCCGATAACCAGCACATTCACCTTGCCTCGGGATGCGAAGCAACGCATTGCATCGGGCGTCCAGAATTTTGCGGTTACCTGCGACCTGGCTTCACCCAGGGTAAAGGTTTCAACCACGGCGACCTTGCGCTGATATTCGAACGCCGTCCAGGTTCCGGGAGAAGGCGGAGCGGGGCAGTTCTGCGCGAGTGCAACACTCGCCAGTCGGTCGCGGGTGTGGTCCCTGGACTCGAACAGCCTGGCATGAGGGTAACTGGCGAATGCTTGCTGGTAGCTGTCGTCGGTCGAATAGATCAGTACGTTGTCCCAGCGCCCAGTGGCGTCCAGTAATTGGGCCACTGCTTGGGCTTGAGGCAGTGCTGGTAGTGCCTTCATATCGAGAATGATCCGGGTCGTCGACGGGATCGCCTTCAGCGCCTGTTGCAACGAAGGGATGGGCACCTGCTGTGAACGATAGGAATAGGTACCGTTTACAGCGGGCTGCTTGAAGTTCCATCCCGCATTGAGCTGTTGCAACTCTTCAAACTTTTTTTGCGCCACGGGGCCGGAGCCCTGGGTATTGGCACTCAGGTCCGCCGGCCGATACAACACCGGTACGCCGTCGCTGCTCAGTTGCACGGTAAGCCAAATCATGTCGGCGTGATTGCGCAGTGCGGCATCGATGGCAAGCAAGGTGTTTTCTGGATAGTCCGCCGTACCGGCCCGGTGAGCGACGATCAAGGGCAGGTGCTCGACCAGACGTGCGTCGGGTGCGGTGGTCGATGGGGAGGAACAACCGGTACCGAGTACTGCTGCAATCAGCAGGCAAAAAATCCGTTGTGTGGTCATCAGGGCTTGCTCACCTCGGGCGTGGCGAAATTGGGACATTCACTGCCCATGATGCATGAACGAAGCAGCAGGCCGTTAATTCAGGTGTTTTTACAGCGTGAGGATCGCAGCGGCCAGTTGCTGATCACTGTAACGTCGGTTCTTGAGAGTGCGGCGGATATGCTTGAGCGCCGCCTCCAGCTGAACGCCGCGAATGTCGCCACGACTGGCGACAAATGCCGCCGCATCGGATTTGGCGGCCAGCACGATCTTGTCATCCTTGAGTGAGCTGCTGGTGCCTTTGGTGGAACTCATTGTCATGCTCAGGGTGATATCGGTGCTCATCACAAAACTGGTGGCCCGTACGGCAGTGCTGAACAGGCTGCCGACGATCAGCAGGGTGATGAGGGTGGAGGTTGTCGTCATGACGTGCGCGATTCCTGTGGGAAATACTCGGGGCGCACGCTAACAAGGGGCTGCTCACTAATCTTTATGAGCTTTGCGAATGATTGTTAAAAACTGCGCAAGGCCGTTACACCGATCTGCGCATACGTAATTCTTCGATCAATTTCAGGCAATGACTCAACCCCGGCGATACATCGCCGACACGCCGACTCAGGATGATCGGCGACGTGGCATTGGTTTCCAGGACCGGGGTGAAACCGATATCGTCGCGATGTAGCAACTGCACCGAGGCGGGCACCAGCGTGACGCCAATGCCGGCCCCCACCAGGCCGATGGCGGTTTGCAGTTCGTTGGTCCATTGCGCCACCTTGATGCTCACACCGTAGGACTCGAACAGCGCGATCACATGGTCGGCATAGCTGGGACGGGGATTGCCGGGGTAGAGCACAAACGGCTCATCGGCCAACTCGCTGAGGCTGATGGGCCGGGTCAGTAGCGGGTGCCCGGCGGGAAGGGCAGCCACCAGGCGGTCTTTATTCAATACGGTCTGGATGATCGCCGGGTCATCGATGCGGATCCGCCCGAAGCCAACGTCGATACGCCCGGCCTTGAGCGCTTGCACCTGTTGCAGTGTGGTCATTTCCGACAAGCCCAGTTCCAGTTCCAGCGGCTCATTGCTGCGCAGGCGGCGAATCAGTTCGGGCAACACGCCATACAGGGTCGAAGGGGCGAAACCGATGCCCAGCCAGGTCTTTTCGCCCAGGCCGATGCGTCGGGTGTTGTCGCAGACCTTGTTCAGTTGCTCAAGCAGCGCCGTGGAGTGCTCCAGGAAAAACCGCCCGGCTTCGGTCAGACGCAAAGGTCTTCCACGCTCCAGCAGCACCACCCCGAGTTCATCTTCCAGTTGCTGGATCTGCCGGCTCAAAGGAGGTTGGGCGATGTGCAGGCGTTCGGCGGCCCGGGTGAAATTCAGGGTTTGGCCCAACACCTGGAAGTAACGCAGATGACGCAGTTCCATGAGCTCTCCACGGTCGAGGAGGGTGAATACCTTTTAGGTATTGATCCAGACCAATTCTATATTGGAACCTCGAAAAAAGCCGTACGAGAATCCGTCACAGAACTTCAAGAACCTGACGGGTATCGACATGCTTGCTTCTGCCATTGAATCGATCGAGACGATCATCGTCGATCTGCCGACCATCCGCCCGCACAAGCTGGCGATGCACACCATGCAGAATCAGACGCTGGTGATCATCCGCGTACGTTGTGCCGACGGCATCGAAGGCATCGGCGAATCGACCACCATCGGTGGCCTGGCCTACGGCAATGAAAGCCCGGACAGCATCAAGACCAACATCGACAAGCACTTTGCGCCGCTGCTGCTGGGGCAGGACGCTTGCAACATCAACGCGGCGATGTTGCGCCTGGAGCGCAGTATTCGCGGCAACACCTTTGCCAAATCCGGTATCGAAACCGCGTTGCTCGACGCCCAGGGCAAGCGCCTTGGCCTGCCGGTCAGCGAGTTGCTCGGTGGCCGTGTGCGTGACTCGCTGCCAGTGGCCTGGACGCTGGCCAGCGGTGATACCGCCAAGGACATTGCCGAAGCGGAACAAATGCTCGACCTGCGTCGTCACCGGATCTTCAAGTTGAAGATCGGTGCCGGCGAAGTCGACCGCGACCTGGCTCATGTGATTGCGATCAAAAAGGCCTTGGGCGACCGCGCCAGCGTGCGTGTCGACGTCAATCAGGCCTGGGACGAAGCGGTCGCATTGCGAGCCTGCCGGATTCTCGGCGGCAATGGCATCGACCTGATCGAACAACCGATTTCGCGCAACAACCGTTCCGGCATGGTGCGCCTCAACGCGGTCAGCCCGGCGCCGATCATGGCCGACGAGTCGATCGAGTGCGTGGAAGATGCGTTCAATCTGGCCCGCGAAGGCGCGGCTTCAGTGTTTGCGCTGAAGATCGCCAAAAACGGTGGTCCTCGGGCGGTACTGCGCACCGCGGCAATCGCCGAAGCAGCCGGCATCGGCCTGTACGGCGGCACCATGCTTGAAGGCGGGATTGGCACACTGGCCTCGGCCCATGCCTTCCTCACGTTGAACGAGCTGAGTTGGGACACCGAACTGTTCGGCCCGCTGTTGCTGACTGAAGACATCCTCAGCGAGCCGCCGGTTTACCGCGATTTCCATTTGCATGTTTCGCAGGCTCCCGGCCTTGGCCTGAGCCTGGACGAAGAACGTCTGGCGTTTTTCCGCCGCGACAAAACCTCCACTGCCATTCATTCCGTCTGAGGAGAACCGCATGTTGTTCCACGTAAAAATGACCGTGAACCTGCCGGTCGATATGGACCCGGAGCGCGCCGCTCAGCTCAAGTTCGAGGAAAAGGCCCTGGCCCAGCGCCTGCAACAGCAGGGCAAGTGGCGCCATCTGTGGCGTATCGCCGGGCTTTACGCCAATTACAGCGTGTTCGACGTCGAGAGCGTGCAGGAACTGCACGACCTGCTGATGCAACTGCCGCTTTACCCCTACATGGCTATCGAAGTGAACGCGATGTGCAGGCATCCTTCCTCTATTCATGAGGATGATCGCTGAGCCGTTGTCTGCCTGTTCTGTACTCTAATAAATACAAGATGAGGATTAATCATGAACGCCAAGATTTCCCACACTGCCAGCGCCCAGAAGTTTCTCGAAGACGCCAGTGGTCTGCTCAACGACGGTGGCAACCCACGCGCCAAAGCGCTGATCTACCGCATCCTGCGTGATTCGGTGAACATCATCGAAGACCTTGAGGTGGCCCCGGAAGAATTCTGGAAAGCCGTCAACTACCTGAACGAACTGGGCGCGCGCCAAGAGGCGGGCTTGCTGGTTGCAGGCTTGGGCCTGGAACACTACCTGGACCTGCTGATGGATGCCGAAGATGTGCAGGCCGGTAAAACCGGTGGCACCCCGCGCACCATCGAAGGTCCACTGTATGTGGCGGGTGCACCGCTGTCCAACGGCGAAGCACGGCTGGACGACGGCGTCGATCCGGGCGTGGTGCTGTTCATGCACGGCCAGGTCAGGAACACCGATGGCCAGCCACTGGCCGGCGCCGTGGTGGATGTCTGGCACGCCAATACCGGCGGCACCTACTCGTACTTCGATGCCAGCCAGTCGGAGTTCAACCTGCGTCGCCGGATCGTCACCGATGCCGAAGGTCGTTATCGCTTTCGCAGCATCGTGCCGTCGGGCTACGGCTGCCCACCGGACGGTCCGACCCAGCAACTGCTCAATCAACTGGGTCGCCATGGCCAGCGTCCGGCGCACATCCACTTCTTCATCTCGGCGGACGACCATCGTCACCTGACTACCCAGATCAACCTGGACGGTGACAAGTACCTGCCCGACGATTTCGCCTACCCCACCCCCGATGAACTTATCCCCAAAAACACCTTCAGTGAAGATCAGCAGCGTGCACGTGAGCACGGGGTGAGTGGGCGTTTTGCCGAGATCGAATTCGATTTCACCTTGCAGTCGTCGGCGCAACCCGAAGAGCAACACCGTCACGAGCGAGTGCGCGCACTGGAAGACTGAGCCGCGCTGGCCCTGGCCGCGAGATAACTGACCGTTTATCTCGCGGTCTTTTTCGCGTTGCGGCGACTCGCATGGAATGACCGGGCCTGATTTGCCTGAGATGGGGTGCCTGAACGCACCACGATCACAGTCTTTAAAAACAATGAGAGTGAGCGGTTATGCAAGCGCATCTATTGAGTGAGCGCAGCAGAGTGTTTGAGCAGGCCGATCCCTATGCGGTGTCGGGCTACGTCAATCAACACGTGGGTAACCATTGCATCCGTTTGCCCAGAAGCGGCAGCCCTCAGGCCAGTCTCAATCATCGTAAATTCGCCAGTCTCGACCTGTGCCGTATCAGCTATGGCGGCAGTGTGCGGGTCACCTCGCCGGCGCTGGAAACCCTCTATCACTTGCAAGTGCTGCTACGCGGAAACTGCCTGTGGCGCGGTCATCGGCAGGAACACTACTTTGCGCCCGGTGAGCTGCTGCTGATCAACCCGGATGATCCGGTGGACCTGACGTACTCCGACGATTGCGAAAAATTCATCGTGAAAATGCCCGCCAGCCTGCTGGAGTCGGTGTGCCAGGAACAGCGCTGGTTGCACCCGGGGCAGGGCGTGCGGTTTCTGGAGAATCGCTACCAACTGGGCGAGCTCGAAGGTTTCGTCAACCTGCTGGGCATGGTTTGCCAGGAGGCCGAAGCGATCGAGCGCATGCCGCGTGTTCAGGAGCATTAAGGGCGGGGTCAATGCGCTCACCGCGTGCCTGGCGTTCGAAACCGCCGAGCGGGGCGTGCGGGTCAACGCCACCTCGCCGGGCGGCACCGAAGCACCACCACGGCGGATCCCGCGCAACAGCGCCGAGCAAAGCCTGCAGGAAAAGGTCTGGTATCAGCAGATTGTCGATCAAACCGTCGACAGCAGCCTGATGAAACGCTACGGCACGATCGATGAACAGGTCGGGGCGATTCTGTTTCTGGCCTCTGACGAGGCGGCCTACATCACCGGTCTGGTCATGCCGGTGGGCGGTGGTGATCAGGGCTGAACCCCGGCAGCCCGCAGCCGACAGTTGTCCTGTCGGCTGTCGCTGGCACTTTCAAGCTCTGTGTTAACATCGCCGCCTTATGCAAAACGGCACGAAGAGGGGTTGAAAGAAGATGGCTCAGAGGATGGTGGTGCTCGACACCGAAACCACCGGCATGCCGGTGACCGACGGCCACCGGATTATCGAGATCGGTTGCGTCGAGTTGATCGGTCGACGCCTGACGGGCCGGCATTTCCACGTTTATTTGCAGCCAGACCGGGAAAGTGACGAGGGCGCGATTGGCGTCCACGGCATCACCAACGAGTTTCTGGTGGGCAAGCCGCGTTTCGCTGAAGTGGCCGATGAGTTCTTCGAATTCATCAAGGGCGCGCAACTGATCATCCATAACGCGGCGTTCGACGTTGGCTTCATCAACAACGAATTCGCGCTGATGGGCCAGCAGGATCGGGCGGATATCACCCAGCATTGCTCGATCCTCGACACCCTGATCATGGCGCGTGAGCGTCACCCCGGCCAGCGCAACAGCCTCGATGCCCTGTGCAAACGCTATGGCGTCGACAACTCCGGCCGTGAACTGCACGGCGCCTTGCTCGACTCCGAGATTCTCGCTGACGTTTACCTGACCATGACCGGCGGCCAGACCAGTCTGTCGCTGGCCGGTAACGCGTCGGACGGCAATGGTTCGGGCGAAGGTTCGGGCAATCAGGCGAGCGAGATCCGTCGTCTGCCGGCCGATCGCACGCCGACGCGGATCATCCGCGCCAGTGAAGCGGACCTGGCCGAGCATGCTGCGCGCCTTGAAGTGATCGCCAAGTCGGCCGGTGCTCCGGCGCTCTGGACCCAACTGGCCGAGGCCAAAGCCTAACGGCATCCCGTGTAGGAGCTGCCGAAGGCTGCGATCTTTTGGCGGGTTTGAATCGTGCCGAAAAGCAAGATCAAAAGATCGTCCGAACGCGGCCCGAGCCTTCGCCAGCTCCTACGCACCGTTGTGGTGCCGCTGATAATCCTCTCGCTCGCCACATCCGCCTCAACCCTCTACCCTGAGTGTATTGGCAGACTACGGTCTGCCGCCTCAGGACGCCGAGCCCCATGTATAAAGACTTGAAGTTCCCGGTCCTTATTGTCCACCGCGACATCAAGGCCGATACGGTCGCCGGTGATCGTGTGCGCGGCATCGCCACGGAGCTTGCACAGGAGGGCTTCAGCATCGTTTCGGCCGTGGATTACGCTGAAGGGCGGCTGGTCGCTTCGACTCATCACGGCCTCGCGTGCATGTTGATCGCTGCCGAGGGCGCCGGGGAAAACATCCATCTTCTACAGAACATGGTCGAGCTGATTCGGGTGGCCCGTGCCCGTGCGCCGAATTTGCCGATCTTCGCCCTGGGCGAGCAGGTCACTCTGGAGAACGCCCCGGCCGATGCCATGAGCGAACTGAACCAGTTGCGCGGCATTCTTTATTTGTTCGAAGACACCGTGCCGTTTCTGGCGCGCCAGGTCGCCCGGGCGGCGCGCAGCTACCTCGATGGCTTGCTGCCACCGTTTTTCAAGGCCTTGGTGCAACACACCGCCGACTCCAACTATTCCTGGCACACCCCTGGGCACGGTGGTGGGGTGGCTTATCACAAAAGCCCGGTAGGCCAGGCGTTCCACCAGTTTTTCGGGGAAAACACCCTGCGTTCGGACCTGTCGGTCTCGGTGCCGGAACTCGGCTCGTTGCTGGACCATACCGGACCACTGGCGGAAGCTGAAGCCCGTGCGGCGCGTAATTTTGGTGCCGATCACACGTTTTTCGTGATCAATGGCACCTCGACGGCCAACAAGATTGTCTGGCAAGCCATGGTCGCGCGTGACGATCTGGTGCTGGTGGACCGCAACTGCCACAAATCGGTGTTGCACTCGATCATCATGACCGGGGCGATCCCGCTGTACCTGTGTCCGGAGCGTAATGAACTGGGGATCATCGGCCCGATTCCGCTGAGCGAATTCAGCCGGGAATCGATCCAGGCCAAGATCGACGCGAACCCGTTGACCCAGGGCCGAGAGTCCAGGGTCAAGCTGGCGGTAGTGACCAACTCGACGTACGACGGCCTGTGCTACAACGCTGAACTGATCAAGCAAACCTTGGGCAACAGTGTTGAAGTCTTGCATTTCGATGAAGCCTGGTACGCGTATGCGGCGTTTCACGAGTTCTTCGCCGGGCGGTATGGCATGGGCACTTCGCGCACTGACGACAGCCCGCTGGTGTTCACCACCCATTCCACCCACAAACTGCTGGCGGCCTTCAGCCAGGCGTCGATGATTCACGTGCAGGATGGCGGCGCTCGGCAACTGGACCGCGACCGCTTCAATGAAGCGTTCATGATGCACATCTCCACCTCGCCGCAATACAGCATCATTGCCTCGCTGGACGTGGCGTCAGCGATGATGGAAGGCCCGGCGGGTCGTTCGTTGTTGCAGGAGATGTTCGATGAAGCCCTGAGTTTCCGGCGGGCGCTGGCGAACCTGCGTCAGCACATTGCCTTTGACGACTGGTGGTTCTCGATCTGGCAGCCGCCGTTGGTCGAAGGGATCGATCGGGTGACGACCTCGGACTGGCTGCTGCAGCCCGAAGCCGACTGGCACGGTTTTGGTGACATCGCCGAAGATTATGTGCTGCTGGACCCGATCAAGGTGACGCTGGTGATGCCGGGGCTGACGGCCGGCGGCGCGCTGCGTGAGCGGGGGATTCCAGCGGCAGTGGTCAGCAAGTTCCTGTGGGAGCGTGGGCTGGTGGTAGAGAAAACCGGTCTGTATTCATTCCTGGTGCTGTTTTCCATGGGCATCACCAAGGGTAAATGGAGCACCTTGCTTACCGAGTTGCTCGAATTCAAACGCAGTTACGATGCCAACATCAGTCTGGCAACGTGTCTGCCGTGTATCGCGCAACAGGATATGGCGCGTTATCAGGGCATGGGGCTGCGCGACCTGTGCGATCAATTGCACGCCTGCTACCGCAGCAACGCCACGGCCAAGCACCTCAAGCGCATGTATACGGTGCTTCCGGAGATCGTCATGAAACCGGCGGATGCCTATGATCAATTGGTCCGTGGCGAGGTCGAGGCGGTGCCCATCGACCAGTTGCAGGGGCGTATCGCGGCGGTGATGCTGGTGCCGTATCCACCGGGGATTCCACTGATCATGCCCGGCGAGCGCTTTACCGGATCGACTCACTCGATCATCGATTACCTGGCGTTCGCGCGTGCGTTCAACAGCAGCTTCCCGGGTTTCGTTGCCGATGTGCACGGCTTGCAGCATGAAGACGAGGGCAACGGGCGGTGTTACACCGTCGATTGCATCAGGATTTGATGACGTTTCCCAGCATGCAACCGGTCATCAACCCCAATCATCCAGGTCTGGCGGTACGTGTCGCCGATCAGGGATTTGCCGCCTACATCCGGGGCAGCGACTTCAGTTTTGAAGTTCGGGCTTACGCTACCGCACAGATCGATAAACCGGTGGATCAGTGGCCGCTGGAAACCGTTACCCCCTACCGTAAATGCTACGGCATCGACCCGCAAGAGTTCGCCGGTTACCAGGATGCGGCCGACAGTGCGATCTTTATGGCGTACCTCGACGACCACCCGGTGGGGCATATCGTGGTCAGCACCAACTGGAACGGTTTTGCCCATATCGATGAGCTGGCGGTACACGCCCCGGCGCGTCGGCACGGGGGGGCCAGGGCGCTTCTGGATGTCCGGCAGTTCTGGCGCCACCAGAAGAAACTGCCGGGGATCATGCTGGAAACCCAGAGCAACAACCTGGGGGCCTGCCGGCTGTATGAGCGATGCGGCTATGTGATCGGTGGCATCGACCATCTGCGCTATCGCGGCATCGATCCGAACACCGCCGAGGTGGCGCTGTTCTGGTATCGGTTGTTCGAAAGTCCGTTGGAGCTCAGCTCGCCAGCATCGCCTCGGCTTGTTCCTTGATGATCTCCAGCAGTGCCTGGATGGCGGGAGAGAGTGGCGCATTGTTCAGGGTCAAGGTGTAGAGGCTGATCGGAACGGCCGGTGACAGCGGGCAAACGTCCAGGCCTCCGGCCTTGGCGCCGAGGGCGGTGAACGGGTCGACGATCGCCAGGCCTTCGCCGGCCTCGACCATGCTGCGCATCATCTGATGGGTCTGAACCCGGGTGTGCACCACTGGTGCCGGGCGCAAGGCGTACAGCTTGCTCTCGAACATCACGCTGAGCGGGTCGTGGCCTTCCAGCCCGACCATCGACTGGCCGGCCAGGTCCTGCACCGAAATGTATTTTTGCCTGGGTTGCAGCCAGCCGTGGGGCGCCAGGAGCTGGAGTTTGCCCTGGGCAATGATCTGACACTGAATGTCGGGGTGGTCGGGATCGTGCAGGCTCAAGCCCAGATCGCTTTCACGCAGCAGCAGGCTTTTGACGATTTCACGGGTGGGCTGGCTGAGCAGCGAGCAGGGTGCATCCGGGAAGCGTCGACGCAGGGTGGCGATCCCCTGTGGCAACAACTGTGGCGCCAAGGGCGGCGTGCAAATGATCCGCAAGGGCGGTGCCAGGTACTGTTTGAGGCTGTTGGCCAGCCGCTGCACCGGTTCAAGCGCGTCAAAGACGTGAGCAATCTCGACCTGCAACTCCCGCGCCTCGCGGGTGGCCTGCAAACGCCCGCGCACGCTGGCAAACAGCATGAAGCCGAGTTGATCCTCGGCTTCGCGCAAAATCCCCTCGACCTCGGCCACCGGCAATTGCAGCATCTCGGCAGCGGTGCCCAGATGACCGGTTTGCAGGAGCGCCTGGATCACTTCGATATGACGTAAACGCATGCATGAAGTCCATGTTCAGCAGGTGAGGGGTCAGTGACTGAATCCTAACCCATGTCTGCGTATATGACTTCAGCTCATAACCGTGGTTTATGAGGCGACGTTTGTTTCAGGCTCGCGGGTAAGGGTGACGCCCGTTTGCACCAGCACAAATTCGTTGTCATCGAGTTTGTTGACGCGATCGCCAATAGCCAGCTTATAGGTGGTGACAGGCGCAGGGCCGGCGATACCGTCCTGCGACGGGTTTGATTCCTGGAATTCATGCACTGAATAAACACGGCCTTGCGCGTCTCTTGCATGAAATTGTCCGACGAGTACTGCTGCCATCTGCTTAGAACCTCTGGAGATAAGTCACTCAATTTGCGGTTCAGTAGACCGTCGATAAGCTGGGTAAGTTTTCCTACAGGAAAAAAATAGTCTTTAACTGCTCTTTCGCGACACCGAGCACGTGAAGTGCTGCCGAATCATCTATAACTACAGGCTCCTTTAGCCAGATAGTCGGGAGTTCCCAATGAGCAAGGTCTATACGATTGCTGTCCTGGTTGGCAGTTTGAGAAAACAGTCGATCAATCGCAAAGTCGCGCTGGCGCTGGCTGAACTGGCCCCGGCTAACCTCAGGCTGAACATCATCGAGATTGGCAACCTGCCGCTCTACAACGAAGACATCGACGTAGACCCGCCGGCAGCCTACAGCACTTTCCGAGATCAGGTGCGCTCATCCGACGCGTTGCTGTTCGTGACGCCGGAATACAACCGCTCGGTGCCTGCACCCTTGAAGAACGCCATCGACGTCGGTTCCCGCCCTTATGGCAAGAGTGCCTGGGGCGGTAAACCGGGGGCGGTGATCAGCGCTTCGCCCGGCGCTATCGGTGGTTTCGGCGCTAACCACCATTTGCGTCAATCCATGGTGTTTCTCAACGTGCCCTGCATGCAACAACCGGAAGCCTATCTGAGCAATGCCGGTTCGGCGTTCGACGAGTCGGGCAAGATGTCCGAGTCGATCCGGCCGTTTTTGCAGAGTTTCATCAATGCCTACGCCGAGTGGGTTGGGCAATTTAAAAAGGATTGATCGGTTGGGGGCCAGTGCTGGCGCTGGCCCTCGCAGCAGGAGTCTGAATCATGCAAAGCCCGGGCACGGTCACACGGCTGATCACGCGTAAGAATGCCATCGACCAGAGTCGTATCGAGCATGAGCAGCGCAGCCTGATTCCGGCGGTTGGCGAAGTGATCCTGGAGATTGATCGCTGCGCGCTGACCACCAATAACATCACCTACGCAGCCTATGGCGATTCGATGAGTTACTGGGAGTTCTTTCCGACAGGGCTATCGGAATGGGGCCACATCCCGGCCTGGGGTTTTGCCGATGTGCTTGCCTCTGAAGTCGATGGTATTGCGATAGGGGAGCGCTTTTACGGGTACTTTCCACTGGCCAGCCATCTCTGGGTGCGTCCGGACCGGGTGACCGGGCGCGGTTTTCATGATGCCGCCCCGCACCGTCAAACACTGAGTGCAGTTTACAACCAGTACACCCGTTGCAGCTGGGATCGATACTACAGCCCTGCGAACGAAAACCTGCAAATGTTGCTGAATCCGCTGTTTTTGACGTCGTTGATGTTGGCGGACTTCCTGCAAGACAACCAGTTTTTCGGTGCGACGCGTGTGGTGTTCTCCAGTGCTTCGAGCAAAACCGCTTTTGGCACTGCTGTTTGTCTGGAGGGCCAGTCGAATCTGGAACGAGTGGCGCTGACGTCGGCCGGGAACCAGGCGTTTGTTGAACATCTCGGGTGTTACGAGCACACGCTCGGGTACACCGAGTTGGCGTCGTTGCCCGTTGACCGTCCGACCTTGTACGTGGATTTTTCTGGCAATCCGGAGTTACGCGATCAGGTGCATCAGCATTTCGCCGAGCAGTTGGTCTACAGCTGCCTCGTAGGTTCTACCCAGAGCACGGATGAGGCGCAACTGAGCGCTGTAGCAGGGCCGCAGCCGGCGTTTTTCTTTGCGCCGATTCAGATCCGCAAACGCCATGCTGAATGGGGCGCACAGCGGCTCAGCCAGTATTTCGGCGAGGGGGTTCAGAGGTTTTATCGGAAAGTGACGGCGCCGGCCAACCCAATGCTCAGGGTGGTGGAAAGTGATGGACTTGAAGCGGCGCAAATGGTGATTTCGCGGTTGTTTCATGGGCAAATCGCACCGACCGAGGGTCATGTGATCCGATTGTGCGGCGCTACAACCTGTAGCCGCTGCGGTTAATCGTCCGGATCTCAACGACCTGCTTTACCCAATATTCAAATTTCCATATATTCGCGCTTCGTTTGTTCGGCCGCTTTCACGTTTATGTCCGATTCCTGCAATCCCGTCGAGGTGTTCAAGGCCTTGGCCGATGATACCCGCAGTCGTATCGCTTTACTCATTGCCAAAGAGGGTGAGCTGTGCGTGTGCGAGCTGACGGCGGCGCTGGACTTGAGCCAGCCCAAAATTTCCCGTCATCTGGCGCAGTTGCGCAGCCATGGTTTGCTGGCGGACCGTCGTCAGGGACAATGGGTTTTTTATCGCCTTCACCCGCAATTATCTCCGTGGGTCGCGACGTTGCTGCAAGGCGCGCTGGCCGCCAATGGTGCATGGCTGGCCGCTGACATCGGGCGTCTACGGACGATGAACGATCGCCCGGCCCGTTGCTGCTGATTCACCCTTCATCTTTTTATCCCCTTGTTCAAGGCTGTTTCGCATGCTTATCGCGTCGTTGATTTTCCTCCAGACCATCACCCTGGTGATCTGGCAACCCAAAGGCCTCGGCGTCGGCTGGAGTGCGGTGCTGGGGGCGGTGCTGGCGCTGCTCTGCGGCGTGGTACACGTCAGCGATATCCCACTGGTATGGGAGATCATCTGGAACGCCACGGGAACGTTTGTGGCGCTGATCATCATCAGCCTGCTGCTGGATGAAGCGGGATTCTTTGCCTGGGCGGCGTTGCATGTGGCGCGCTGGGGGCAGGGTAGCGGGCGCAAACTGTTCGCTTATATGGTGCTGCTCGGGGCCCTGGTATCGGCCTTGTTCGCCAATGATGGCGCGGCGTTGATCCTCACGCCCATCGTGATTTCGATGCTGCTGGCCTTGCGGTTTTCCCCGGCAGCAACGCTGGCGTTCGTGATGGGCGCCGGGTTCATCGCCGATACCGCGAGCCTGCCGCTGGTGGTGTCGAATCTGGTGAACATCGTTTCTGCGGACTTCTTCCACATTGGGTTCAACCGCTATGCGGCGGTCATGGTGCCGGTCAACCTGGTGGCCGTCGTGGCGACGCTGGCGGTGTTGCTGTGGTTCTTCCGACGAGACGTTCCTGCCGATTACGACCAGGAACAACTGGATGACCCGAAGACTGCGATTCACGACAAGGCAACCTTCGTTGCCGGTTGGTGTGTGCTGGTGATTTTGCTGCTCGGCTGTTTTGCGCTGGAGCCATTGGGGATTCCCATCAGTGCGATCTCGGCGGTGTGTGCGGCATTGCTGCTGGCCATTGCCGCCCGTGGGCACAGGATTTCCACACGCAAGGTGATGAAAGAAGCGCCGTGGCACATCGTGATTTTTTCCCTGGGCATGTACCTGGTGGTTTACGGTTTGCGTAACGCCGGGTTGACCGGGCACCTGGCCGGATGGCTGGACGTGTTTGCGGAATACGGGGTGTGGGGCGCAGCGATGGGCACCGGGCTACTGACCGCGCTGTTGTCGTCGATCATGAACAACCTGCCGACGGTGTTGATTGGCGCGTTGTCGATCGATGCCACTCAGGCCACCGGGGTCGTGAAAGAAGCCATGATCTACGCCAACGTGATCGGCAGCGATCTGGGGCCGAAAATCACCCCGATCGGTAGTCTGGCGACTTTGCTTTGGTTGCATGTGCTGGCGCGCAAGAATATTCAGATTGGCTGGGGGTACTACTTCAAGGTCGGAATCGTGCTGACGGTGCCGGTGTTGCTGGTGACCCTGGCGGCGTTGGCGTTGCGATTATCGATCTAACGGCAGCTCCTACAGGGGGGAGTCGGGGGAATCGTTGATCCGATTCAAACATGTCAGCCATTGCCCGGCACGTTCGGCCACAGATCCGCTACCAGAAACAGTCGCTCGGCTTCTTCCCAGTCACCGTTACCGTTTTCGCTCAGGCGTACCAGTAGCTGCGCGGGAGCCTGAGGGTCGAGTTCGGTCAGCCAGGCCTCCAGTTGCGTGTGGTCCCAGGTGTGCTCGACAGGATAATGGGCGGGCGCGAGCCAGGCGTGGCGTGGCAACGGTTGCCAACGACCGGGCGAACTTTGGTCGAGAAAGTGCACCCAGTCCCGCTGATGCAGCCAACGCCCCTTGAGGTGTTGCGGGTGGGCGCCGTCGGGTGACCGAGCCGGGCCGGGCCACGGATACAACAGATAGCCGCCCAGCCAGAGGTGTGCGCTGAACTGCTGGATCTCCAGTGCTGCCAACGCCTCGCGGCTTTCGGGGCGGGCGGAAATGGGCAGTTGATGACGGGCCAGATGCGTCAGTTTGCGGTCCAGTCGGTCGTGACAGCCCGGTCCGAGCCATTGCGCAGTATCGTGACCGTCGCCGTTTTGTGGGCCCAGATACAGCTTGATCGCCAGCTCCAGGTGATGCACGCCGTCACGGTCGCGCAGCAGCAAATCCAGTTCGCCCAGGGTATGACCTTCGCGGCGGATCGGCAGGTTGGCGGCAATCAATTCGATACCTGGCGCGTGCTGCACGGCAAACTGCCAGAGACGTTCGTAATACAAGCCCAGACGACGCGTCGGGCCGAGCGCCAGCCAACGCTGCAGCTCACGGCCGTCCTGATCCAGCTGACGCAGCCAGTGCTCCAGTCGTTCGGGGGCTTGCACCCAGTCACTGCCGGTCAGTGGATGGCGTTGCGGCCAGAGCGTTTCGCTGAGCATTGGCGGTGCGAGAATGACCCAGGCCAGGTCGCGCACTTCGGGATGGCGCAACTGACGAGGCAACGTGAGCAAGTCGGGAAACAGGATCATTCTGCGAGCATAGCCTCAAACGCCGTGGCTGAAAGCATTTTGTCTATGGCCCGCTTTCGCCCATAATCGTGTTTTTCGCCGTCGTAAAGCCTCGCAGGAGTCTCATGGAGCAATTTCGCAATATCGGCATCATCGGTCGCCTGGGCAGTTCGCAGGTGCTGGATACCGTTCGCCGACTGAAAAGATTCCTGCTTGACCGGCACTTGCATGTGATTCTCGAGGACACCATCGCCGAGGTCCTGCCCGGCCATGGCTTGCAAACCTCATCGCGCAAGATGCTCGGCGAAGTCTGTGACATGGTGATTGTGGTGGGCGGTGATGGCAGCCTGCTGGGCGCCGCCCGGGCATTGGCCCGGCACAACATTCCGGTGCTGGGGATCAACCGTGGCAACCTGGGCTTTCTGACCGACATCCGCCCGGATGAGCTGGAAACCAAAGTCGCCGAAGTGCTCGACGGGCACTACCTGGTCGAAAACCGCTTTCTGTTGCAGGCCGAAGTTCGCCGTCATGCCGAGGCCATCGGTCAGGGCGACGCGTTGAACGACGTGGTGCTGCACCCCGGCAAGTCGACGCGGATGATCGAGTTCGAGCTGTACATCGACGGCCAGTTCGTCTGCAGTCAAAAGGCCGACGGCCTGATCGTCGCCACACCCACGGGTTCGACTGCCTACGCGCTCTCTGCCGGTGGCCCGATCATGCATCCCAAGCTCGATGCCATTGTGATTGTGCCGATGTACCCCCATACCTTGTCAGGAAGGCCCATTGTGGTCGATGGCAACAGCGAGCTGAAAATCGTCGTGTCCAAGGATATGCAGATTTACCCGCAAGTCTCCTGTGACGGGCAGAACCACTTCACCTGCGCCCCCGGTGACACCATCACCGTGAGCAAGAAGGCGCAGAAGCTGCGGCTGATTCATCCGCTGGACCACAACTATTACGAAGTCTGCCGGACCAAGCTGGGCTGGGGCAGCCGGTTGGGCGGTGGAGGAGATTGATGCTTGATCCCGCGCGTAGCTACGACCTGATCGGTGACGTGCACGGTTGCGCTCATACCCTTGAGCATTTGCTGAACCGACTCGGGTATCACAAGCAAGCTGGCGTCTGGCGCCATCCGTCACGCATGGCCGTGTTTCTCGGTGACATCATCGACCGCGGCCCGCGGATTCGCGAAGCGCTGCACATCGTTCACGACATGGTCGAGGCCGGCCAGGCGCTGTGCATCATGGGCAACCATGAGTTCAACGCCCTGGGCTGGAGCACGCCGGCACCGCCCGGCAGCGGCAAGCAATACGTGCGTGATCACACGCCACGGCATGCTCGTCTGATCAACGAAACCCTGACCCAGTTTGCCCAGCACCCGGCGGATTGGCGCGACTTTCTCGCGTGGTTCTACGAGATGCCGCTGTTTGTCGACGCCGGCCGCTTCCGGGTGGTTCACGCGTGCTGGGACGCCAGTCTGATCGACGTGCTGCGCGCGCAGCATCCCGATGGCCGCGTCGATGAGTACTTCGTCCAGGCGGCTGCGATTTCCGGCAGTTTCGCCTGCATGGCCTTCGACCGGCTACTGCGCGGCACCGACATGCGTCTGCCGGACGGTCTGACCATGACCAGCGGCGACGGTCTGACGCGCTCGTTCTTCCGCACCAAGTTCTGGGAAGACAACCCGCAAACCTATGGCGACATCGTGTTCCAGCCCGACGCCTTGCCAGAGCCCGTGGCCCGCACGCCGCTGTCGCCGGTAGAAAAAGACACCCTGTTGCGCTACGGCATCGATGAACCGCTGTTGTTCGTCGGGCACTACTGGCGCAGTGGCAAACCGGCGCCGATTCGTCCGAACCTGGCCTGTCTGGATTACAGCGCCGTGATGTACGGAAAACTGGTTGCCTATCGACTGGACCAGGAAACCCGTCTCGATTCACGCAAATTTGTCTGGGTCGATGTCGAACGGCCAGAGGAGCTGCAATGAGTGCTGTTGCTGTACTGCGTCTGCCGCTGGCGGTAGATCTGAGCGGATTCGTCAAATTGCTGCAACGCATGCACGTCCCGCATCGGGTCAGCGAAGAAGCCGGCGAGCAGGTGCTTTGGGTGCCTGACGCCATCAGCGAAGATGTGCGGGCGCTGTATGAGCGTTTTCCTGCGGGCGATCCCGAGCAACAACTGGATATCCCGGCTGCACAAGCGAACATCCAGCGCCCGGGGTTCGTCGAGCAATTGCGCCGCAGCCCGGTGACGGCGCTGATTCTGCTGCTGAGCATGATTGTCGGCGCGGTGACCTTGCTCGGTGAGAATCTCGACACGATGCACTGGCTGACATTCCTCGAGTTCCGGGTGGTGGGCGATTACATTCACTTCACGCCGTTGGCCGACAGTCTGGCGGCGGGGCAGTGGTGGCGCCTGGTGACGCCGATGCTGATCCATTTCGGCGTTCTGCACCTGGCCATGAACGGCATGTGGTACTGGGAGCTGGGGCGGCGCATCGAGTCGCGTCAGGGCAGTATCAATCTGCTGGGACTGACATTGCTGTTCAGTCTGGTGTCGAACTATGCCCAATATTATTACGGCGGCCCGACGTTGTTCGGCGGCCTGTCCGGAGTGCTTTACGGCCTGCTTGGGCATTGCTGGATCTACCAGCTGTTGTCGCCGAACCCGGCATATCGCCTGCCTCGCGGGGTGTTGGTGATGATGCTGGTGTGGCTGCTGCTGTGTATGTCCGGGCTGATCTCGATGATCGGCTTCGGCGAAATTGCCAATGCGGCGCATGTCGGCGGGTTACTCGTCGGATGCCTCACCGGTTTGTTGGGTGGCTTGTTCAGTCGCCGTAGACTCTCTGTCCAATAAACCGCTGTCTGAATTGCGATGTGAATAACGAGCGCGGAGACCCGATGTCCTCTTTTAACGAAATGATCAAAAACATCACGCCCGAAATCTACCGGAGCCTGAAACTGGCGGTGGAAATCGGCAAGTGGTCCGACGGTGGCAAACTGACCGCCGAGCAGCGTGAACTGTCGTTGCAGGCGATGATCGCCTGGGAAGTGCAGAATCTCCCCGAGGAAGAACGCACCGGCTACATGGGGCCGCAGGAATGCAGTTCGAAGTCGACCACGGTGCCGAATATCCTGTTCAAGTCGGATGCCATCCATTGATCGAGATTGGCCGTGGTGCAATCAGCAAGATGTCGGCGCATCTCGAAGCGTCGACTGTGCAATACGCTTTTCGCCTGGGCGATACCGAGGTGCCGGTCAATCCCATGATTGGCAGCACGGTTCGCCTGGAATTCCTGGGTGCGATCCACTGCATCCATTGCGGGCGCAAAACCAAAACCAGTTTCGGCCAGGGTTACTGCTACCCGTGCATGACCAAACTGGCGCAGTGCGATGTCTGCATCATGAGCCCGGAGCGCTGCCATTACGATGCCGGGACCTGCCGCGAGCCGGCCTGGGGCGAGCAGTTCTGCATGACCGATCATGTGGTGTACCTGGCCAACTCGTCGGGCGTCAAAGTCGGGATCACCCGCGCCACTCAGTTGCCGACCCGCTGGCTCGATCAGGGCGCAAGCCAGGCATTGCCGATCATGCGGGTGTCGACCCGTCAGCAATCCGGCTTCGTCGAAGACCTGTTCCGCAGTCAGGTGGCCGACAAGACCAACTGGCGCGCCTTGCTCAAGGGCGATGCGCCGCCGGTTGACCTGAAACAGATTCGTGATCAACTGTTCGCAAGCTGTGCCGAGGGCGTGCAAGGACTGCAGGAACGCTTCGGTCTGCAAGCGATTCAACCGGTGTCCGATGTCGAACCGATTGAAATCCGCTACCCGGTCGAGCAGTACCCGGCCAAGATCGTCAGCTTCAATCTGGACAAGAACCCGATTGCCGAAGGCACGCTGATGGGGATCAAGGGCCAGTACCTGATCTTCGACACCGGCGTCATCAATATTCGTAAATACACGGCCTACCAGCTTGCCGTGCATCAGTAAAAGGACTCCAGCATGCGCACCGAACAACCGAAGATGATCTACCTGAAGGACTATCAGGCGCCCGAGTACCTGATCGACGAGGCGCACCTGACCTTCGAGTTGTACGAGGACCACAGCCTGGTCCATGCGCAACTGGTGATGCGCCGCAATCCGGTGCGCGGCGCGGGCCTGCCGCCACTGGTGCTCGATGGCCAGCAGCTGGAGCTGCTGTCGGTGAAGCTGGCCGACCGCGACCTGACGGCCGCCGAGTACCAGTTGGACGCCAACCACCTGACCCTGCAGCACCTGCCGGCAGCCTCAGCCGCCGGCTACCGGATCGTCGCCGAAAAACCGATCGTGCGAACTGAGGCCGAGCCGATGATCCTCGCCCGGGGCCTGGCGGAGCGTGCGACGCCGCCGCTCTATATCGGCCTGGTCATGCGCTCCAT
>CAYNGZ010000027.1:0-1665 GCA_964396695.1 uncultured Pseudomonas sp.
AAAAATAATATATAAATCAATAAGTTATTTTTTGTTCCATAAGAGCTGCCGCAGGTTCGGGCCGCGTTCGGACGATCTTTTGCTTTTAGAACGAGCGCACAATCCTGCCCAAGGTTTCCATGGCCTTCTCGGCATCTTCGGTCCACGGGCTACCGTAATTCAGCCGAATGCAATTCCTGAACCGCTGGGTCGGTGAAAAGATCGGCCCCGGCGCAATGCTGATGCCTTGGGCCAATGCCATCTGGAACAACTTCAACGAATCCATTTGCACCGGCAGTTCCAGCCACAGGAAGTAGCCGCCGGCCGGCTGGCTGACGCGGGTCTGGGCCGGGAAGTAGCGGGCGATGGCGGCAAGCATGGCGCTCTGCTGTTCTTCGAGGGCGTAGCGCAGTTTACGCAGGTGACGGTCGTAGCCGCCGTGTTGCAGGTAATCGGCGATCGCCGCCTGGGCCGGCATCGAGGCGCAGAGTGAAGTCATCAGCTTCAGCCGTTCGATTTTCTGCGCATAGCGCCCGGCGGCGACCCAGCCGATGCGGTAACCGGGGGCGAGGCTTTTGGCGAACGAGCCGCAGTGCATCACCAATCCTTCGGTGTCGAAGGCTTTGGCCGGTTTCGGCGCTTGCTGGCCGTAATAGAGTTCGGCGTAGACGTCATCTTCGATCAGCGGCACCTGATGGCTGCGCAACAACTCGACCAGCTCCTGTTTCTTGGCCTCGGGCATGGTCGCGCCCATCGGGTTCTGGAAACTGGTCATGCACCAGCAGGCCTTGATCGGGTGGCGTTCGAGGGTTTGCGCCAGCACGCCGAGGTCGATGCCGTCACGCGGGTGCACCGGAATTTCCACCGCTTTGAGCTTGAGCCGCTCAAGCACCTGCAGGCTGGCGTAGAACGCCGGGGCTTCGATGGCCACCAGGTCGCCGGGTTTGGTGACCGCTTGCAGGCACAGGTTCAGCGCTTCCAGTGCACCGTTGGTGATCAGCAGTTCTTCCATGGGCAGCATCAGGCCACCGACCATGTAGCGCAGGGCGATTTGCCGACGCAATTGCGGATTGCCCGGCGACATGTCGGTGACCACCATGCGTGGGTCCATCTCCCGGGCGGCACTGGCCAGCGAGCGAGCGAGGCGTTGCAGTGGAAACAGCGTCGGACTCGGGAAGGCCGAGCCGAAGGGCACGGTGGTCGGGTCCTTGATCGAGTCGAGCACCGAGAACACCAGTTCGCTGACATCGACTTCGGTGGACTCGTTGACCTGACTGCTGATCACCGGCTCCGAGAACGGGCTCGGGGCGTGGGTGTTGACGAAGTAGCCGGAGCGCGGCCGGGCGCGGATCAGCCCACGACGTTCCAGCAGGTAGTAGGCCTGAAACACCGTGGACGGGCTGACCCCGTAGGTCTGGCTGGCGTAACGCACCGAGGGGACGCGCTGGCCGGGGCCGAGCACCCCGGAGCGGATCAGTTCGGCAATGTCGTCAGCGAATTTTTCGTAGCGTTTCATTGAAAAGCCTTGTCGCCAGGTGTTTGTGTTGGGTGTCAGGGAGATCGCCCCCTCACCCTAACCCTCTCCCCAAGGGGGAGAGGGGACTGACCGAAGTGTCTATCGATTTACTGCGACCTGAAACATCGGGTCGATTATGGATTCAAAGCAGATTTTTCAAGTCGCAGTAA
>CAYNGZ010000027.1:1675-27607 GCA_964396695.1 uncultured Pseudomonas sp.
CAGCTCCCTATGGCGGTAGGGTTAGGGCGAGGGGGGGATTTTCAAGCCCAAGCGAGTCAACGGTGCAACAAAGCGACTCTGTGCCACGCTGCTCACTGAAGGTTCATCGCTGTCGGTGATCTTGAAACTGATCTCCTGCGAACTGCTGACGGGCTTGTCGGTGGTCATCGCCACTGAAACCGGCACATCGACAATTTCCCCCGGCGCCAGGCTCAACTCGGTCCGGCCCTGCAACTGGAAGCCGTCGCCGTCCACCAGGGACAAACGATAGTCCTGCCGTTGCTGGGTTTTGTTGATGACTTTGAGGCTGTAGATGTTTTCGATCTGCCCCTGACTGTTTTCGCGGAACAGACCGCGGTCCTTGCTGACGTCCAGCGAAACCATTGGCCGCTCCATCAGGGCCAGCACCAGCGCACCGATCATGACCACCAGCACCGTGGTGTAGCCGATCAATCGAGGCCGCAGCCAGTGAGTCTTGCCGCCTTGTAATTCATGCTCGGAGGTGTAGCTGATCAGGCCACGGGCATAGCCCATTTTGTCCATGATCGAATCGCAGGCGTCGATGCACGCCGCGCAGCCGATGCATTCCATCTGCAAGCCGTCGCGGATATCGATGCCGGTCGGGCAGACCTGCACGCACAGGTGACAGTCGATGCAGTCACCCAGCCCGACGTCGGCCGGTTTCACCTCACGCTTGCGCGGACCCCGGCTTTCGCCACGGGCAGCGTTGTAGGAAATGGTCAGGGTGTCTTTGTCAAACATCACGCTCTGGAATCGCGCATACGGGCACATGTGCATGCACACGGCTTCACGCAGCCAACCCGCATTGATGTAGGTCGCGCCGGTGAAGAACAGCACCCAGAACAGGCTGACGCCGCCCATTTGCAGGGTCAGCATTTCACTGGCCAGCGGACGAATCGGTGTGAAGTAGCCGACAAACGTCAGGCCGGTCAGCACGCTGATGGCCAGCCACAGTGTGTGCTTGGCGGCGCGGCGCATCAGTTTGTTCAGGCCCCAGGGCGCAGCTTGCAGCTTGATCCGCTGGTTGCGTTCACCCTCGGTGACCTTTTCGCACCACATGAACAGCCAGGTGAACGAGCTCTGCGGGCAGGTGTAACCACACCAGACGCGCCCGGCGAACACGGTGATCGCGAACAGGCCGAAAGCGCAGATGATCAGCAGCGCCGAGAGCAGGATGAAATCCTGCGGCCAGAACGTCGCACCGAAGATGTGGAATTTGCTTTCCGACAAGTCCCAGAGCACAGCCTGACGGCCGCCCCAGTTCAGCCACACCGTGCCGAAAAATGCCAGAAACAGAAAGCCTGCACCGCTCAGGCGCAAGGTGCGGAACAAACCGGTGAAGCTGCGGGTGTGAATCTGGTTATCGCTGGATTTGGCCTTCATCTTTGGACGCGAAGGCTCGAATGTCTCTACTAATCGGACGGGGATTCTATCGCTCATGGTCTTTCGCTCATCAGCCTCCATCAGGCCGATGAACTATGACTACTGATCTGTTTGCATAACAGACTCAGATATTGGATTAAAAAGCGGATCAGATGAGTGCTTGAGCCGTCCCTGCGACAACTTGATGCACCCCGGCAGGCGCGGCAGCAGCGCCTGTCACAGGTGTCTGAGGTGGTCTCTGATCTGCGTCAGTCAAATCACCGAATCACTGCAGGTGACCTTCAGGTGCCGACGACCGTCGGTGGCACCTGCTACGGTTAATGCGTCGGCTTCTGCTTCGGTGATGTAGAAGCGCTGGCCATCGAGGTCCACCGCCGACATGGCCTTGTCCGCGTCGGTGATGATGGTCACATCGGGAGCAAGGCGAATTTCTTCGCCGTTCTCGGTAATGAAAAAGCAGGCCTGGTTTTCGATGCGCACGGTCATGGTGGTTCCCTTTTCTGTGGGATCTAAAAGGTTAGGGCACAGGTCTTGCTCATCGTTCTGCGTAACCGATTAGCGGTCATGGACCGTGGTTAAGGTGTGACGATCTGAACTTTTGGCAAGTCCCGGCGCTCGGAACCTAAGTAGCGTCATGCAGGCAGCATACGATCAAGCACACGCGCGTCCATGGGGCGTAAGGGGCGAGGCTCGATGACGACGGAAAAACCGACGGAACTGCACTACAACCCGCAACTGCCACTGTCGCAGGCCTTACTGCTGCCGCGGATTGTCATTGAGAACACGATGCCGGTGATCGATGGCGGCCAGTTTGCGGCCAAGGCCATCGAAGGGCAGGCCGTGACGGTGACCGGCAAGGTTTTTGCTGATGGTCACGACGTGCTTGCGGTGCGCGTGCGTTGGTGCGCTGAGGCCGACTCGGTCTGGCAAAGTGAAGTGATGACTGATTTGGGCAATAACGCCTGGCAAGGTCAGTTCAACGTGGCAACGCCTGGGCAGTATCGGTTTTGCATCGAGGCCTGGATCGATCAGTTCGCCAGTTTCTGTCATGAGCTGGAAAAGAAGCACGCTGCGGGCGTGCCGGTCAGCCTGGAGCTGCAAGAAGGGCGCACGCTGGTGCGGCAGGCGGCAGAGCGCAGTGACGGTCAGTTGAGCGAGCAACTGGCGGCGCTGCACCATGAGCTGGCCGGGCTGCTTGAAACCGAGCAAGTCGCGCTGTTTCTGCACCCGCGCAGTGCCGGGTTGATGGCTGAAGCCGATCAACGCGCCTACCTCAGTCTCAGTCCGGAATACCCGCTGGATGTCGAGCGCGAGCGTGCGCAATTTGCCAGTTGGTATGAACTGTTTCCCCGCTCGATCACCGACGACCCGGCGCGTCACGGCACTTTCAACGATGTGCACTCACGTCTGGCGATGATCCAGGACATGGGCTTTGACGTGCTGTACTTCCCGCCGATTCATCCGATTGGGCGCAGTTATCGCAAAGGTCCCAACAATGCCCTGACCGCCGGCCCTGATGATCACGGCAGCCCGTATGCCATCGGCGGTGTCGAAGGCGGGCACGAGGCAATTCACCCGCAGTTGGGCAGTCGCGAGGATTTCCGTCGCCTGGTCGCGGCCGCCACCGCACACGGGCTGGAGATCGCTCTGGATTTCGCCATTCAATGCTCTCAGGACCACCCGTGGCTGAAACAGCATCCGGGCTGGTTCAACTGGCGGCCGGACGGCACCATCAAGTACGCCGAAAACCCACCGAAGAAATACCAGGACATCGTCAACGTCGACTTCTACGCCAGCGAGGCAATTCCCAGCCTGTGGCTGGAGCTGCGGGACATTGTGGTCGGTTGGGTCGAAGAGGGCGTGAAGATGTTCCGCGTCGACAACCCGCACACCAAGCCCTTGCCGTTCTGGCAGTGGCTGATCGGTGATGTGCGGGCGTTATATCCCGAGGTGATCTTCCTCGCGGAAGCGTTTACCACCCCGGCGATGATGGCGCGCCTGGGCAAGGTTGGATATTCCCAGAGCTACACCTATTTCACCTGGCGTAACACCAAATACGAATTGGCGACGTATCTCACCGAGCTGAACCAGTCGCCCTGGCGCGAGTGTTTCCGGCCAAACTTTTTCGTCAATACACCCGACATCAATCCGGGGTTTCTTCATGAGTCGGGCCGCGCCGGGTTTCTGATCCGGGCGGCGCTGGCGACCATGGGCTCGGGCCTGTGGGGCATGTATTCAGGGTTTGAGCTGTGCGAGTCGGCGTCAGTGCCGGGCAAGGAGGAATACCTCGATTCGGAGAAGTATGAAATCCGCGTCCGGGACTTCAACGCGCCGGGCAACATCATCGCCGAGATTGCCCAGCTCAACCGCATTCGCCGGCAAAACCCGGCCCTGCACAGCCATTTGGGTTTGCAGGTCTACACGGTGTGGAACGACAACATTCTGTATTTCGGCAAGCGCACGGCCGATGGCCGCAATTTCATTCTGGTGGCGGTCAGCCTTGACCCGTTCAACGCCCAGGAGGCGCATTTCGAATTGCCGCTGTGGGAGATGGGCCTGCCCGATGACGCGGCCACCCAGGGCGAAGACCTGATGAACGGCCATCGCTGGACGTGGTACGGCAAAACCCAATGGATGCGTATCGAACCGTGGAGTCAACCGTTCGGGATATGGCGGATAACGGTTTAGCCAGTAGATCGCTCACTTCAGGAGTTTCCAATGGCGAAGAAACCCAGGTCAGCCACCTTCAGCAATGACCCGCTCTGGTACAAGGACGCGGTGATTTATCAGGTTCACATAAAGTCTTATTTCGACTCCAACAACGACGGGATCGGCGACTTTCCCGGTTTGATCGCCAAACTGGATTACATCTCCGATCTGGGCGTCAACACCATTTGGCTGCTGCCGTTCTACCCCTCGCCACGCCGCGATGACGGCTACGACATTGCCGAATACCGTGGCGTGCACAGTGATTACGGGACACTCGCCGATGCCAGGCGTTTTATTGCCGAGGCCCACCAACGGGGTTTACGGGTGATCACCGAGCTGGTGATCAACCACACCTCCGATCAACACCCCTGGTTTCAGCGGGCGCGCAAGGCCAAGCCAGGATCAAAGGCGCGGGACTTTTATGTCTGGTCCGATGACGACCAAAAGTACGACGGCACACGGATCATTTTTCTCGACACCGAGAAATCCAACTGGACCTGGGACCCGGTGGCCGGCCAGTACTTCTGGCACCGCTTCTATTCGCATCAGCCGGACCTGAACTTTGACAACCCGCAGGTCATGAAAGCCGTGCTCTCGGTGATGCGCTACTGGCTGGATATGGGCATCGATGGCCTGCGTCTGGATGCGATTCCCTACCTGATCGAGCGCGACGGCACCCACAACGAAAACCTGCCCGAGACTCATGAGGTGCTCAAGCGGATTCGCGCCGAGATCGACGCCCATTACCCGGACCGCATGCTGCTGGCCGAAGCCAACCAGTGGCCGGAAGACACTCAGTTGTATTTCGGCGACACCAGGGGCGACAACGGCGACGAATGCCATATGGCCTTTCACTTTCCGTTGATGCCGCGCATGTACATGGCGCTGGCCCAGGAAGACCGGTTTCCGATCACCGATATCCTGCGCCAGACGCCGGAGATTCCGGCCAACTGCCAATGGGCGATTTTCCTGCGCAACCACGATGAGCTGACCCTGGAGATGGTCACCGACAAGGAGCGCGATTACCTGTGGAACTACTACGCGGCTGACCGTCGCGCACGGATCAACCTTGGTATTCGCCGACGCCTGGCACCGCTGATGGAGCGTGATCGGCGCCGTGTCGAGTTGCTCAACAGCCTGCTGCTCTCAATGCCGGGGACCCCGACCTTGTACTACGGCGATGAAATCGGCATGGGCGATAACATCTACCTCGGCGACCGTGATGGGGTGCGCACGCCGATGCAGTGGTCGATTGACCGTAATGGCGGCTTCTCCCGCGCCGACCCGGCGAGTCTGGTGTTACCGCCGATCATGGACCCGCTCTACGGTTACCTGTCGGTCAACGTCGAAACCCAGGCGGGTGACCCCCATTCGCTGCTGAACTGGACCCGGCGCATGCTGGCGATCCGCAGGCAGTCCAAGGCATTCGGCCGGGGCACTTTGAAAATGCTCTCGCCGAGCAACCGACGGATTCTCGCCTATACACGGGAGTACACCAGCGATGACGGCAAACACGAAGTCGTCCTCTGCGTGGCCAACGTCTCGCGCAGCGCCCAGGCGGCCGAGCTGGATCTTTCTCCGTTCGCCGGCATGGTTCCCGTGGAAATGCTCGGTGGTAATGCGTTCCCGCCGATTGGCCAGCTCAACTTTTTGCTGACCCTGGCGCCGTACGGTTTTTACTGGTTTGTGCTGGCGGCGGAAAATCAGATGCCGAGCTGGCACGTCGAACCCGCGCAAAGTCTGCCGGACTTCACCACCCTTGTACTGAAAAAGCGCATGGAGGAGCTGCTTGAAGCACCGTCGCGCACTCTTCTGGAGCAAAGTGCATTGCCTGGCTGGTTGCACAATCGACGCTGGTTCGCCGGCAAGGACTCCAGCATCGAAACGGTGCACATCGCTTACGGTGTGCGTTTTGGTGATCCGCAGCATCCGGTGCTGTTCAGCGAAATTGAGGTCGTCAGCGACGGTCAGACCAGTCGTTACCAGCTGCCGTTCGGATTTCTGGCCGAAGATCAGGTCGGTGCCGCGCTGCCACAGCAGTTGGCCTTGGCACGGGTGCGGCGCGGGCGGCAGGTGGGGTTGGTGACGGACGCTTTCAGCCTCGACAGCTTCATTCGTGCGGTATTGCAGGCCATGCAGGCGCACACGGTGCTGGCCACAAGCGATGGCGAGATTCGTTTTGAGCCCACTGCCAAGCTGGCGAACCTCGGTCTGGGTGCTGACCCTGCTGTGCGCTACCTGACGGCCGAACAATCCAACAGTTCCGTGGTGGTCGGTGGCAGTGTGGTGCTCAAGCTGATCCGCAAGGTCGCCAGCGGTGTACACCCGGAACTGGAGATGGGCGCTTACCTGACCGCCGCGGGGTTCGAGCATATTTCACCGTTGCTTGGCTCGGTGATTCGTCGAGATGGGCAAGGCGAAGACAACCTGTTGATGATCGCCCAAGGCTATCTGAGCAATCAGGGCGATGCCTGGGAATGGACCCAGAACAACCTTGAGCGGGCAATTCGCGATGAGTTGGCCGAGGCAATGTTTGGGCAGAACAAGCATTAAAACGGGCCCGGTGAATTGAAAGATTTCTCGGGCATGCTCGGTCACCGCCTTGGGGCAATGCACCGGCTATTGGCGGCGCCCGGTGACAACCCGGCGTTTGCTTCGCGGGTCTCTACGCACAAGGATCAGCAGGCATTGGCGAAAGCGATGGGGGCGCAGTTGGAGCATGCCTTGCAGTTGCTCAAGCAGCATCAGGTCGGGATGAGTCCGGCGGATCAAATGCTGGTGGTACGTTTACTGGAGCAGAGGAAAACCATCCTCAGGCACATTCAGGACCTGGCGGCAAAGGCCGTGGGTGGTTTGCAGATGCGGGTTCACGGTGATTTGCACCTGGGCCAGGTGCTGGTGATCAAGGGCGATGCCTACCTGATCGATTTCGAAGGTGAGCCGGCGCGGCCGTTGCATGAGCGAAGGGGCAAACACAGTCCGTACAAGGATGTGAGTGGCGTGCTGCGCTCATTCGATTATGCCGCGGCAATGGCGCTGAACGGGCAGGGGGTGGATGGCACGGCACAGACGCTGGCGGCACGTCAGCGGGTGACGGAACGGTATTTGCGCGAGGCCACGGTAGCGTTTGTTCAGGCGTATCGGCGGGCAACAGCTAGTCTTGCTCATGCATGGCAAGACCCGGATGCCGAAGACGCCGCGCTGGCGTTGTTCAGTCTGGAGAAGGCGGTTTATGAAGTGGTGTACGAAGCCGAGAATCGTCCCGCCTGGTTGCCTGTGCCATTGCACGGTCTGTACGGGTTGTTGAGTGGACTCGAACCCTTTTCCTATGTGAGTGGAGAGCAGTCATGACGGAGCCATCATTGAGGGAGCAGGGTAATGTGAAAGAAGCGCTGCCGGCGGCGCGAGACATCGAGGCGCTGGTGCGGGCCGAGCATCAGGATCCCTTTGCGATACTCGGACCCCACGCAGACGGAGCGGGCGGTCAATTCATTCGTGCCTACCTGCCGGACGCCTTGAGTGTGGACGTGATCGCCCGTGACTCCGGCGAAGCGCTCGGCCGCTTGAACGCCACCGAAGTACCGGGGTTGTTCGTCGCGCATTTCGACCGGGCCCAGGCTTACCTGTTGCGCACCCGTTGGGCCGGTGGCGAGCAAACTGCCGAGGATCCTTACAGCTTCGGTCCGTTGTTGGGCGAGATGGATCTGTATCTGTTCGCCGAGGGCAATCACCGGGATCTCAGCGCGTGTCTGGGGGCGCAGTTGAAGAACGTCGAGGGTGTCGACGGTGTGCGGTTTGCGGTATGGGCGCCGAATGCCCGGCGGGTTTCGGTGGTCGGCGATTTCAACGTCTGGGATGGTCGCCGTCACCCGATGCGCTTGCGCCATCCGTCGGGCGTGTGGGAACTGTTTGTTCCGCGCGTGCAGGCAGGCGAGGCGTACAAGTACGAGATTCTCGGCGCCCATGGCATTTTACCGCTCAAGGCTGACCCCATGGCATTGGCGACACAGCTGCCGCCAGACACCGCCTCGAAAGTCGCCTCGCCCTTGCGCATCGCCTGGCAGGATGGGGCGTGGATGCAATCGCGTGGCGAGCGCCAACACCCGGGCGCGCCGCTGTCGATCTACGAGTTGCATGCGGGTTCCTGGCAGTGCGAAGTGGATGACCTCGGCGAGGTTGCGCGTCAATACAACTGGGGCGAGCTGGCTGAACAGCTGATTCCTTACGTGCAGAAACTGGGTTTCACCCACATCGAGTTGATGCCGATCATGGAGCACCCGTTCGGCGGTTCCTGGGGCTATCAGCCGTTATCGCAATTCGCCCCGAGCGCCCGTTACGGTTCGCCCGATGACTTTGCCGCGTTCGTCAACGCCTGCCACCTGGCCGATATCGGGGTGATCCTCGATTGGGTGCCGGCGCACTTTCCCACCGACACCCATGGCCTGGCGCAGTTCGACGGCACCGCGCTGTACGAGTACGGCAACCCGCTGGAAGGCTTTCACCAGGATTGGGACACGCTGATCTACAACCTGGGACGCACCGAGGTGCATGGTTTCATGCTGGCGTCGGCCTTGCACTGGCTCAAGCATTTTCACGTCGATGGGCTGCGGGTCGATGCCGTGGCGTCGATGCTGTATCGCGACTATTCACGCCAGGCCGGCGAGTGGGTGCCCAATCGTCACGGCGGTCGGGAGAATCTTGAAGCCATCGATTTTGTCCGCCACCTCAACGATGTGGTTGCCCTCGAAGCGCCGGGTGCCCTGGTGATTGCCGAGGAATCCACGGCCTGGCCGGGTGTCAGCCAGAGCACGCAACAAGGCGGGCTGGGGTTTGCCTATAAATGGAACATGGGCTGGATGCACGATTCGCTGCATTACATTCAGCAGGACCCGGTCTATCGCGCCCATCACCACAACGAGCTGAGCTTTGGTCTGGTTTACGCCTGGTCCGAGCGTTTCATCCTGCCGATTTCCCACGACGAGGTCGTACACGGCAAGCATTCGCTGATCGACAAAATGCCCGGCGATCGTTGGCAGAAGTTCGCCAACTTGCGTGCTTACCTGAGTTTCATGTGGGCTCATCCGGGCAAGAAACTGCTGTTCATGGGCTGTGAGTTCGGCCAGTGGCGCGAGTGGAATCACGATCAGCAGCTGGATTGGTACTTGCTGCAATACCCGGAACACCGTGGCGTGCAGAAACTGGTGACTGATCTGAACCAGCTCTACCGCGAAGAACCGGCAATGCACGATCAGGACGACGTGCCGCAGGGCTTCCAATGGCTGATTGGTGATGATGCCATCAACAGCGTCTACGCCTGGCTGCGCTGGAGCAAGGAAGGGCGACCGGTGTTGGTGGTGGCCAACTTCACGCCGGTACCGCGTCCGGCCTATCGGGTTGGCGTGCCATTCGCCGGGCGTTGGAACGAAGTGATCAACAGTGACGCGAGCACGTACGCCGGTTCCAATTACGGCAATGGTGGCGGTGCATTCACCGAAGAGCAGGGCAGCCATGGCCAGGCCTTGTCGCTGGTCCTGGACTTACCGCCGTTGGCGGTGTTGATTCTGCGGCCGGAGAGCTGATTGCCAAGGATCGTTCCCGCGCAGAAGCGCGGGAACGATCGGAGGCGTTACCAAAGCATCCGCACGCCAATACTGCCCACCAACCCGTTCAAATCGTTGTTGGCGGTCGCACTGTTGTAATCGCCGCTGACATAAAGGCTGACGGAAGGCGTGACTCTGGCCACCAATCCCAGCCCCAGTTCGACCGAAGACGAGTTTCGGCTGTTGCTGAGTTTGTCGACCTGACCGAGGGTCACGGTGTCGCTGGTATTGACCGTGTGCCAGAAGTTGGTACGGACATAGGGTTCGATCGGCAGGCCCTTGATGTCATAAGTCCCTTTCAGACTTGCACCGACCCTGCCGCTCCAGGACGTCAATTCGCTGGATGAGGCATTGCCGCTACCGGCATACGGGGTGTCCAGGGTAATACGCTGGTTGATCAACTGCGCCTGGGGTTCGATGACCCAGTTTTCGCTGATGCCGATGGGGAATTCACCTTCCATCGAGAGGGTCATTGCGCTGCCTTCGGTGGCTTGGCGCTGGCCCTGATCATTGATGCTGTAGCCACTGACCCGACCACCGCTGGCGGTCAAGTCCACGTGCCAGCCGTTTGCGCCGGTCAGGCTCCAATAGGCGCCAAGGTTGGGGCCTTGCACGTTGAGGGTGTTGCTCGGGTCGGCGATGGCAGAGCTGATCAACAGGCCATTGCCGTTGCTCTGGAACTGGTTTGTACCGCCCACCAGCCCCATGCGTTGAGTGCTGCCGTTGTCATTTTGCAGGGTAACCAATACCGGGCCTTTGAGTTCGGCGCCGGTCATGCCGGAAAACGGTGAGTTGAGGACATCGCGTTCTGCGCTCCTGGCGGGTTGGCTGTAAACCCGATCCCAGGCCGAAGGAGCGGCTTGCTCGACTGTCAGCAGCTGGTTATCACGGCCGGGATCCCGGATGAAGCGGATGTTGTTACTCACATCAGGCGTCGGCAGGGTGAACGCCGGGACATCTTGCTGATACCAGGCAATCGCCTCGTCCTCGACAGGCGACGCCTGAATCTCCATGGATGTGCACAGCAGCAGTAGCGAGGTGGAAACGGTGTACAGAGTGATTGTGATCTCGTGTTGGGTGAGGGAGGTGTTCATGGTGGAGGTCTACCTTGCAATCGCATGCCGTAGCTCGATTTGGCGTCTCTCCTACCCCGAATGAGGGGCGACCGATTTCATTGAGGCAAAGTCCGTCGGCCCGCTGCAGCGGGTTTTCGGAGCTTGCCCCAGGAGGTATTTCCGGGGGTAGTACGGTTTAGCTAAGAAGATCGACGGCTCTGCGTCAAGAAATTGAACGATGAGCGGCATGACAAAATTAAGCTCTTCAAATAGCTGATAATTATTAATTATCCAATTTGTTGCTTATCAGGATGATCGCTTTCTTGACGTCAAATCGGAGGCTTTTTCCACGTCACGAAGGCTTCAAGAAATGCACTTCAACCCGTCATTGAAGTCGCCGGCGATGATCATGGGGGCGTCATCGGGCAGCGACTCGATCAGTTGACAGATTCCGGGCTTTTCACGATCACACGAACACGATTTCATAGGGTTGACGCATCCGCGCCAGGATAGCCCTGGGCAGTTTCGGTGCAAGGCCGATCTCCGGTTCACTGTCCAGCTGGCTGGCATATGCATGGGTGGCGTGGCACTTGCGCGCGACGGTCCAGGTGTCGAGGCGGACTTTGCGGGCGCGGTGCCAGGGAATCAGCCCCTGATCGCGTACGGGCCAGTGCCAGGCCCAGACCGGCATTTCATTGAAACTGGCCCCGACCTCGAGAGCCGCTTTTGCGGCGGCCCGACCTACGGTGTCATGGTCGATGATGCCGTCCTCACTCCAGGTGGTGAACACCACATCACCCGGGCGCAGGTAGCGCGCAATGAATTGCGTCAACTGCAGTTCACGCTCGGCCAAGCCGTTGTCGGTAAAACCGCCGCGAATCCATTTCAGGCTATGCATGGGCAAACCGAGGCGGCGCAGGGCTTCGACGCTTTCCTGAGGTCGGAACACGCTCAGGCGTTTCTCGGACCACAGGTTGGAGCCCGGATGACTGGCACTGCCGTCGGTAATGGAGATCAATTGCAGGGGATGGCCGAGGGTGGCGAGCAACTGCAACAGGCCGCCGCAGGTCACCACTTCATCCCCCGGGTGCGGGGCGATCACCACGGCACGAGCACCTGCGGGGATCAGCGAAGAGGTGCTGATGACGGGAACGTTGTCCAGTTGCCGGGCAGTGTTCCAGATCTGCGCAGGCAAACTGCTGTCGACGAGGGTAGTGGATTTCATGGCGATACGTCCTTGTTCCTGTTTGCCGTCTCTCGTGCATTGCGGCTGGCTGAACACGCCGGCACAGACCCCTTGCGGTCGGATGATCGCAGGGCACAGCGCTCCAAACCCTGGATTGCTGCGAGCAGAGTATTGCTCATACATCACCATCCGTCGCCCCCGTCACCTCCTTAACGAGCGTTTTTTGTGATGTAGCTTGCTCAAACGCTGCCGATAAGGGGGCAATTGCGTATCAGTCTTCCTCCTCGTGTTGTAACTCGAACAACAGCAACGAACGCCCGGTCACGGAATATGCGTGACTGAACTCGAACCGCTCCTGGCCCCGAATCGATGGCTGGTGAGTGTCCAGCATACAGGTCCAGAAACCGCCGTCAGGCACTGGCGGCAGATGGAAGTTGACGATGTCGTGATGGGCGTTGACCACCAGCAGCAACGTGGCATCGGCGCCTTTGCGGCGGATTCCGGTTTCCTGGGCGCGACCATCGAGCAACATGCCCAGACACCGCCCGTGGCTGTCGTGCCATTGCTCGGTGGACATTTCGCTGCCATCCGGTGCCAGCCAGGTGACGTCCTTGACGCCAATGTCCTCGTTGTAATTGCCCACCAGAAAGCGTCCGCGCCGCAGGATCGGATAGGCCAGCCGCAGTTTGATCAGACGTTTGACAAACTTGAGCAGGGCCTTGCCGTCTTCGCTCAGGTCCCAGTTGACCCAACCGAGTTCGTTGTCCTGGCAGTAGGCGTTGTTGTTACCGTGCTGGGTGCGGGCAAATTCGTCACCGGCCACCAGCATGGGGGTGCCTTGGGCCAGCAGCAGGGTGGCGAAGAAATTGCGCATCTGTCGCTGGCGCAGCTCATTGATTTCGGGATCGTCGGTAGGGCCTTCAACGCCGTGATTCCAGGACCGGTTTTGATTGCTGCCATCCTGATTGTTTTCGTCGTTGGCTTCGTTGTGCTTGTCGTTGTAGGAGACCAGGTCATTCAAGGTGAAACCGTCATGGGCGGTGACGAAGTTCATTGAGGCGTAGGGCCGGCGACCGCGCTGATTGAACATCTCGCCAGAGGCGGTCATGCGCCCGGCAAAGTCGGCGAGCTGGCCGTCATCGCCTTTCCAGAACGCGCGTACGGTGTCGCGGAATCGGTCGTTCCACTCGACCCAGCCCGGCGGGAAACGGCCGACCTGATAGCCGCCGGGGCCAATGTCCCAGGCCTCGGCGATCATTTTCACCTGACGCAGAATCGGGTCCTGGCGGCAGGCAACGAGGAAGCTGTGACGCTCGTCGAAACCATCGTGGTAACGCCCCAGGATGGTCGCCAGGTCGAAGCGGAAGCCGTCGACGTGCATTTCCGAAGCCCAGTAACGCAGCGAATCGGTGACCATTTGCAGCACGCAGGGATGGCTCAGGTCCAGCGTGTTGCCCGTGCCGGAGTCGTTGATGTAGAAGCGCTTGTTGTCTGGCATCACGCGGTAGTAGGAGACATTGTCGATGCCACGCATCGACAGGGTCGGGCCCTGTTCGTTGCCCTCGGCGGTGTGGTTATAGACCACGTCCAGAATCACTTCAAGGTTGGCTTCGTGCAGGTGCGCCACCATTTCCTTGAACTCGGTGATCTTGCCACTGGCCAGGTAACGCGGATCAGGGGCGAAGAACGCGATGCTGTTGTAACCCCAGTAATTGGTCATGCCCTTGTGCAACAGGTGCTGGTCATTGACGAAGGCGTGAATCGGCAGCAACTCCACCGACGACACGCCGAGTGTGCGGATGTGTTCCAGCAGGTCATCGACCATCAATCCGGCGAAAGTCCCGCGCACCGCCTTCGGGACGGACGGGTGGCGCATGCTGATGCCGCGTACGTGAGCCTCATAAATGATTGTCCGGTCCCACGGTACGCTGACCCGATGGTCGTGGCCCCAGG
This sequence comes from uncultured Pseudomonas sp., assembly GCA_964396695.1. Taxonomy (GTDB): domain Bacteria; phylum Pseudomonadota; class Gammaproteobacteria; order Pseudomonadales; family Pseudomonadaceae; genus Aquipseudomonas. The sequence goes on from CAYNGZ010000027.1 coordinate 15,583, forward strand.
TGTGCGCAGGGTCGATGACTTTGCACTTGGGCACGAAGGGCGCACTGTCGCGTTCGTCGAAACTGAGGTCGGCGTCGGGGTGGCCGATGGTGTAGCCAAACAGGGCTTCGGACCACTTCAATTGCCCCACCAACTGCTTGGCGTAGGGGTCGATCAACAATTTGTGGTGGTTGAAGCGGTGGCCGTTTTGCGGGTCGTAAGGCCCATAGACTCGGTAGCCATAGATCAGCCCCGGATGGGCGTCCGGCAAATACCCGTGAAAGATTTCGTCGGTGTATTCCGGCAGTTCGACGCGTTCAAGCTCGACTTCACCGGCATCATCGAACAGACACAGTTCGACCCTGGTCGCGTTAGCCGAAAATATCGCGAAGTTGACCCCCAGACCATCCCAGGTCGCACCGAGCGGGAAGGGCAAGCCTTCACGAATGCGCGAGGCCTCGGCATGAGGTTCGGGCACGGTTTTCTTGGGTGTGGTCATAACAACTCCTGCCATTGGCCAGGGTCTGTTGACGTTTGGTGGCGGTTAGCCACCAAGCGTCAACAGACCCTGGATGTGCCACCCCGAAGTGGCGAGCCTGCTCGCCACGCGGTCAATCCGAGTGTACTGGCGACCTCAACTGGCCGGCTTGCGCGGTGCTCGGGGCTTTTTCTCGGCCGCGGCTTTTTTAACGGGCGGTGCCACGACCTTGTCGGCTGCGGCGGGTTTGGCTTTGGGCTTGGCCGCCGCGGGCTTGCTGGATGCTGTTTTGTCGCTGTTGGTTTTGCTGTTGTTGGTTTTGCGGGGCCTGGCAGGCTGAGTCGGGGCCAGGGCTTCGGCCTCGGCCAGCTTGCATGCCATCTCCCAGTGGCGCGCTTCCTGGCCTTCGGGTTTCCCCTCGGACTCCCAGATCTGATAGGCAAATTCACGAACGCGTTTGTCATTGGTACTCATCGCAATGCTCCTGAGTTGAACTCAAGTCTGGATAAACAGATTGACCGGGAACTCTCCCAGTGCGGCGCTGATCAGCAACTCCTTGTGATGTGTGACGGCACCTGTTGAAAAAAGCCCCTTCAGCTTTTCGCCAGATGTGGTGAACGGTAATCGGACCCGGGTGTCGCCCCAGCGCAGGGCAGGCACCAAGGGTGTGGCACTGCTCTCCAGCAGCGGAGCAACCCGCACCGGCACCAGCACAATCGCCCATTGGCCATTGAGTTCACGGGCAAAAGCCAGCACCCGTTCAGCCTGGCTGCCCACCACCTGCAACGCTTGATAACGGCCTCGCCGAAACAGCTGTGGGAATTTCGCGCGTGCCGCCAACGTGCGAACGATCAGCGCCTGCTTGATGTGCCCGTCATGCCAGTTTTTCAGCAACTGTTCAGTGTTCACCGGGGTTTTCAAGGCTTGCTGGCGGACGGTGAAATCAAGCGGTCGCCGATTGTCCGGGTCCACCAGGCTGAAGTCCCAGAACTCATTGCCCTGGTACAGATCCGGCACCCCCGGCACTGTCATGCGCAGCAAGGTTTGCGCCAATCCGTTGAGCGCGCCACCGCAGGCAATCGCTTGTGCCGCACTGGCAATGCTTGCGCGCAGTGACAGACCTTCGGCATCGAGTAAAAGGCATTCGATAAACGCCCGGGCGCCCTGTTCATAAGGCTCATTCGGAGCGTTCCAACTGCTCTGGAGTTTGGCTTCGCGCAGGGCTTTTTGCTGCCATTGCCACAGGCGCTCGGCATAAGCGGTCAGCGACGGCTGGTCGTCGCAACGCAGTTCCAACGGCCAACTGGCAAGCAAGGTCTGATAGAGAAGCAGTTCATCGCCAGCCGAGGGTGTCGACGGATCGCTGCGCAGCGCGCTGGCCAGTGTCCGCCAGTGCTCAACCTGTTCGGCGTACCAGGCACTGCGTTCGCTGAGCAGCGCCAAACGAGCCCGGCTGTCTTCGCCACGTTTGTGGTCATGGGTGCCGGTCGCCAGCAGGTTGTCCGCAAACGCTGCGAGCCGTTGGCTGCAAGCTGCGTGGAAATCGGCGAACGGGGCGCTGAACTGTTCGGTGTTGAAGCCGACATCGTTACGCGACAACAGCACGCCCGAGCGATAGAGCGCAGTGTCTTCCACCGCTTTGGCGGCGGTCGGCGGGGTCAGTTGCTGAAAGCGTACGCAGGCATGCTTGAGGATCTTGCGTTGGCGGCCTGGCGGGCGCTCGCGCCAGGGTTGTCCACCGAGCCAGCGCGCCAGATGGTCGAGCACCGGCCAGTCGGCTTCGCCCAAGGTCTGGCGCGCTCCCGTCATGGCGTGCTGAAAAAATACCTCGTCTTGCACCGAGCGCCCCCGTGGGCTGATGTAAGTCCGGTACACCGGGAAATGCACGATCAGTTCCTGCAAGGCCCGACGAATCGCACCGAGGGTCAAATCCCGGTTCATCAGGTCATCGCGAGCCACTTGCAGCAAGGCCTGCGCGACACTCTCGAAGTCACCGGCCAGCGAGCCGTTGAGAATCTGCTGCCGCGCCAGTTGTGCTTCTTCGATGAACGCGGCGGGCCGCTCGGTGTGCCGGTTCCATAGTTCACCCAGGACCTGCTCGCCTTGCGGGTCGTGTTGCAGCAACGACAACTGATTCATGAATTCATAGCCAGTGCTGCCATCGACCTGCCAGTCGCGGCGCAGGGTTTCGCCTTGGCCGAGGATTTTTTCGACATAGATCGGCACGTGCCGCGCCGGTGACAAGGCGTTCACCCGGCGTCTGAGCTTGCGGCAGTAACCACGCGGATCGGCGAGTCCGTCGATGTGGTCGATACGCAAACCATCCACCAGACCGTCGGCTATCAACCGGAAAATTTTGGCATGGGTGGCCTCGAACACGGCCGGGCGTTCGACCCGCAACCCGGCGAGCTCATTGACGTCGAAGAAGCGCCGCCAGTTGATATCGTCGGCCGCCGTGCGCCAACTGGCCAGGCGGTAGCTCTGGCGTTCTAGCAGGCCGTGCAGCCGGGTGAAACCGTCGGGGTGGCGCGAGTCATGGAGGCTGAGGTTGTGCTCGATACAGCGCCGGATCGCCGGATCGGTCGCCAGTGTTGCCAGCGCTTGCTGCAAGGGGCGCGCAAGGGAATGGGCATCGGTCTGGTAGTGCAGGGTGGTGAATTGATCGGCCAGTGTTTTGAGTAGCAGCGTGTGTTCGGCGTCGAGCTCGTCGTCAGGCTTGAGCAGTTCAGCGTAATCGGTGGGGCAGATCGGGAAGTGGTGCTCGTAGTGTTCGACATGGAAGCTGCCCCGTTCTGGATCGAAGCGCAGCGAGAGCGTGCCGTCCTGTAGGGCTACGCCGTAGTCGCTGCCCAGGAACGGCAGTAACAGCTGACCTTCGAGCAGCGGGTCTGGCGAGTGCCATTGAATGTCGAAAAATTCGCCATAAGGACTTAGCCGCCCCCATTCCAGCAAGTCCAGCCACCAGGGATTGTCGGCGCCACCCACGGCCATGTGGTTGGACACGACGTCCAGAATAAGCCCCATGTTCTGTGCCCGCAGCGCACTGACCAGTCGCCGCAGGGCTGCCTCGCCACCCAGTTGGGGATTGACCCGGGTCGGGTCGACCACGTCGTAGCCGTGCATCGACCCGGCCCGTGCGCTCAGCAGCGGCGAGGCATACAGGTGGCTGATCCCCAGGTTGGCGAAATACGGCACCAGCGGCACGGCGTCATCGAGGCTGAACCGATGATGAAACTGCACGCGCAACGTCGCCCGCACCGTCGTCGGGTCTTTCGTCTCACTCATCGATCACGCTCGGCCGCCTGAAGGCGCGCGCAGGCAAGCAACTCCAGACGTCGTGCGGCATCTGGATCGTCCAGCAGCGCTTCACTTTCATCGGCGAAGCGCCGACGCCAGTTCGGGTGACTGTCGGTGGTGCCGGGAAGGTTGGCCTGTTCATCGATACCCAGGGCATCTTCCAGCGGCAGCAGCACCAACGGTGCGCGGGTATGGCCAAGGAAGCGCACGCTGGCGTCGAGCACCTGGTCGGTCTCGTGGCTTTCCTCGCGGAAATTCTGTGGGTCCTGGCTCAAGGCCCGACGCAGGCCTTCGCGCTCACGCTGACGGTGTTCGCGCCATTGCTGTTCGCCGTCGCTGTCGATCAGTCCCAGCCGGGCATTCCACTCGATGTCGCGGCCATGCCACCAACCATTGAGCGTCGGCAGGTCATGGGTGCTGGTGATGGCCAGCGCGTTGTCCGGCCAATCGAGAATAGGCTTGAAGTGCGCGCCATGGTCCTGCTCGAACAGCAGCACGCGCATGCCAAGGATCGAACGGGCGATGAGTTTGTCGCGCAGGCCATCGGGCACGGTGCCGAGGTCTTCGCCGAGCACGACGGCTTGATGTCGATGGGATTCCAGGGTCAGCAAACGCAGCAGGTCGTCCACCGGGTAATACAGGTACGCGCCGTCACTCGGTGGTGCGCCGAGGGGAATCACCCATAGCCGTTGCAAGCCCATGACATGGTCGATGCGCAAACCGCCGGCATGAGCAAAGTTGGCACGCAGCATCTCGATGAACGCACGAAAGCCGTTGCGGATCAGCCCTTCAGGAGAGAACGCAGAAACTCCCCAGCCTTGACCCGTGCGGTTGAGAATATCCGGCGGTGCGCCGACGGTGAGGGCCGCGAGCAATTCGTCCTGACGACTCCAGGCCTGGCTACCTCCGCCATCCGCGCCGACTGCTAGGTCAGCGATCAAGCCGATGCCCATGCCACTGCTGCGCGCAACGGTTTGCGCGCGTTGCAGGCTGCGGGCGATCAACCATTGGCAAAAGGCGTAGAAACCGATGCGGCCGGCATTTTGTTCGGCATAGGCTGCCAGTTCGGCACTGTTCGGGTTGCGCCAGTGCGCAGGCCACTGGCGCCAGTCAAGGCTTTCGCCACGGGCTGCGCAGTCTTGCTGGAGGGCTTCGAAACGGCAATGGTTTTCCAGGGCTTCGCCACCGTTGTGGCGAAAGCTGCTGAAGTCCGCGTGCAGGGGATGATCCCCCCGGGAAAAACCCTCGTACAGCGCTTGCAATAATTGCTGCTTGGCCTTGGCGGCAGCAGGCCAGTCAATCAGTGGTTGGTTTTCCAGTCGCTTGAACTCATCGGCCAGCTCGGTGGCGTCGATGGCCAGACGCAAGGCGCGCTCGCCGAGAATTTCTCCGGGTGAGGCGTACAGACCGTTGAGAAACAAGCGGCTGGAGGGCGAGTAGGGGCTGTAACGTTGCGTATCGTTGCTGAACATGGCGTGCAGCGGGCTGATCGCTAACGCGTCGGCGCCACGCTCACCGGCAACGCGGGCGAGATTTTCCAGCGCCTGCATGTCGCCAAAGCCGCCGTCGCCGGGGCGCCGCAACGAATACAGTTGCACGCTCAGGCCCCAGGCCCGGGGTGTCTGGTCGTCAACGGCGGTGGCCACGCTATGGCAGTGCAAGGGGGCCACGGCGAGCGTGAAGTGTTGGCCAGCGATGCTGACGTCCTGATAGCCGACCGGGATCAATCCTGGCAGCACCGCGTCGGCATCGAGTTTCAGGTCAAGGATCGCGCCGTCTTCCAGGCGAATCTCACAGGGTGTTTCTGGCTCGAAGTAATGTGCAAGGTCGAGCCCGGCGCCCACGTCGACGGTCATCAAGGGCGGCAGGTTTTTGTACTGTTGGTTCTGTTGCAGCTCTTGCAGGCTGGCGTCGATTTCCTGGGCGCTACCGGCCGGATGGCCGAGACCTTTGAGGATCGCTCGCAGCGCAGCCGGAGCGACTTTCTGTGGTCGACCGTTAGCGTCGATCCAGTCGACCGCCAGGCCTGCTCGGCTGGCGAGGATTTCCAGTTGGGCATCACTCATGGGCGCTCTCCAGTGGGGATGGCAAGGGGGCCGCTGCCGTCAGGCTGACAAGCGCGCAGCAGGGGGCGAGGGTGCCTTGTTGCAACTGTTCGAAGGACTGTTGCGGGTAGTCGAACAGTTGTCGCGCGTGGGGTTGTGGCGCGTGGGGCACGGGCTGCGCACTGAGGTTCAGGTCGATGCACAGCAGGCTGCCATCACCCAGGTGCCAACGCGCGCTCACCGCGCCTGTTGCCAGTACCGTGGTGTCCAGGGCGTGAGCGCCAGACAGGCGCGGAATGATTTCTCGATGACGGATCAACAGCAGTTGTCGATAGAGCGCCAGGGTGGCTTGCCTGACTACCGATCCTGATGACGTCAGTGTCGGGCGCGAAGCATGGAAGGTGGGCGACGCGTTCGGATCGGGAATCTGTTCGCGGGTCTGCGGGTCGGAAAAGGCGCTGAAGGCGGCGAACTCGTTGCGTCGACCTTCACGCACTCGCTCGGCCAGTTCGCCGTGATGGCTGGTGAAAAACAGAAATGGCTCGTCAGCGGCGTACTCGTCGCCCATGAACAGCAACGGGATCATCGGCGACAACAACAAAAGTACCGTCGCCGCGTGCAACGCTTCAGGCGTAGTCAGTTGATGGAGGCGCTCGCCAAAAGCGCGGTTGCCGATCTGATCGTGGTTCTGCAGGAACAGCACGAAGGCGCTCGGCGGCAAATGCCCACTGGGTTCGCCTCGAGCATGGCCGTGGCGATTGGTCTGGCCCTGATAGGCGAAGCCCTGGCTCAGGCAGCGCGCCAATTGTTCGGTGGGTTGCTTGGCGAAGTCGGCGTAATAGGCGTCGGTTTCTCCAGTGAGCAACACGTGCAGCGCATTGTGCCCATCGTCGTTCCACTGTGCATCAAAGCCCTGTTCCAGCAGGCTGGCCTGGTTGTGCTCGTTTTCCATGGTGAGCCAGACATGACGGGGCGGATCGATCTGCTGGCGTACTCGCGCCGCCAGTTCCTGAAGGAAATCCGGATCCTCGATGGCGTGCACCGCATCCAGGCGCAAACCATCGAAACGGTACTCAAGCAGCCACATCAGCGCGTTGTCGATAAAGAAGTCGCGGACTTGGTGGCGTCGCCAGTCAATGGCCGCGCCCCAGGGCGTGTGCAGGTCTTCGCGAAAAAAGCCTTTGGCGTAGTGATGCAGGTCATTGCCGTGCGGACCGAAGTGGTTGTAAACCACGTCGATGATCATCGACAGATTCAGACCATGGGCGGTATCGACCAGATGCTTGAGCGCCTCAGGCGTACCATATGAAGACTGTGGCGCGTAGGGCAGCACGCCGTCGTAGCCCCAATTGCGCTCGCCGGGGAACTGCGCCAAAGGCATCAACTCGATCGCTGTAACCCCCAGTTCGGCCAGCCGTGGCAGGTGTTTTTCGACCTCGGCAAAACCGCCCAGCACACCCACATGCAGTTCGTAGATCACCGCTTCATGCCAGGGCCGGCCCTGCCACAAAAGGTGCTGCCAGCGGTAGGCATGCGGGTCCACCACCACGCTCGGTGACTCCAGACCGTCGGCCTGAGCCCGGGACGCGGGGTCCGGCACGTCCCGTTCGCCATCGATGTTGTAGCGATAGCGGCTGCCCGCCGGGCAGCGGGTCTTGATCACGAACCAGCCGTCTGCCTGGGGCCGCATCGGCAACGATTGCCTGCCTTCGAGCTCGACACTCACATAAAACGCATCGGGCGCCCACAAGGCGAAACGGGTGTGCTCGGCATCCTGCATGACGGCGCCGTGGGGCCAGGTTTCCAGAGTCCGTAACGGCATTCAAGACGCCCTCTCATTGCTTGGCCGACTTACCCAACGCCTTGGCAACAAGTTGTTCATAAAGTTGCGCGTAGGGTTCGACCGCTTTGCACCAGTTGAACGGCGCGGCCATGGCCCGGCAGCGCATGGCGTTGAGCAGGGCCGGGTAGGTGAACACCTTGAACGCCCGGCGCAAGGCTTCTTCGTAGCTGGCAACGGAGGACTCATCGAAGAGAAAACCGGTGACGCCATTCTCGATGGTGTCGGCCAGCCCGCCGGTGTTGCGGGCTACCGGCAATGAGCCGAAGCGCTGCGCATACATCTGGCTCAAGCCGCAGGGTTCATAGCGTGAGGGCATCAACAGGAAATCACTGCCGGCGAACATCCGTCGCGCATCGGTTTCATTAAAGCCGATGCGCACACCGATCTGTCCCGGAAAACGCAGGGCCAGGGCACGCATGGTTTGCTCCTCTTCTGGCTCGCCACGGCCGATGATTGCGATTTGCCCGCCCGAAGACACGATGAAATCAGACACGGCTTCGGTCAGGTCCAGGCCTTTCTGGTAGACCAGTCGCGAGACCACGGCAAATAGCGGCCCCTTGGAGTCTTTCAAGCCGAACAGCTTGCGTACGTGGGCGGTATTCACCGCTTTGCCGTCCCAGTCGCCAATGCTGAACGGGCAAACCAGGTGGGAATCGGTTGCAGCGTCCCAACTTTCGTCGATGCCATTCGGGATGCCGCTGAGCAGACCCTGCTGGGTCTTGCTGGCGAGAAAACCGTCCAGACCGCAGCCGAAGGCCGGGGTGGTGATTTCCTGGGCGTAGGTCGCGCTGACGGTGGTGATGTGGCTCGAATAGGCCATGCCCGCCTTGAGGAACGACAGTTTGCCGTAGAACTCCATCCCTTCCTGTTGCAGCGCATGTTCGGGAACACCCAGTTCCGGGCAGGAGGCCAGGCTGACCACGCCCTGGTAAGCGAGGTTATGAATGGTGAACAGGGTCGGTGTGCGCTGACCACGCCAGTGCATGTAGGCCGGGGCGAGGCCTGCGGGCCAGTCATGAGCGTGCACCAGATCCGGGCGCCAGTGAATGTGTGCCAGGTTGGCGGCGATGTCGGCGGCAGCCAGGCCCAGACGGGCAAAGCGAATATGGTTGTCCGGCCAGTCGCGGCCATTGTTGGCACCGTAGGGCGACCCCTCACGTTCGTACAGTTCGGGGCAGATCAACACATAGATGACCAGCCCGTCCGGCATGTCCATGCGGCCGATCTTGCAGGGTGGCAGGGCGGCGTGACCACCCAGTTCGCCAATGATGTGGATCGGGTTTTCACTGTGCATCACTTGCCGATAACCGGGGATCAATACCCGAACATCGTGCAATTGGGCCATGGCTCGAGGCAATGCGGCAGAGACGTCGCCCAGGCCACCGGTTTTCACCAGATCGGCAATTTCCGAGGTCACGAACAACACTTTCTTCTTGTTTGGATTCTGACGTGGAGCGGGCAGTACCGTTTTCGCACCCGGGGCAAGAACCGACATAGAGGCCGGCTCGCCGATTTGCTGGTGAGAACGCTCTCCCTGGATTTCTAAAGCGGCACTGTTCATGTGTTTCTCCCGTTTTATTGATCTGTTTCAGGCATCTCACCCCATGATGCAGGCGGCCAGTTCCTGTGGCCGGGCGCAAAAGCGCTACGCAAGGAACAAACGCTGTCAATGCGCTGAAGCTCAAAGGCTGTAGTGGTCGTTGCAAGGATTGCACCAGTGCTGCGGCCCCACCTTTAACCTGACTCGTTGTTACGGCAGAAAGTTTCGAGTTTTTCCCCACAAAATGACCGGCCGGTTTCCAGTCACGAAATGAAGTCTAGGTCAGAATTCAGAGCGGGGTGTGCTGATTGAGGATGGACGCTTGGTGCAAGTACCAGATGACTGGTGCCAAAGGTGCCCGGGTATCACCTTTACTGGCCGAATAGGTACCCGTCATTACCTTTTCCCTGGTCGTCTAGCGCTACAATACGGCCGTCGAGGGGTTCAGGCTCATGGTTTTGGGGACGGATTAGCGATTACTCACTGGAGTGATGTGAGTTGTCGGGTGCCTGTTTCGTAGGGGGCGAATCAAACAGGTGCTAACTAGGCCCCATTGGATCGAAGCCGGGTTTGGAAAAGTCGCACTCCGAGATGCACAGCTGGGCGATTTGCGAGCAAAAACCGGCGATGGAGTCCTCTGCGAGGTAGATTGCGTTGTAGCGAATAAGCGGGCTCGGGTCTGCCAGGGTGATCTCTCGCAGGAGTCCTTTGCTTGCAAGGTCGTTGAAATACAACGAAGGCAGGTAGCTGACCCCAAAACCAAGAACGGTCAGTGTGGCGAGCGAGATCAGACTGTTACCTGCGTAGACCTTTCGCACACGGGTGGTCCTTTGCTTGAACCACGCATCGTAGACCACGTCAACGCCCGACCGACCGGTCTGGGTGAGTATGGGATGTTGTGCCAACACGTCAAAGGTCAGGCTTTCGACGTGGTTGTCGATCAGGTCCGGTCGGCACATCCAAGACAGCTTCATCTCCTGCAATGGCACAACCTCAACCCGGTCAGAAGAGAATACCGGCGGCACAATGATCAAGTCCACCTGGCCGGCGTGAAGCTTGTCCACCAGGTTGAGGCTTAGGTCGATTTCCGGTTCAAGGGAGATGTCGGCATAACGCGCACGAAACGCCTGCACCAACCTGGGCAGCCAGGTTAGGGCCACCAACTCTGTCACGCCTACCCGGAAGCGTTTGATCTGTGTCGACTCCTTGCCCATCCGCAGCAGCAAGCGGTCCCGCGCCCGCAGCATGTCTTCTGCCTGCTCGACGAACTCAAGCCCGTCCCGGGTGGGTTTTACGCGCCGCCTTGATCGGTCGAACAAGGCCTTGCCAAGAAACGTTTCCAGCTCGGAAACCCTTTTTGATATTGCCGATTCGCTGGTGTGCAGGCGTTCTGCTGCGGCAGCAAAAGTACCCAGTCGCGCAGCCCACAGGACCGCTTCAAGTTGTCTGAAGCTCAGCATGTCTGGAGGATTCCGAATGAAGCCGGTGATTGTTTATTCATGAATAAAGGTAGCCATGTGCGGTGACATTTAATCACTTTTACTCCTTACACGTAAACTCTACACTTCGCCTCGCACTTGCCGTACGGGCCAGGCCAGAGGCCCTTCCGAGCCAGCCAACCGGCTTGGCGGCTTGTACCATTGCATCGCTTTAAGGGGCTTGTTCTTGAACGGATTGACCATTGCCGAAAAAATCCTGTCCCGCTCTGTCGGCCGAACGGTACGAGCAGGGGAGCTCGTGATTTGCCAGCCTGATTTCGCGATGGGCACGGACGGCTCGGTACCCATGGCACTCGATTACTTGAGGCAGATGGCCGGGGGGCAGTTGCGTGGCCCCCGCTATCCCGAGCGCCTGCTTTTTGCTCTGGATCATTACGGGGCTGCCTCCGGCAATAAGGCGTTGGGGTTGCAGGGTCTGGCAAGGGATTATGCCAACACTCATGCGGTGGCGGTTGCAGATGTAGGACAGGGTATCGGTCACCAGTTGGTCATGGAGTCGGGCAAGGCTCGACCAGGACGGGTAATGGTCGGTGCCGACTCGCATAGCACATCGTATGGAGCATTCAATGCATTCGCTACCGGCATTGGCTCCTCCGATCTGGCGGGCGTCCTGTTTTGTGGTCAGGTCTGGTTCAAAGTGCCGGCGACGATCCGGGTGGAGTTGCATGGCCAGCTGAAACCGGAAGTGTCCGCCAAAGACCTGGCGCTGCATCTGTCGCGGCAATTGAGAGCGGATGGCGCCAACTACCATGCCCTGGAGTTTGCGGGTGTCGGGGTTGGTAGCCTGGACATGGATGACCGCATTGTATTGGCCAACATGTCTGTTGAAATGGGGGCCAAGGTCGGGTTGTTCCCTTGTGATCAACGGACAATCACCTGGCTGGCAGATGTTGACGTCACGAGCTACACACCCGCCGATGCCGACAGCGATGCTGCCTATCTTCAATGCCTGAAAGTGGAACTTGGTGAGGTGGGTGCCCAACTGGCCCTGCCACACCGGGTGGACAACGTAATCGACGTGCGCGACGTAACGGCTACCAAGGTGGACATGGTCTACCTCGGGACCTGCACAGGTGGTCGTGTCAAGGACTACCGGGAGGCCCTGGTCGAGTTGCAGGCTCGCGGTGGTATCGCGCAGAGTGTCCAGTTGGTGATTACGCCCGCCTCGGAAACCGTGCGCGCTCAACTTGCCCATGAGGGCCTGCTGGCCGCCTTCGAGCAGATGGGGGCAACCATACAGCCGCCAGGTTGCGGGTCGTGTTGCGGGACCTGTGGGGTTACATCCGCTTCACAAAGCACGGTGCTGTCCACCGCGAATCGTAATTTCAAGGGGCGGATGGGGAA
>CAYNGZ010000028.1:0-26666 GCA_964396695.1 uncultured Pseudomonas sp.
TGTTTTCGGTGACACTCTGGGATTGTTCGTGGAACATCTTCAAGGACAACGCAGAGTACAGGACTGACTATTGCGGCCGCTCAATCGATCTCGATTGCCGGGGATCTTAACGCCAATATTGCCTGCCACCAACGCTTCATTCAGGTCGCCGCCGAGCAGGGCGTGCAACTGTTGGTGTTTCCCGAGTTGTCACTCACGGGGTATGAGCGTGAGTTGGCGGCGGAACTGGCAATCGCACCGGATGCGGCTGTTTTGCAGCCACTGCGGGATATGGCTCGGGAGCTGGGTGTCACTGCCGTAGTCGGAATGCCGATTCGTCTGTCGGCCGATTCGCCGGTATTGATTGGCGCACTGGTACTTGCTGCCGATGGTTCGCTGGAGGTCTACAGCAAGCAGCATCTGCATGCGGGCGAGGAGGTGGCGTTTGCACCGGGGTCGGGCGGCTCGCTGTTGACGATGGGCAAGGATACGATTGCGCTGGCGGTGTGCGCGGATTTTTCACACGCCAGTCATGCCGCTGAAGCTGCATACAAAGGCGCGAACTTCTACACCGCTGGCGTGTTGATTACAGAAGGTGGCTATGCTCCGGATACTGCATTGCTGCAAGGTTATGCCCGCGAGCACTCGATGGTGGTGCTGATGGCCAATCATGGCGGTGCGACGGGCGGCTGGGAGTCGGCAGGGCGTAGCGCAATCTGGGCGTCGGACGGTTCGCTGATAGCGGCAGCCCCGGGAACCGGTGATTGGCTGGTTATCGCCCGCCGCAATGCAGGTGAGTGGAGTGGGGAGGTCGTGCCGGTGGTGAGTGCTTGAGGAGGGCAAATGGCTTTTGAGCTGCGGCTGGCCACGTCGGAGTATCTGCCGTTTGCGCGAGCGTTGACGTGCCAAACCATGCTTGGCTATTACATTCGGCATGATCTGCCGTGGATTGACGAGGCCTTCGATGTTGCCTGGGCGGGGCGGGAAAACTGGCTGATTTGCCAACATGCATCGGTATTGGGTTTTACCAGCCTGAGTCGCGATTCGAAGGCCTTGTACATTCGCGAGTTGCATGTGGTCGAGGCCTTTCGCGGTCTGGGCGCCGGCGCCTGGACCATCGAGCAGGTATTTTTGAAGGCGTGTGGGGAGCGGCGTCCGGCGCTGCGTCTGACGGTGTTCAAGGACAATCCCGCGCAAGTGCTTTATCAGCGTATGGGCTTGCAGATTGTCGGGCAGGACGACTGTTTCCTGAGGATGGAGCGCAAATGTCCCCGCTGAAACGTCTGCAAAGCGTGTAGGTTAAGCCTTTCAAGACGAATTGAAACTTTTTATATAGCGCTTGCTGCTAGGTCTGCCGGATGCTTTTTGCTAAGGTGTTCGGCAACCAATAAGACCATATCGCGAGGTGTCTGCTTGATTAGGGTGCTAGTAGTCGATGACCATGATCTCGTTCGTACAGGTATTACACGAATGCTGGCTGACATCGATGGCCTGCAAGTAGTCGGCCAGGCTGAGTCGGGGGAGGAATCCCTGCTTAAAGCGCGTGAGTTGAAACCGGATGTGGTGCTGATGGATGTCAAGATGCCCGGGATCGGCGGTCTTGAAGCCACGCGCAAGTTGTTGCGCAGCCACCCGGACATCAAAGTCGTCGCGGTCACTGTGTGCGAGGAAGATCCGTTTCCTACCCGGCTGTTGCAGGCAGGTGCTGCGGGTTATCTGACCAAGGGCGCAGGGCTCAATGAAATGGTGCAGGCCATTCGACAGGTATTCGCCGGGCAGCGTTACATCAGCCCGCAGATTGCCCAGCAGTTGGCGATCAAATCGTTCCAGCCGAGCAATGATTCGCCCTTTGATGCGCTGTCGGAGCGGGAGATTCAGATCGCCTTGATGATTGTCGGCTGCCAGAAGGTCCAGATCATTTCCGACAAACTATGCCTGTCGCCAAAAACCGTGAACACCTACCGTTACCGCATTTTCGAGAAGCTTTCGATCAGCAGCGATGTTGAGTTGACACTGCTGGCGGTTCGTCACGGCATGGTCGATGCCAGTCTCTGATAATGACCGACCCGTTTGATCCAGGCGCCTTTCTTTCGACCGTCAGTGGACGCCCCGGTGTGTATCGCATGTTCGACAGCGATGCGCGCCTGCTATACGTGGGCAAAGCCAAGAACCTGAAAAAGCGTCTGGCGAGTTATTTCCGCAAGACTGGCCTGGCGCCCAAAACGGCTGCGCTGGTAGGACATATTGCCCAAATTGAAACCACCATCACCGCTAACGAAACCGAAGCGCTGTTGCTTGAACAGACACTGATCAAGGAATGGCGGCCACCCTACAACATCCTCCTTCGAGACGATAAGTCCTATCCGTATGTGCATCTTTCGGATGGCGATTTCCCACGCCTGAGCATCCATCGCGGTGCGAAAAAGCTGAAGGGCAAGTACTTCGGTCCTTACCCTAGTGCCGGTGCGATTCGTGAAAGCCTGAGCCTGCTGCAAAAGACCTTTTTTGTTCGTCAGTGCGAAGACAGCTACTACAAGAACCGCACGCGGCCCTGCTTGCAGTACCAGATCAAGCGTTGCAAGGCACCCTGTGTCGGCCTGGTCGAGCCGCAGGTGTATGCCGAGGATGTGCGTCACTCGGTGATGTTCCTCGAAGGTCGCAGCAATGCGCTGACAGACGAGCTGTCCGCGGGCATGGAGCAGGCGGCGAGTACCCTCGATTTCGAGCGGGCGGCCGAGTTGCGGGATCAGATTTCCCTGCTTCGCCGAGTGCAGGATCAACAGAGCATGGAAGGCGGGACGGGGGATGTCGACGTCATCGCGGCGTTCATCAATCCGGGCGGCGCCTGCGTTCATTTGATCAGTGTGCGCGGTGGGCGGGTGCTGGGCAGCAAGAACTTTTTCCCGCAGGTGGGTATTGAAGAGGATGTTGCCGAGGTTATGGCAGCGTTTCTTGGCCAGTATTTCATCAGCAGTCCCGAGCGCGACTTGCCGAGCGAGCTGATCGTCAATGTGGTCCATGAAGACTTTCCAGCCCTGATTGCGGCTGTTCAAGAGTTGCGTGGTCGCGAGTTGACCATCAGTCATCGGGTTCGCGGTACGCGAGCACGCTGGCAGCAACTGGCCGTGACCAATGCCGAGCAGGCGCTCGGGGCGCGCCTGGCCAATCGTCAGCACGTTGCCGCACGGTTTGAAGCCCTGGCGCAAGTGCTTGACCTGGATGAGCCACCGCAACGGTTGGAGTGCTACGACATAAGCCACTCCAGTGGCGAAGCGACGGTGGCGTCCTGCGTGGTGTTTGGCCCGGAAGGGCCGCTGAAGTCCGACTACCGCCGCTACAACATTGAAGGTGTCACGCCAGGCGACGACTATGCAGCGATGCACCAGGCGCTGACCCGACGCTTCAGCAAGCTGAAGGACGGCGAGGGCAAGTTGCCGGACATCCTGCTGGTGGATGGCGGCAAGGGGCAGCTGTCGATGGCGCGTGATGTACTCGACGAGCTGGCCGTGCCCGACCTGATTCTATTGGGCGTGGCCAAAGGCGCGACGCGCAAGGCCGGGTTTGAAACGCTCTATCTCAATGACGCCGCCCATGAGTTCACCTTGCGGGGTGATTCTCCGGCGCTGCACTTGATCCAGCAGATCCGCGATGAAGCCCACCGTTTTGCCATTACCGGTCACCGTGCGCGGCGTGGGAAAACTCGCCGTACGTCGACGCTCGAAGGCGTTGCCGGGGTAGGGCCGACACGGCGGCGTGATCTGTTGAAACATTTTGGTGGATTGCAGGAGCTGTCTCGTGCAAGCATCGAAGAGATCGCCAAAGCACCGGGGATCAGTAAAAAGCTCGCTGAGTTGATTTATGCAAATCTGCACAGCGAGTAGAATGCCTAACTCACCTCGTAGCCAGTTGTGCCGATGAATATCCCTAATCTGATCACCGTTCTACGCGTTCTGCTTATCCCGATTTTCATTTTGCTGTTTTACCTGCCTTATCACTGGAGCTATATGGCTGCCAGTTCGGTCTTTGCGTTCGCAGCGGCTACGGACTGGTTGGATGGCTATCTGGCCCGCCGCCTGGAACAAAGCACACCGTTCGGGGCGTTTCTCGATCCGGTAGCCGACAAACTGATGGTCGCAGTGGCACTGGTGCTGCTGGTGCAAGAGCACGGTAACCTGTGGCTGACATTGCCGGCAGCGGTCATTATCGGTCGCGAAATCGTCGTCTCTGCGCTTCGAGAGTGGATGGCCGAACTGGGCGCTCGTGCGCATGTTGCCGTATCGAACCTGGGCAAATGGAAAACCGCTGCGCAGATGCTGGCATTGGTGATCCTGCTGGCCAATCCGTCGGACTTCAGCTTTTGGGTCCTGGTGGGTTATACCTTGCTGATGGTCTCTGCAGGTCTGACGTTGTGGTCCATGGTGCAGTATCTGCGCGCCGCCTGGCCGCATCTGAAAACCGATGTGGAAAAGAAATAAAACTTTTTTGAATCAAGGGGTTGACGGGGCTTCTAATTTCTATAGAATGCGCCACACCAAGACGCGGGAATAGCTCAGTTGGTAGAGCACGACCTTG
Source organism: uncultured Pseudomonas sp. (assembly GCA_964396695.1). Taxonomy (GTDB): domain Bacteria; phylum Pseudomonadota; class Gammaproteobacteria; order Pseudomonadales; family Pseudomonadaceae; genus Aquipseudomonas. The sequence goes on from CAYNGZ010000028.1 coordinate 4,552, forward strand.
CCAAGGTCGGGGTCGCGAGTTCGAGTCTCGTTTCCCGCTCCAGATGTTGATCTACAGAGTTCCACGGAAGTCTGTAAGTCATTGAAAATAGAGGCTTCGGCCTCTTTTTTCGTTCCAGCGAATTCTACTGAAAACCATCTCCAGCCACGTTTTTTTTGTACATTAAAATGTACATCGAAATCCGGGCTTAAGACGTGCCAGTTTTCAGATAGATGATGCTTGCTGGAGCCCGTACATCTCTCCTCAATCGATCGAGATGAGGAGATGTACGGCGGCCGAAGTAGCGGTCATACCGATTCCAGAAACCATGCATGCCAAAAATACCTTTACGTCGCCATGACACGTCCATGCCCCAGCCCAGTCCATCGGAGCGCTGGGCCGTGCTTCAGTTTTAAACCGTCGCACGTCCGCATTCAGGGAAGCGAGCATAGCCGGCTGCCTTGGGGGCGAATCCTTGTTCTTCTTTTCATCCTGCGTTTACCTCCCCGCTCAAGGGGAGGTTGCTTATGCGCATGGGTCTTTCTTCCCGATGTGGTCAAGTGGCGACGTAGAATGCCTGGGCAGGCCTAGGGAGATTAAGGCTGCCAGCAGCACGAGTGCGCTGGATATCCATAGACACGCACCCAGCCCATACACCTGATAAACCCAGCCGGAGAGCACAGTGCCGACCAGTCGCCCCATGGCGTTGGACATGTAGTAAAAGCCCACGTCCAGCGACACGCCGTCTTCCTTGGCATAGGACACGATCAGATAGCTGTGCAGCGAGGAGTTCACCGCGAACAGCGCACCAAAGACCATCAGTCCGCCCAACAGAACCACCTGCTGCGACAGTCCGGTGTTCAACCCGAGGGCGATTGCCGCCGGCAGGCCTGCCAGAGCAAGCGCCCACAGGAATGCAGCGCGGCCGTCAGGGACATGCCCCCGTTTCTTGCCAGTGATGCGCGGAGCGAAGGACTGAACGATGCCGTAACCGATCACCCAGGCTGCGAGGAAGCCGCCAACCTTCCAGAAGCCCCAGCCAAAGACGCTACTCAGGTAGACTGGCAAGGCCACCACGAACCAGACATCACGAGCACCGAACAGAAACATCCGTGCGGCAGAGAGGATGTTGATGGCTCGGCTCTTGGAAAGGATGTCACGAAACCTGGGCCTGGCCTTGGCTTTGCCCAAGTCCTTCTTCAGCAGAATCAGGCTACTGATCCAGATCAGCATCAGGACGCCGGCCATGGCCAACAACGCACCCTTGAACCCCATCAGCGCGAGCAATGCCCCACCGAGAAAGAAGCCGACACCCTTGAGTGCGTTCTTCGAGCCGGTGAGGATGGCGACCCATTGATAGAGCTTGCCCTGCTGCCCATTCGGCACCAGAAGTTTGATGGAGCTTTTGGCACTCATCTTGTTCAGGTCTTTGGCGATCCCGGACAGCGCCTGAGCGCCCATCACCCAGGGAATGGTCAACCAGGCCGCAGGCACTGTCAGCATCAACAGCGCCGCGACTTGCATCCCCAGCCCGATGTTCATGGTCCGGTTCAAGCCCAGCCGGGCGCCGAGATAGCCACCGACGAGGTTGGTGATCACGCCAAAGAATTCGTAGAACAGAAACAGCGCCGCGATTTGTAGCGGGCTGTAGCCCAACGCGTGAAAGTGCAGCACCACCAACATGCGCAAGGCGCCGTCGGTGAGGGTGAAGGCCCAGTAATTGCCCGTAACGAGCAGGTACTGCCGCACTTCCGGAGCGAGGGCTGACAACGCTTTCATGACCGCTCCTTAGACTGCCAGCCCGACCATTCTGGCCAGTTCGACGGTGCGGTTGGCATAGCCCCATTCGTTGTCGTACCAGGAATAGAGTTTGACCTGGGTGCCATTGATGACCATGGTCGACAGCGCATCGATGATCGAGGAGCGCGGATCGGTACGGTAGTCGATGGACACCAGCGGGCGCTCCTCGAAACCGAGAATGTCCTTCAGCTCGTTTTGCGAAGCCTCCTTCAGGAACTGATTCACTTCTTCGACAGTAGTGGCACGTTCGACCTCGAAGACACAGTCGGTCAGCGAAGCGTTGGCCAGCGGTACACGCACGGCGTGACCATTCAGGCGTCCGCGCAGCTCAGGGAAGATTTCGGCGATGGCGGTGGCTGAGCCGGTGCTGGTCGGGATCAGGCTCATGCCCGAAGCCCGTGCACGACGCAGATCCTTGTGCGGTTGATCGAGGATGCTTTGGGTGTTGGTCAGGTCGTGGATGGTGGTGATCGAACCGTGGCGAATGCCCAGTTTCTCGTGGATCACCTTCACCACTGGCGCCAGACAGTTGGTGGTGCAGGATGCCGCCGTCACGATGCGATGTTCCGCCGCATTGAACAGCTGATGATTGACGCCCATGACGATGTTCAGCGCGCCTTTTTCCTTCACCGGGGCGCTGACCACCACGCGTTTAACGCCTTGGTCGAGGTAGGCCTGAAGCACAGCGACGCTCTTCATCTTGCCGCTGGCTTCGATCACCAGATCGCAGCCCGACCAATCGGTATCGGCAATCGCCTTGTTGGCCGTTACCTTGATTCGTTCGCCGTCGATGACGACACTGTCGCCCTCGGAGTTGGCCTGGTAATTCCAACGGCCATGCACTGAGTCGAAGTTCAGCAGGTGCGCATGCGTCGCCGCGTCACCTGCCGGATCGTTGATCTGCACGAATTCAAACTCTGGCCAGCTCCAGGCCGCTCGCAGAGCGAGACGACCAATCCGACCAAAACCATTGATGCCAACTTTGATAGTCATGTTGTTGTGCTCTGTAACTGTTGTCAGTGGGAGTTCGACTGAGTGTCGAACTGGCCGATGTATTCGATATGGGCTGGATGCTGAATGGTATTAGCGGGGCAGAGAAACAGGATTTTCATCGAGCGGTCTCGTAGTTGAAGGCGGGATCAAGCAGTTCTGCTTTCGCAGCAAGCGGCGGCCCGTTCAGGACGGTCACCCATTTCATCAAGGCGTTTGGCATCTGGGCTCAACCAGTGCTTGTTGCTTTCGAGCACCGTGGTCAGCACTTGATGGACCCAGTCCGGCAGGTTGGGGTGCAGTCGGTAATAGACCCATTGGCCTTGCCGACGGTCCGATAACAGGCCGCAAGTTCGCAGTTGTGCGAGGTGCCTGGAGATTTTTGGCTGACTCTCGTTCAACGCGCAGGTCAGCTCGCAAACACACAGTTCTCCCTCACGGGTGATGAGCAGCATCGTGCGCACCCGAGTGTCGTCAGCCAGGCATTTGAAAACAATGGTCGGTGTCAGATGGTCAGCCATATCGGTTCTCAGTGTTTGTTTTTGACCAGAACGAACATCTTGATGCGCTCATGAATTTCGTGAAGGGTGTGACGGAACGCGTCGGGTTTAGTGCTGGTAACCGGATCCTCAACACTCCAGGCCAATGCCTCAAAGGTGCGCGGATCTACCTGAGTCGGAGGCTTTGCTGGTCATAGTGAAATCTCGGCTCATATGCGGCTTATCGAATATATGATTTTCCATATAAGAGGTAAAGCCTCAACGTCAGATTCATTCGATACTGCACTATGGAGGGGTAGCCTGCGTTTGCTAGTCTTGATAGATAAGCCGCCAGGTCGGCGCTGTTTGCGGCTCCATTGGAGTTGCTGGTTAACAATGGGGGATTGACCGGCACTGTACCGGTAGGACAGGAATTATGAGTAGCTCCCAAACTATTCACCCGATCTGGCTACGGCTGACCCACTGGATCAACGTCATCGCAGTGCTCGTCCTGGTGATGAGCGGCTGGCGTATCTATAACGCCTCGCCGATTTTTTCCTTTCAGATTCCCGCCAGTATCACCTTGGGTGGCTGGTTGGCGGGGGCACTCCTTTGGCACTTTGCGGCGATGTGGGTACTGTTCATCAACGGTATTGTTTACCTGCTGCTGAATATTTTCTCTGGCCGTATTGTCTACAAATTCTTCCCCATACGTCCCTCCGACGTCTTTCATGATTTTCTGGTGGCGCTCAGAGGCAAGCTTGCCCATGCGGACTTGCGGCACTACAACGCCCTGCAAAAGCTCGCCTACCTGTTTGTCGTGCTCGACCTTATTGTGCTGGTGTTGTCGGGCCTGGTGATCTGGAAGTCAGTGCAGTTTCCTCTACTGAGGGAGCTGATGGGCGGTTATGACTCGGCGCGTATCGTGCATTTTGTCTGCATGGCCTTGCTGGTCGCTTTTATCGTGGTGCATCTGGTGATGGTGGCCCTCGTGCCACGCACCCTGATTGCCATGTTGCGAGGGCGCTAACTCATGAGCAGAAAGACTGGAAAAGACAGGATGGGGATGGATGAGCCCGCCATCATCAAATCGGTGGCGCAGGAGCTCGAATTTCCCGCACGCAGACAATTTCTTCGTCATGCCTGGACGCTGGGTGGAATTGCCTTACTGACAGGTTGTCGCCTGGATGACAGTGACTCAGTGGAGTCCATGTTGAAAATGGTCTCGCGCTTCAACGACAAGGTTCAGGCGGCGCTGTTTGATCCGAGCAGACTGGCACCGACTTACCCCGAGTCGATGATGACACGCCCGTTTCCCTTCAACGCCTACTACGACCGCAACAGTATCCCGAACATCGACGGTGCTGGTTTCAAACTCGCGGTTGGTGGCCTGGTCCAGGATAAGCACAGTTGGACCCTTGCCGAATTGAACCAGTTGCCGCACACCAGCCAGGTCACGCGGCTGATCTGTGTGGAGGGCTGGAGCGCCATTGGTAAATGGGGTGGGGTGACTTTTTCGACCTTTTTGCAACGTGTGGGTGCTGATACCAGCGCCAGATATGTCGGGCTGAAATGTGCTGATGACTATTACACCAGCATCGACATGGCCACGGCCCTGCATGCGCAAACACTACTCACCCTGCGTTATGACGATCAGGTCTTGCCACCGGAATACGGTTACCCCCTGCGGTTGCGGATGCCGACCAAACTGGGCTTCAAGAACCCCAAACATGTTATGGAAATATTTGTGACCAATGATTATCCCGGTGGTTATTGGGAAGATCAGGGGTACAACTGGTTTAGCGGCAGTTGAACATTCCAGGACCATCAGCACTTGCTGAATGACGGACGCATCAAAAAGCCGTTGCTTCCCTATCCTTAATGCCCCTTCGATCACAGGTGACCTGTGGGTGGAGGAGTGCCGGGTGACTGGCTACGCTCATCTGCTAACGGACTGATCAGGCAGATTGACCATTGCGTCTACGGTGTACCCTCTTCAAGGAGAATGACAGGGGTGTTCGAAAGAATCAGAAGAACCTGACCGCGGCGCAATGGAAGGCTTTGATTGCCGCCATCGACTTCCATCCCTGGCGAGCCTGCCGGCATACCGGGCGCAGCGATCCCGACCAGGTCATCGCGTTTGTTCATCGCAATTATTTGCTCGGCGGGGACAGGCAAATGACTCAGAACCACATCCGAATACCGGCTACAAATCGAGCCTCGTTGGTTTTTTGTCCTTCGTCTTCGGCCAGGTCGGCGGTCTTGCCATAGGAGCGATTCCAGGTCACTCCGCGCCTCCCGACACTCAGCCTCTGGATCGTCACCGCATGTGGAGCCATTGCCCTGGCCACCCTGGCGTGGACAGGGCATGGCGCCATGAATGAAGGTAGCCGTCGTTATTGGCATTTCATCAGCGATATCTTCCATCTTTTAGCCGCCGGTGGCTGGTTGGGGGCTCTCGCGGCGTTCACGCTACTGCTGCGATTGAAATCACTGAAGGGCGAGCAGGAGGCACGAATTCTGGCTCGGGTACTGACTGGATTTGAATCGGCTGGCGCAGTGATCGTAGTGATCCTGAGCACCACCGGTGTAGTGAATTACCTTTTTATCGTAGGTCCAACCCTCGATGAGGTGATGCTGAGCACTTATGGCCAACTGCTATTTCTGAAGGTCCTCCTATTCTCCGGAATGATCGTATTGGCCACGTTTTCACTCATTGGAAACCATACAAATCTCCTCCATGCATACGAGACGGGGACTGTCCGATGGTGCTCACCGTACGGTGAGCGTTGATATTGTCGAAGTGTTTATGCATTCCAATGAGTGAAGCCCCGGGGGCACAGAGCCCCCCAGGCCAATTACGGTCATGGCATTTCAGGCAGTTCCTGAGGCCGCAAGTCGAACACCAGCACTTCGGCATCCACGACGTTGCTCAAGGTCAGCGCCTGCTCATCCCGAATCCGCACACCGTCACCTTCCTGCAACTGCACGCCGTTGAGCTCGACACTGCCCCGCGCCACATGCACATAAGCGTACCGATTGGCGGCAAGCGTGAGGCTGGCGGTTTCCTTGCCATCGATCAGGCCGGCATAGACCCGGGCATCCTGACGCACCCGCAGCGAACCGTTGGCCCCGTCTGGGGAGATGATCAGTTGCAGGCGACCGCGTTTCTTCTGCGTGCTGAAGTGCTCTTGCTGATAACGCGGTTTGGCGCCGCTGACGTCCGGTACGATCCAGATTTGCAGGAAGTGCACCGGCCGGGTCGCCGAGTGGTTGTACTCACTATGCGCCACGCCGCTGCCGGCGCTCATCAACTGTACATCGCCGGGGCGGATCACCGAACCGGTGCCCAGGGTGTCCTTGTGTTCCATGGCACCCTCGAGCACATAGGAGAAAATCTCCATGTCCCGGTGCGGGTGTTGGCCAAAGCCTTTACCGGCTGCCACGCGATCATCGTTGATCACCAGCAGGTCGGAAAAACCCTGCTCCCGCGGATTGCGGTAGTTGGCAAAGGAAAACGTATGGAACGACTTCAACCAACCGTGATTGGCCGCGCCGCGATCAGAGGCTTTGCGAAGGGTCAGCATGATGAAATCTCCTGTTTGGGACGAGAGTTCGTCCGAGTGAGGAGAAGGTTAATGTTTACCGTTGAAAGCAATAAGTAGATGGAAATTGAAATACTGTCTCGATCAGGTTGACAGTTATGTGAGCGGGTTCATGTATTCTTGTTGTTACAAATGGTCATAATGTTCAGGGCTGACGCTACGTTTCCTATTTCTTTGATATCAGTGATTTCCAACCCATGAAAACCGTGGCAATGGTGCTGTTTCCAGACTTTCTCCTGCTTGATATGGCCGGGCCCATGGAGGTGTTTTCCATCGCCAACCGTTATCTGGAGCCGGGCGACCGTTATCAGCTGTTGATGATCGGCACCGAGCATGGCGCGTTGCGCGCATCCAACGGCGTCAGCGTTCAGGCCGATGTGCATATAGACCAGTCCTGCGACAGCTATGACTTGCTGCTGGTGCCGGGCGGTCCGGGGGCCTACAACGAAAAACATCCGCCGCTGCTCGCCTGGCTTCGGGGCGCCGTCAGCCGGGTGGCTTGTTATGGCTCGATTTGCACGGGCGCTTTCGTGCTGGGGCATGCCGGTTTGCTGGATGGCTATCGCGTAACGACTCACTGGCACTACACGGAACGGTTGATCAAGGGCTTCCCCAAGGCGACGGTCGAGACCGATCAGATCTACGTTCAGGACCGCAACCTGATCAGCTCTGGTGGGGTCACCGCCGGCATCGACCTGGCACTGGCGGTGGTCGCTCAGGATCACGGCAAGAAAATCGCCCAGGACGTGGCCAAGGTATTGCTGGTGGTGATGAAACGCCAGGGCGGACAGGCGCAGTTCAGCCCATTGATGGCTGCGGTGGCACCCCAGGAAACGCCGGTGACCCGGGTGCAGAACCATGTGCTCGAACACCTTGATGAAGCCTTCAGCGTCGAACGCATGGCCAGCCTGGCGAACATGAGCGCGCGGCACTTCGCCCGGATGTTTGCCAGGGAGGTGAGCATGACACCCATGGAGTTTCTTCAAAGCGCGCGCATCGACTGCGCCAGAAACCTGCTGGAAACCGGTGACCTGCCGCTCAAGACCGTCGCCTACAAAAGCGGCTTCGGCAGCGTGCGGCACATGCGTTTTCTGTTCAGTGAAAAACTGGGTCTTACCCCCGCGCAATACCGCGAACAGTTCAGCTAAAGCGTTCTTGTCCGTACTGCGCACCGGGATGGCCGTGACGCTCCCTCCATGGCAGTTGTACCGTCACCCATGCCTGCCAAGATATTCGTGGACTCTTGGCAATGGAGGTGCGGGAGCCTGGGCGAACTCGCGCAATGGATGATGCAGTACTTGAGCCGGGCCAGGTTTTCAGCACATGAAAGTGCATGAACAGACTCAGAGATTTAAACAGCGGCACGGTACTGCGGTTCGGTCCCTATGCATTCCACCAGCGGCAACGGCTGATTCTGGAAGGTGACCGGCCGCTGCGTATGGGCGGACGGGCACTGGATATCCTCCAGGTGCTGGTCGAGCGCGCGGGCAACGTGGTCAGCAAGGAAGAACTGATTGCCCACGTCTGGCCGGCTTCGGTGGTCGAGGAAATCAACCTGCGGGTGCACATTGCTGCCCTGCGTCGGACCCTCGGCGACGGCCAGAACGGGCGGTGCTACATCGTTAATATTCCCCAGCGTGGTTATAGCTTCATCGCCCCGGTGCAGCGTGAGTTGGACGGGACGCAGGCTTCGATCGAGACTGTTCAGCAGCACCGGCACAACCTGCCTGCGCGGATCACGCCAGTGATCGGTCGAGACTCGGTTGTTGGCAGTGTGGTCCGGCAGTTGCCGGTTTGCCGTTTCATGACATTGGTCGGCCCCGCCGGCATCGGCAAGAGCACGGTGGCCTTGCGCGTGGCCGAACTGCTGTTGCAGCACTATGGCGATGGCGTCTGGATCGTTGATCTGGCGGCAATCGATGACCCCGCGCGGCTCGTCGATTATCTGAGCCAGACTCTTGAACTGGACGTTGGGATGGATGCACTGGCGCAACGGCATGCATTGCTGGTGCTCGACAATTGCGAGCACGTGCTCGAACGTTGCCGATCGCTGGTCGAGGGCCTGTTGGTTTCGGCGCCACGGTTATCGATTCTGGTCACCAGCCGCGAACCGCTGCGGGCGGCGAGGGAAACGGTCCAGCGATTGCCAGCCCTGGCGGTACCGCCGATGTCGGCGCTGCAGAGTGTCAGTGAGGTTATGAGCTATTCAGCGGTGCAGCTGTTTGTCAGCCGTGCCCGTGCCCGCCAACAAGGGTTTGCTCTGTGTGAACAGGACCTCAAGGCTGTGCGGGAAATCTGTCGGCGCCTCGACGGTCTGCCCCTGGCCATCGAACTGGCAGCGGCGCAGATCGATGCGCTGGCACTGGTTGGGCTGCGAGCACAACTGGACAACTGTTTTCAACTGCTGACCCAGGGCCGGCGCACTGCCGTGCCTCGGCATCAGACGCTCAAGGCCGCGCTGGACTGGAGCTACCAGCGGCTGAGCCCGCTGGAGCAGACCGTGCTGCAGGGGCTGGCGGTGTTCAAAATAGCCTTTACGCTGGACGCAGCCATCGGCGTCATCAGTTGTGCGGTGCTGTGGCCTACCAGTCTGGTGGAGGTGATGGAGCGGCTGGTGCTGAAATCCCTGTTGTCGGTTGAACACAGCAATGGCATGACACGTTACCGGTTTCTCAACACTACCCGCACTTACGCACTGGAAAAGCTTGAACTGAGCGGACTGCTGCGAGTGTTTGAAATGCGTTATGCCCGGTACTTCAGCCGGGCACGCTGGGGTTCAGGACGGCCGGTGTCGTTGCAGCTCGTCGAGCAGACGGCGGACTTTGCCTAGGTCTGGTGTGGCAAAGCCTTCGGTGAAACGGTTGTAGATTGGCGCCAGCAGGTCATGGGCCTGTTGGAGGCGGCCTTGACGCTGCCAAAGCTCGGCCAGTGATGTGGCCGTGCGCAGTTCCCAGGCCAGGGCACCCTGGGCTTTTGCCACTCCCAGCGCTTTGAGCAGTACGGTTTCGGCCGCACTTTGGCTGTTCTCTGCAAGCAGAGCATTCGCTCTGGCCCGAAGGATTTCCGCCGTGCTCCAACCCGCAGCACTGTTTTCGGCCCGTGCCAGCAATGCGTCGTCGACGAAACCGGTATCCAGGGTGACCATGATTTCCTTGATCAGCCCGGCGCCGGGTTGCGGGTTCGAATGTGCGTTATCGCCATCGATCACCTGCGCATAGTGCCGGGCCCAGTTGTAGAACAGCAGCACCGAATGTTTTTGTGCTTGTTCGAGCAGCAGGCGCAAGAGTTCGCGGGCAGTTTGAGTGTCGCCGTTGTAGTGGGCGATCAGGCAACCGGACAGTGCCAGCGTGTAGCAGATGGACGTGCCGTGGTCGATCTGGATCGCAGTATCCAGCGCCTGACGGGCGGTGCACCAGGCCTTTTCGGGATGGCCCTGCAACCAGAGGATCCGCGCCAGAATGGTCAGGGCGGCGACGCACTGGTCGTACTGGATGCCAAAGCCGTGGGTGAAGCGATTGAGATGCCCGCTCTGGGCCATGCGTTGGATGACCTGTTCAGCATTCTGCCGTGCCAGTGGCTGATTTCCTGCAAAGTGCAGGGCCAGCACCTGCAAACGGTGAGTACTCAGGGACACCGCGGCGTCGCCTGGCAAGCCCAGTCGATCGAATTGCAGACTCTGTTTCAGGGCCGTTTGGTAGTTGCCGCAACTGAGGTTGACCGCCATGTGCCCGGACACGGCTCTGAGCTGACCGGCCACGTCGTTGCAGTGTTCGGCCAGGGTTCTGGCGCTCACAAAGGCTTCGACGGTTTCGGCGGTGCCACCTTGGGTGTGGTAGCAGGCGCTGCCGAGGGCGAGCTTGAGGGCCATTTTCAGACGAGGGCAGGGCTCGGGCGTCAACTCAAGCAGTGCCAGGGCCTTGCGCACGTACACGCCGTGCTCCTTGAGCAGCGACAGTTCCTGCCAGAGTGGCGTCGAAACCGAAGCCAGTCGGATCGCCACAGCCTGCGGCCCTTGAGCGTTCAAACCCCAGTCGAGGGCCGAGCGGATGTCTTCCAGACTGCGGGCGTAACGCTCGATCCATACACCGGTCTGGATGTGCTCCCAGTCGTTCTGGGCCTGATGCATCAAGGCCAGGCAGCGCTCGGCGTGGCGCTCCAGGGTGTCTGGCAAATCATTTGCCTGGTCGAGTTTTTCCAAGGCATAGCTGCGGGTGGTGTCGAGCAGGCGGTAGAACACCTGCTCGTCGCCGACCTCCACGTTCAGCAATGACTTGGCCACCAGTTGCGTGATCGAGCCAAACACCTCGCGGGGCTCAATGTGTTCGCCGACAATCACCGCGGCCGCCGATTCCAGCGTGAAACCGCCCCTGAACACACCCAGTCGACGCAGGCAGATTTGTTCGCAGGTACTCAGCAGCTCGAAGCTCCAGTCGAGTGTTGCGCGCAGGGTCTGATGCCGTCCCAGCGTTGTCTGACAGCCCTGTGTGAGCAGACGAAAACTGCCCTGCAATTGCGTCAGCAGTCCGCTTAGGCCAAGGTTGCCCACTTGCGCTGCGGCCAGTTCGATCGCTAAAGGAATACCGTCCAGGCGGCGGCAAATCTCGATCGCCAGAGGCAGCTCGTCATCGGTCAGCTCGAAACTGTCATGGCTGGTCATTGCCCGTTCGACGAACAATTGCACAGCCGAAAAGCTCAAGGCCTGAGAGCGGTCCAATACGGCGATGGGCGGTGGGCAGTCCAGAGACTCCGGGCGCTGAACGAATTCGCCTTCGGCTCGCAGGCTCTCGCGACTGGTGGCCAGAATGTGCACATCGGGCGCGCCACGCAGGATGCTTTCGCTGAGCAACGCAATGGCGTCGATCAGATGCTCGCAATTGTCGATGACCAGCAGCATCTGTCGCTCGCGCAGGAAGGTCACGAGACAGTTTATCGGTTCGGCGTCGTGCAACGACAGGCCGAGCAAAGTCGCCAGGTGGGTGGTGATCATCAAAGGGTCGTTGAGCGGGGCCAGGTCCAGCAGGCGAATGCCGTCCCGGTAGCGACCAATCAGTTGTTCGGCGACGCGCAGTGCCACCGTGGTCTTGCCGATACCGCCAGGGCCGACGAGGGTGATGAAGCGTTGGCTTGGCAAATGCGCCACGAGACTGTCGACCAAGGCCTGGCGACCGATCATGCGAGTCCGACGAATGGGCAGGTTATGGCCGCTCTGCTCGTGCCCACCGCTCGCGGGACGTTGGTCGAAGTGTTCCAGCGAGTACGGCGCGACAAAGCTGTAACCACGCTGGGCCACGGTGACGATGTAGCGCTGGCCGGCTTGACCGTCGCCGAGGGCTTTGCGCAGCGCCGCCATGTGCACTCGCAAATTGATGTCTTCGACGACGCTTTTGGGCCAGACCCGCGCGATCAATTGCTGCTTGCTGACCACATCCCCGGCGTGCTCCAGCAGGATCAACAGAATGTCCATGGCGCGTCGACCCAGGCGCAGGGGCTGGTCGGCCTCCAGCACCAGACGTTGTCCGGGGTAGACCCGGTAAGGGCCGAAATGCACAGCCTGTTCGGGGGGAAGGGTCAACGGCTCACTCCTGCTTGCATCCGTCTATCAAACGGTATCCGGGCATGTTCCTCAAATTTTTTCGTCAACGCGACGCGGTGACCGAGCGACTATCCTGCGTGTGCATTGTATGCAGCATTTGCGGCACCGTTCGCAAGCTCTGTATTTACTGGGCTCGGCGGTGGCAAAAGGATGAGCCGGGGGCTTTTGGTGCACCGTTGAAAATTAACAACGTTTAACTAGTCCTGCGCCCGGTGTACCCCCGAAAATCCAATACTTCCAGTCCATCAACCGAAGGCACCGGTCTTCGTGCTTCGTGCAGCAAAAGGGATGAACACTTCAGGAGAATGCCGGAATGAGCGACGTGGCAGTGGTCTATCACAGCGGTTATGGTCACACGCGGGTCATGGCCGAGGCCGTGGCCCAGGGTGTGGAGCGGCACCTGGGTAGTACCTGCCGGCTGATACCGGTCGAGGAAGTAGACGACCACTGGGAGCGCTTGCACCAGGCCGACGCGATCATCTTCGGCGCCCCGACCTACATGGGCAGCGCCTCGGCACCTTTTAAACGGTTCATGGAGGTCACCGCGTCGTTCTACCTGGCCCGGCCCTGGCGCGACAAACTCGCCGCCGGGTTCACCAATTCCGGTTACCTGTGCGGCGACAAACTCAACACCTTGCTGCAGATGGCGGTCTTCGCCGCCCAGCACTCGATGATCTGGGTTGGCCTCGACCTGCTGCCAGCACGCTCCAGCGCCGGCGCGTTCGATGGGCAATTGAATCGTCTGGGCAGTTCGCTGGGGGCCATGGCCCAGTCGAATGTCGAACAGTCTCCCGACCTTGCGCCACCTCCCGAAGATCGCTGCACCGCTGCGCACCTGGGCGAGCGGGTAGCGCGCCTGGCCGAACGAATGAGCCATTCATCGGTTTGATTCACCCAAACACCCCGCCCCCTTAGTTAAGGAGCAATCACCATGAGTACATTCACCACCCGCGACGGTACCGAGATTTACTACAAGGACTGGGGTACCGGCCAGCCCATCGTCTTCAGCCACGGCTGGCCGTTGAATGCTGACAGCTGGGAATCACAGATGATCTTCCTGGCGTCCAAGGGCTACCGGGTCATCGCCCATGACCGCCGTGGCCACGGGCGCTCCAGCCAGCCCTGGTCTGGCAATGAAATGGACACCTACGCCGACGACCTCGCGCAGTTGATCGAGCTGCTGGATCTGCAAAACGCGGTGCTGTTCGGTTTCTCCACCGGTGGCGGCGAAGTGGCGCGCTACATCGGTCGACACGGCACCGGTCGCGTGGCCAAGGCCGGGCTGATTTCCGCAGTGCCGCCGCAGATGCTCAAGACCGAAGCCAATCCAGGCGGCCTGCCGATGGACGTGTTCGACGGTCTGCGTCAGGCGTCCCTGGCGGACCGTTCGCAGCTGTACAAAGACATCGCCAGCGGGCCGTTCTTTGGCTTCAACCAGCCTGGCGCCAAGCCTTCTCAGGGGATGATCGACTGGTTCTGGATGCAGGGCATGACCGCCGGTCACAAGAGCACCTATGACTGCATCAAGGCGTTCTCCGAAACCGACTTCACCGAAGACCTGAAAAAGTTCGACGTGCCGACCCTGGTGGTACATGGCGACGCTGACCAGATCGTACCAATCGAAACCGCCGGCATCGCCTCGGCCAAATTGATCAAGGGCTCGAAACTGCTCGTCTACCCTGGCGCGCCCCATGGGCTGACCGATACTCACAAGGATCAGCTCAACGCCGACCTGCTGGCGTTCCTCAAGGGCTGATTGGCCCCAATGTTAAGGTGGCTACGCGGTCCGTAGCAGCCGTCGAAGGTTGCTACGGGGAATGTGCGAAGCCAGAATTTCCTTAACTGAAAAAGCCGAGCGGTCATGCCGCTCGGCTTTTTCATTAGGCGTGAATTTGGGTGGTATGTGAGGGGGTGGCTTGTGCTGTGGTGGACGGCATGGATCGCATCGCCTGACAGCGCCAGGCGAAAGGCGTGATGCCTTCGCTGCGGGTGAAGATGTGGCAGAAGTGCGCCTGGTCGCAGAAGCCGCATTCCAGGCTGATTTGCGTCAGGGTCATGTCGGTGTTCTGGATCAGTTGCTTGGCCCGGGTGATGCGCTGGCGACGAATCCAGTCCTGGGGTGACAGGCCAGTGCTGCACTTGAAGGTGCGGGAGAAATGACTGCGCGACATCGCGCACGCCCGGGCCAGTTCGGTGACTTCCAGGGTTTCGCTGAGGCGCTCGAGGATCAATTGCTTGACCAGGCTTTCCCGCCAGGGAGTGAGGCCGCCAGTGGTGGCTTTTCGCGTTTGCGTGGCTGATGCGTGGGCGGCGTTGTGCTGAGCGTGGGCCATGGCAAATGTCCGGGTCGGTGGGAATGTGCTGGCGCACTGCACGGTGGGTCAGCACCATCCCTTTTGGAAAAACAGGTTTGCGTAGAGGGCTTGATTGTTGGTCGCAGGGCTCTGGCTTACGAGTTAAACGTTGTTAATTCCTCGGGCTAACAGCGGGCGAAAACCTATGATCAAGTAACGTCCAATAGCCCACCTGCACCTTGATAGTTCGCTCGTCTCATAAAGAGAGCACATACGTTCAATTTTCCCCTCCCTCACACCGGCATTATCGAATCCAGTCCTGGCGCATCAACGCCGCTGGTTTTCACGTGTGCTTGCGCACAATTTCCGTTTCGCCGGAGCCTTTCGTCATGCCTGATTCCAATCGACTCGACCCTGCAACCACTCACCCGGTGCGGGGGTTCGAAGAAGTCGTGACCCTGGTCGTCAAACACCGGGTCAAGGCCGGTTTTGAAGTGCCCTATGAAGCCTGGCTGAGGCGGATTGTCGGTATTGCCGGGCAGAGCGAGGGGCATTTGGGGGTGGATGTGATTCGCGGCAAGAGCGCTGGCCTGGACATGTTTACCTGCGTGCTGCGTTTTTGCTCTACCGAGGCGATGCAGCGCTGGCTCGAATCGCCGCAACGGCTAGAGTTGGTCAACGAAGCCGAGCCGATGCTGGCGGATGGAGACCAGACCGAGGTCAACCCGGTCAAGGAGTTCTGGTTCGCGCCACAGGACGATGCCGGTTCGCCACCGCCGCGCTGGAAACAGGCCGTGGTGACGCTGCTGGTGATTCTGCCGCATACCTTGCTGGTGCCGCTGATCTGGGGCCCGCTGCTCAAACTCAACGCCTTTCTGTCCAACTACGTGGTTGCCACTTTTCTGATCACCGTGACCATTGTGGTTTCGGTGGTGTACCTGTTCATGCCCAGGGCGACGCGTCTGTTCGCGCCGTGGCTGAAAGCCGGACAACCTCATTCCACTCTGCCTGAGGAAAACCAATGAGCGCCGATCTGATTCTGTTCAATGGCCAGTTTCATACCGTTGACCGTGAAAAACCCCTCGCCAGTGCGGTCGCGATCAGCAATGGTCGCTTCGTCACGGTGGGTACCGATGCCGAGGCCATGGCCTTGCGCGGTTCGGGCACCCAGGTCATTGACCTCAAGGGTCGCTGCGTCATCCCTGGGCTCAACGACTCGCACTTGCACCTGATCCGGGGTGGCTTGAACTACAACCTCGAACTGCGCTGGGAAGGCGTGCCTTCCCTGGCCGATGCCCTGCGCATGCTCAAGGACCAGGCCGACCGCACGCCGACGCCGCAATGGGTGCGGGTGGTCGGTGGCTGGAACGAATTCCAGTTTGCCGAAAAGCGCATGCCGACGATTGAAGAACTCAACCAGGCTGCGCCGGATACACCGGTGTTCGTTTTGCACTTGTACGACCGCGCCTTGCTCAACCGCGCAGCGCTCAAGGTTGTCGGTTACACGCGCAACACGCCGAACCCGCCGGGTGGCGAGATTGTGCGCGACGCCAACGGCGAACCGACCGGCATGTTGGTGGCACGTCCGAACGCGATGATTCTTTACTCGACCTTGGCCAAAGGGCCGAAGTTGCCACTGGACTATCAGGTCAACTCGACCCGTCAGTTCATGCGTGAACTCAATCGTCTGGGCCTGACCAGCGCCATCGATGCGGGTGGTGGCTTCCAGAATTACCCGGACGACTACGCGGTGATCGAGCAGTTGGCGAAGGACCAGCAACTGACGATTCGCATTGCTTATAACCTGTTCACCCAGAAGCCCAAGGAAGAGCTGACCGATTTCAAGAACTGGACCAGTAGCGTCACCCTGCATCAGGGCGATGACTTTCTGCGCCACAACGGCGCCGGTGAAATGCTGGTGTTTTCGGCGGCGGATTTCGAGGACTTCCTCGAACCGCGCCCGGACCTGCCGCAGACCATGGAACAGGAACTGGAACCGGTGGTCCGCCACTTGGTCGAGCAACGCTGGCCGTTCCGTCTGCACGCCACCTACAACGAATCCATCAGCCGCATGCTCGATGTGTTCGAGAAGGTCAATCGCGACATTCCGTTCAACGGTTTGCCGTGGTTCTTCGACCACGCCGAAACCATCACCCCGCAAAACATCGAGCGGGTGAGGGCGCTGGGTGGCGGCATCGCGATTCAGGACCGCATGGCGTTCCAGGGGGAATACTTCGTCGACCGTTACGGCAGCAAAGCCGCCGAAGCCACGCCGCCGATCAAACGCATGCTCGCCGAGGGCGTGCCGGTCGGCGCGGGCACCGATGCCACACGCGTTTCCAGCTACAACCCGTGGACCTCACTGTACTGGATGGTCAGCGGCCGCACCGTCGGTGGTCTGGCGTTGTACGAGGAAGGCTTGCCGCGTACCACTGCGTTGGAACTGTTCACTCACGGTAGCGCCTGGTTCTCGTCCGAACAGGGCAAGAAGGGCCAGATCAAGGTCGGGCAACTGGCGGACCTGGCAGCGTTGAGCGCGGACTTCTTCAGCGTCGAGGAAGAAGCGATCAAGTGGATCGAGTCGGTACTGACGGTGGTCGGCGGCAAGATTGTGTACGCCGCCGGCGACTTCGAAAAACTCGGGCCGGCCAGCGTGCCGGTGCTGCCGGACTGGTCGCCGGTGGTCAAGGTACCGGGTCATTGGCGCCCGACCTCGCCGATGCAGGCTCAGGTTCACCATTGCAGCGGGCCTTGTGCGGTGCATTCCCACAGCCATGAGCGGGCGCGCCTGTCGAATGCGCCGGTCAGCGATTTCGCCGGTTTCTGGGGCGCGTTCGGCTGTTCCTGCTTCGCCTTCTGATTCCGAAAAAAGCGCCGGCCTTCGTGACTGGCGCTCCCCGCAACAACCATCCACCGAGGAGTTTCACATGAGCAACGTTCCTTACACGCGTCTGAACAAAGACGACGCCGTTGTGCTGTTGGTCGACCACCAGACCGGTCTGATCTCGCTGGTGCAGGATTTCTCACCAAACGAGTTCAAGAACAACGTCCTGGCGCTGGGCGACATCGCCAAGTTCTTCAAACTGCCGACCATCCTCACCACCAGTTTCGACAGCGGCCCGAACGGCCCGATCGTGCCGGAACTCAAAGAGCAATTCCCGGACGCGCCGTTCATTGCCCGGCCTGGCCAGATCAACGCCTGGGACAACGAAGACTTCGTCAAAGCCATCAAAGCCACCGGTCGCAAGCAACTGATCATCGCCGGTGTGGTGACTGACGTGTGCGTGGCGTTCCCGACCCTGTCGGCGATTGCTGAAGGTTTTGAAGTGTTCGTGGTCACCGATGCTTCCGGCACCTTCAACACCACTGTGCAACAAGCGGCGTGGGCGCGGGTGTCGGCCGCCGGTGCGCATCTGATGAACTGGTTCTCGGTGGCGTGTGAGCTGCAGGGTGACTGGCGTAACGACATGGAAGGCTTGGCCAACCTGCTGTCCCAGCGTCTGCCGAACTATCGCAATCTGATTAATAGCTACACCAAGTTCACTGCCAAGTAATCCGCTTAAAAAAATGCCCGCCGATGTGCGGGCATTTTTGTGCTCAACGTTTTTGCAACCACCCCAGAAATCCACCTTTCCTGACCGGTACCGGCTTGGCCATCAACGCCAACGATGCTCTGTTCGCCCATGACTTCGCTCGGCCCCATGCGACCTGCGTCGGTCAGGTCATTGCCGTCGGACACACTGGCGCTGACGACACCGGTGGCAATGTACTCTGCACGACCCGCGGGGCGCGGTGCTTGAACGGGGCGAGGTGCCAGAGCAGAGCGTCGAGCACCAGAAGCAGGGCGCTCCAGGACAGCAGATGGGTAGAGAAAAGGCTCATGGGATGCACTCCGGCGGGCACAAAAGAACTCGCCACATCCTGGGGTGTGGCGAGAGGTTGGACTCAGTTCAGATGGGTCTTGAGCTCAGCCGCCGCTTGTCGCACTGCTGCCTTCACTTCAGGTATCTGACTCAGCGGATTGAGCAGGCCGAAGTCATGGATCATCCCGTTGTAGCGCACCGAGGTCACCGGCACGCCGGCCGCATCGAGGTGGCGGGCGTAGCCTTCGCCTTCGTCACGCAATACGTCGAATTCGGCGGTCTGCACCAGCGCGGCGGGCAGGCCCTTGAGCTGTTCGGCGCTGGCATTCAGTGGCGAGGCATGGATCTGCGCGCGCTCGGCCGGGCTGGTGGTGTAGTTGTCCCAGAACCACTGCATCATGCCTTTGGTCAGGAAGTGGCCTTCGGCAAACTGCTGGTACGAGCCGTTATCGAACCCGGCGTTGGTCACCGGCCACATCAGCAACTGGAAGCGCAGGGCCGGGGTGTTCTGTTCCTTGGCCATCAACGCCACCACCGTCGCCATGTTGCCGCCGACGCTGTTGCCGGCCACCGCCAGACGCTTGCCGTCGACACCGATGTCCTTGCCATGCTCGGCCACCCATTTCGTGGCGGCGTAGGCCTGGTTGATCGCGGTCGGGTAATGCGCTTCCGGCGACGGGGTGTAATCGACGTACACGGCAACTGCCCCGGAGCCCACCACCAGATCACGAATCAAGCGTTGGTGAGTCGGGAAGTCGCCCAGCACCCAGCCGCCACCGTGGAAGAACATGAACACTGGCAACTCGCTCTTGATCCTGGCCGGACGCACCACTTTCAGGTTGATCGTCTGGCCGTCGACCTTGATCGCCTTGTCGCTGACTTCAACACCGGACAGATCGACCTTCACCGAGGCCTGGGCACCGGTCAGCACCGCCCGGGCGTCTTTCGGGCTCAGTTGTTCCAGCGGTTTGCCACCGCCGGAGGCAAGGGCGTCGAGGAAGGCCTGGGTGTTGTGTTCGACACCGGGACTGGCGGCGAAAGCGTTGCCGATGGACAGGGCGAGGAGGGAAGCGCTGAGGGTTTTCTTGAGGCTCATGGTCAATTCCTTTTTCAATCGTTTGAGTTTTTTATGCCTTGGGATCGGGCTGCTGTGGCGCTGGGGTTCAGGCCTCAGCAACACCGTGAGCACAGATTAGTGAGGTGCCTGAAAGTGAAAAAGCGGCTATAAAGCGTTTAACTGTCAACCAGAGAGTGACAATGAACCCGTTCGAAGACATGCGTATCTTTTGCCAGGTCATGGACTCCGGCAGCTTCACGGCGGCGGCTGATCAGTTGGGCCTGTCCAAGCAATTCGTCAGCCGCCGGTTGATGCAACTGGAAGAGCGCCTTGGCGTGCGCCTGCTCAATCGTTCGACCCGGCGGCTGGATGTCACACCCCTGGGGCAGAGTTATTACGAGTCGGCCTTGCGCCTGCTCAGCGAAGTCGAGCAAGTGGAGCAGGGCATCGCCGGCCAGACCGCCGAGCCTCGCGGCACCATTCGCTTGAGCGCGCCGCTGTCGTTCGCGGTGGCGCACTTGGGTTGTCTGCTGCCGGTGTTTTTGCAGCGCTATCGCGACGTCACGGTGGAAGTGGACTTGAGTGATCGTCCGGTGGACTTGCTCAATGAAGGCTTCGACCTGGCATTGCGCATCGGCGTGCTGGAAGACTCGACGCTGATTGCCCGGCGCCTCGCCTCCATCCAGCGGGTGTACTGCGCGAGTCCGGCCTACCTGACCGAACGCGGTACGCCGGTCAACCCCGAAGACTTGCACCGCCATGACTGCCTGCCTTACGGCCACGGTCGCCAGGTGCAATGGCGGTTCGAGGGACAGGGCAAGCCATTGACCGTGAACGTCACCGGAAGGATGCGGGTCAACAACGGTGAATTGCTCAAGGACGCGGCCATCGCCGGCATGGGCATTACTTATTTGCCGACCTTCATTGTCGGTTCGGCCTTGAAGGACGGGCGGCTGGTGCCGGTGCTGGACAACTTCCGCCCTGAGCCGTTGACGTTATCGGCAGTCTATCCGCAGCACCGTCAGGGCTCGCGACCGGTGCAGGCGCTGATTGAATTCTTGCGTGAACGGCTGGATCGGACCGAGGACGCTTGAGGCGGTGGGTGTAAAAGGAGTCTTGTTTGTGGAGCCCCTGCGGTAGGTGGCTAAGCTTCCTGATGCTTGGTGCAAGAAATTTTCTCGGCATGAGTTTTCGGGATTCGCACATCCATACAATCGCTATGCTCCAGCGAAGCCGAAAATAGCCCCTCTCAAACGTATCCGGAGAAGTGTTATGGCAACCGCAAAAGCAGTACCAGGCAAAGGCCTGATTGATCCGAGCAACCACGCTCTGATCCTGATCGACTTTCAGTCGCAGATGTCATTTGCGACCAAATCCATCGACGCTGTTTCACTCCGCAATAACGCGGCACTGATCTCCAAGGCAGCGAAGGAGTTTGGCGTTCCTGCCATTCTTACCACCGTCGCCGAAAAAAGTTTTTCGGGCCCGATGTTCGAAGAAATTACCTCGGTCTTCGCCGGTCAGGAACTGATTGACCGGACCAGCATGAATACCTGGGAAGATGAGCGTATAGCCGTCGCCGTGAACAAGATCGGTCGCGATCGAATCGTGCTTGCCGGTCTCTGGACTTCGGTCTGCATTGTAGGCCCGGCGATCTCGGCGCTTGAACAAGGCTTCGAGGTCTACGTCATTTGCGATGCGTGCGGTGACGTTTCGGATGAGGCTCATGAGCGCGCTATCGAGCGCATGATTCAAGCCGGTGCGCGTCCAATGACCTCGCTCCAGTACCTCCTTGAGCTGCAACGTGACTGGGCTCGCGGCGACACCTATAACGAGACGGTGAAAACCTCTATCGCTCACGGCGGCGCTTATGGTCTTGGTTTGATTTATGCCAAAACCATGTTTAACGCATCGGAAGGTCACTGATCTGTATTGCGCCTCTTCCTGATAGGGGAAGAGGCGTACTCAGGCAAGCGGTGGGGAGCAATGGAACATGTCCACATCTGATAGGAATACGACGATTGCAGCGGATGTGGCGCTTTTTTGGCTACGCATTACCGGTGTACTGATGCTGTTGCTGGTGCACGGATTGCCCAAGCTTTTCAATTTTGAGCACGAACTGGGGTTGATTGAGGACCCGTTTGGCATGGGGGCCCGGTTGACCTTGTCTCTGGCAATTTTCGCGGAAGTGTTTTGTCCGATATTCATCGCAGTGGGGCTTCTGACGCGCCTTGCGACACTGCCTGTTCTATTTTTACTGGTCGTATCGGTTGCCTGGGTTCATCCCGAGTGGAGCCTGGCCGAGGGCCAGTTCGCCTGGCTGCTGCTGATCATCTTCTCGACGATTCTTGTCGGCGGGTCTGGAAGATTGGCATTGGGGACGAGTCTGTCGCATCGCTGGCCACTCCTGAGCAAACTGTAGGGAGAAAAGGGTGAGTGCGACGACTAAAGATCA
>CAYNGZ010000029.1:0-7456 GCA_964396695.1 uncultured Pseudomonas sp.
AGGCTATGGCCTCACAGGCTAATGGGTAAATTATTTCGAGAACAGCACACTAGCCTCTCATGATGCTGCTTTCACTTCGGCATCTTCGCGGGTCTACCTCACAAACGAAGCCAACGGTTGTCGCGGACATTACGGACGTCAGCCAGGTCCACGGCGTACTCGCCATTCCGGAACTGGGCCGTATTTACGCCTCGGCCACCGGGACAAACGAAGTGGTGGTGATCGATGCGAAGACCTTCAAGATCACCGCACGAATACCGGCCGGCGACTATCCAGACGGTATGGCCTACGCTCCAGCGGTTCACAAACTCTATGTTTCGGATGAGCGCGGCGGTACCGACACAGTGATTGATGTCCGCTCGAATACGCCAGTCGCCACGATTCCGCTGGGTGGCGAAGTCGGGAATACGCAATATGATCCAGTGTCGAAGCACATATTCGCCAACCTGCAGTCGCATCGGCAGCTTGTTGAAATCGACCCGACGACAGACGAGGTAGTGGCTCGGACGGATTTGCCTGGCGCGAAAGGAAACCACGGCCTGTATATCGATGCCCCGACTCACCTCGCCTTCATCGCCTGCGAAGGCAACCACAAGCTGCTCGTGTTGGATCTGTCGAGTCGGCAGATCCTCTCGGCTTTTGATGTGGGGAACGTGCCTGATGTTCTGGCGTACGACGCGTCGCTCGGATGGCTCTACGTCGCCAGTGAGGCTGGAGATGTGTCCCTTTTCAAGGTTCAGGGGCGCGCGGTGAGCCTGCTTGGCACTGCTCGGCTGGGGCCGAATGCCCATGTGGTTGCGGTAGATCCAGAGACTCACCGGGCCTATTTCCCACTCAAGTCCCTGGAGGGAAATCCCATGTTGCGTATCACCCAGGCAAAGCTTTGATGGCAGCGGTCTCGTTTACCCCAACCTAAAATGCGCAGGTCAAATCGCTGGTCTTGACTGGGTCAAGTAGATGTGGACACGTCGTTTCTCACGCAGTAAATTTGAATCAATCTCTACAGAAATGTCACGAGTCATACAGATTGAAATTCATCGCTCTCATTCTATCTCTGCCTACCGAGAACGCCACGGCGCGAATGCGTATATGGCGAGCCCTCAAGGCCTCCGGCGCAGCTGTATTGCGCGACGGTGTTTATCTGATGCCCGAGCGAGAGGTATGTCGAACAACGCTGGATGGTTTGGCAAGCGATGTGCGCAACGGCGGTGGAACCGCACTGGTGCTGAGTACCGAGGAGCCAGAAGGTACGAACTTCATTGACCTGTTTGACCGTAGCGAGGATTTCGCGGCGCTCCTGAACGAGGTGGCGCAGGCGCGTGACGCACTCACCACGGAGTCTGTACAGAACACACTCAAGCAAGCCCGCAAGCTGCGAAAGTCCTTCGCCAGCCTGGCGGATATCGACTTCTTCCCTGGCGAAGCACAACTCCAGATCAACAATGCACTGAAAGAGTTAGAACAGGCCTGTGCCCGCATCTTGTTTCCAGATGAGCCGCATAGGGTCGAAGGTGCCATCGCAGGACTGAGTATTGCCGACTACCAGGGCCGCACATGGGCGACGCGGCAACGGCCGTGGGTGGATCGATTGGCCAGTGCGTGGCTGATCCGACGCTTCATTGACCCCCAAGCCAAGCTTCTTTGGCTATCCAGCCCGGACGAATGTCCAGCCAATGCGCTTGGCTTTGACTTCGACGGTGCGACGTTTAGCCATGTCGGCAGTCGAGTGACCTTCGAGGTCCTGTTGGAGAGTTTTGCACTTGAACAACCCGGGCTCACACGGATTGGCCTGCTCGTGCATTACCTCGATGTCGGTGGCGTTCAACCCCCGGAAGCCACAGGGGTGGAAAGTGTACTGGCCGGACTACGCGAAGCGATCACCGACGATGACCAACTGCTGCTCGTGGCAACTGCCGTCTTTGACGGCCTGCTGGCCAACCTCAACAAAGGCGTCCCGCCGTATGACTCAGCCTGAAGCGCAAGCCATCGCGAGCGGTATACGCAACCTCTGTTCAATTGGATGAGTCAAGCAAAGCGATGAACATAAATACCAATGAGCCTTGTGCATCTCTGACATCGGCGACCATGAATGTCCCCGCGCATGAACGCCACGGTGTTTCTTTCCGCGAAGCCTTCTGGGTCTGGCTCCGCGTTGCTGCGCTGAGCTTTGGTGGGCCAGCCGGTCAGATCGCGGTGATGCACCGCATCCTTGTCGAGGAAAAGCGCTGGATCAGCGAAACGCGCTTCCTCCATGCGCTGAACTACTGCACGCTCGTGCCCGGACCGGAAGCGCACAAGATGGCGGTCTACATCGGCTGGTTATTGCATCGGACCCGTGGCGGACTCGTTGCCGGCATCCTTTTTATTCTGCCTGGTTTGCTTGCACTGGGGGGGCTGAGCTGGGTCTATGCCAGTTACGGCAATATCGGCATCGTCCAGGCGTTGTTCTTCGGTCTCAAGGCTGCGGTGTTGGCGGTTGTGCTTGAGGCAGTCATGAGAGTCGGCCGGCGGGCGCTCAAGAATCGAGTCATGGTCGCGGTCGCGGCGCTCTCGTTCATTGGCATATTCGTATTTGCCATACCCTTTCCGCTCATCATCGCGGCCGCCGCCGTGGTTGGCCTTGTCGGTAATTGGGCAGGGGTAAGCGCTTTTCGCGTCACATCGGCCCATGGCGAGTCTGTGCACCGCGACGAACCCTTGGCTGCCATTGACACAGCCTTTGCCCAGGAAATCCCTGAGCACGTACGGCCATCGCATCTACGCGCCATCAAAGTCACGGCGCTCGGTCTGGCGCTATGGCTCGGCCCGCTCATTGCCTTTCTTGCCACGATGGGCGCCGACAATGTCTATACCCGCATAGCCATCTTTTTCAGCAAGCTGTCAGTTGTTACCTTCGGAGGCGCCTACGCGATACTCTCCTATGTGGCGCAACAGGCCGTTGAGCATTTCCACTGGCTCACGCCCGGCGAAATGCTGGTCGGCCTTGGTATGGCCGAAACAACGCCAGGCCCACTGATCAGCGTTGTGCAATTCGTCGGTTTCATGGCGGCATTTCGCGATCCCGGATCGCTAAGCCCGGTGCTGGCCGGCACGCTTGGCGGATTACTCGCCAAGTGGGTAACCTTCACACCGTCTTTCCTGTTCATCTTTATCGGTGCGCCCTACATCGAAGCGCTGCGCGGCAACAAGGCGCTGAACTCCGCCCTCTCGACCATCACGGCCGCCGTCGTCGGCGTGATCCTCAACCTCTCCGTCTGGTTCGCCCTTCACACTTTGTTCGAGCAGGTCAACGTGGTGAATGCCTTCGGCATGGTTCTCCAGGTGCCGGTGCTGTCCAGCGTCAATCCGTGGTCGCTTGCCCTGTCGCTTGTGGCGATGCTGGCGCTGCTTCGATTCAAATTGGGCATGATGATCACGCTTGCCGGCTGCTGTGCGGCTGGAATCATCATCCATCTCGCCGGAGTGATCCAATGATCTCCAGACGGTCCAGTCAACCCGCGCGTAACGAAAGAGAGGTTAATTCATGAAATGGATTACCCGTGAGCGGCCGAAAATTGACCGCATTGCTTGCCCCTGGCTGATTGGTGCCAGTCGTATCGAGGCCGCCCAATGCTCTGCACGCTGGGTTAAGTGAACTCGCCGGTCCTTTCCCGCCTGCTATGTGTACGAGGTCTGCGGGCATTCGCCGACGGGTACGTCAGCTTGCTGCTGCCACTGTATCTGCTGGCATTGGGCATGCGGCCGCTTCAAGTCGGGATGATCGCCACCGGCACGCTGTTAGGCTCAGGCGTATTGACGCTTCTGGTTGGCCTCTACGCTCATCGTTTTACCTACCGCCTGTTGCTGCTGATGGCCGCGCTGCTCATGACGGGAACCGGTTTTGGCTTTGCGGCTGTCACCGATTTCTGGCCTTTGCTGGTGATCGCCATTGTCGGGACTTTGAATCCGTCCAGCGGCGACGTCAGCGTATTCTTGCCGCTAGAGCACGCCGTGCTTTCCGGTTTGGTAGACGAACGTCGGCGGACGGCGGTATTTGCCCGCTATAGTCTGATCGCTGCGTTGGCTGCCGCATTGGGTGCGCTGTTCGCGGGTACACCTGATTGGATAGCCGCGACATCCGGGCTCGACAGGAAAATAGCGCTACAAGCGATGTTTATCCTTTATGGCTTTTTGGGACTGGCTTCGGCGCTGATTTATTCCACGCTACCTCAGGAGACCGGTACAGACGAGCACAAGGCGCCGGCTGCACCATTACAAAAATCGAAGCGGGTCGTTTATACCCTCGCAGCCTTGTTCAGTCTGGATGCGTTCGGGGGCGGCTTCGTGGTGCAATCAATGATTGCGTTGTGGCTTTTCCAGAAATTTCAGCTTTCCACCACGATCGCAGGGCAGATTTTTTTCTGGACCGGAGTATTGACGGCGTTTTCATATCTGGCGGCGAATCGCATTGCCGATCGGTTTGGACTCGTGAATACAATGGTGTTTACCCACCTACCCTCTAGCCTGTTCTTGATCCTCATTCCTCTGATGCCGACATTGAGCCTGGCAATTGTCTTGCTGCTTGCACGCAGCGCGTTGTCGCAAATGGATGTGCCGACCCGTAGCTCCTACATCATGGCAATCGTGCCGTGTGCAGAGCGCGCAGCGGCGGCCAGTGTCACGACGGTCCCACGTAGCCTGGCGGCAGCGTTGAGCCCGCTGCTTGCCGGTTATTTGCTGGGCTTATCGACCTTTGGTTGGCCGTTGGTCATAGCAGGCGGTCTGAAGATCACCTACGACTTACTGCTGCTGAGCATGTTTCGGGATATACGGCCACCAGAAGAAAGCGGCCAGAAGCGGTAGAGGAAGCCATCATCAATGCCTTGCTGGCCTGCGATACCACCGAGGGCAATGGGCATACGGTGCCGGGGCTGGATGCCGCCACCTTGCTTCACGCCTTGCGCCAGGCGGGTTGGCCGGGGGCTGAGCAAAACATCTGATCCAGGCTTTGTAAGAAAACTGCCGGCGTGTCGACCAGACGGCGGGAAAACGCTGCCCCCCGCTCATCCACGTTATAGTTGAAGTGACCCGCACCACGTGGAGGGGGTATGCGCCAGATTATCAGCAAAGAACCCTGGTGGGCTGCGCCACCTAAGCCCGGGCAGGACGAGTCCAAGCTGGAATGGGGTTGGCTGGTCACGTACAACGAGGGCGAGCCGCGCTTCGAGTTTGTCAAAGAGCGGCCGACAGACCAGGAGATCCGCGATCGCAAGAGCTGCCGGATCACCACGCAGGAATAACCGGCGCGCACCCTCCGGGGCGGGCCGGCATCCTGTTCAGGCCCGCCTGACACCCGGATGAAGCGACATACCTCACACGTTTACGATCATCTCGAAACCGCCGAAGATCATCCGGTGACCATCGAAAGGCATTGAGTTGTCCAGTGATTGAAGCCTGGGGTCGTCCATGAACTTCTGCATACCTGTGTCACGCGTTTGACGGTCCGGCCAGATGATCCACGAGAACACCACGGTCTCGTTTTCCTTGAGTTTCACTGCCATCGGGAAGGAAGTCAGTTTGCCTTCGGGCACGTCGTCCCCCCAGCATTCGGTCACGCTCAGTGCGCCGTTTTCTTTGAAAATGCCTGCCATGAACTCGGCGTGCTGCTTGAATTTTTCGCGGTTGGCGGTGGGTACAGCGGCAACAAAGCCATCGACATAGGACATGATCACTCTCCTCGTTGAAATGCGTCATCGATTTACCGGTTAGTCGATCCGCAGGACCTCACATCGACAGGCATGTCAGGTCAACCGACCAACGGACATGTTCGCGCCTGTTAGAGCGGGAGTTGCGCCTGGCGCGCCTCCAGGTCCACGGTGAAATGACAGCCGTGAGGCTCACAGGCCGTGAGTTCCACTCGCCAGTTCTGGTTGGTGCAGATCCGCTGAACCAGCGACAGCCCCAATCCCAGCCCTTCGCCTCGGTGTTCGTCGCCCCTGACAAAGGGCTGGAACATCGCATGGCGTTTTTCTTCCGGAATGCCGATGCCGCTGTCTTCCACGCTGAAGCCGTGCTCGCGCAGAGTCAGGCGAATGAAACCATGATCAGTATAGTGCCAGGCGTTACGCAGCAGGTTGCCCATCACCGATTGCAGGAACGTCAGGTTGTAGCAGGTGTTTGAAGCCTGCTCATCGACGTAGATGAACTCCAGACCTTTTTCCCGGATCAGCCGGCCCCATATCTCCGCCAGAGCATCGGCGACTTCTTTCAACGACGCGCTGGCACCGTTGCCGGAGTCGTTGCCACGGTCACGCGCCAGCATCAGGAACGTGTCGACCAGTTGCCGCATTTCATCGCTGGCCCTGGCAATACGGCTGACCTGGGCCATCGAGCGAGGGTCCATGGCACGATTGCTCAGCAACAGCTCACACGAACTGGCGAGCACCATCAACGGCGTTCGCAATTCATGACTGACATCGCTGGTGAACAGTTTTTCCCGACCCAGCGCCGCGCGCAGTCGCCCCAGGGTTTGATCAAAGGAAACCGCCAGTTCGCCGACCTCGTCGACGGCATACTCGGGCGCCAGCGGCGGTGCGAGTTCCAGTAACTGGTCGCGGTGACGCACCTGGCGCGCCAGACGGATCACCGGCGCCATGACGCGTCTGGCCAGCAGCCAACCCAACAGAATCGCCAACAGGATGCTCAACACGAACCCGACAATGACCACCGCGTATAACACCCGTTCGCGTTGTTCGTGACTTCGCTGATCCTTGAGCAGGATGTATTGGCGACCGTCGACCACCCGCACCATGGCGTAATAGTCCTCGCCGTCATAGACGATTTCCTGAAAGCCCGGGTGCAACGCCTTGAGCTGCTCGTCCGGGGCCATTTCGCCCAGCCCGCCCTCAAAGAAAAACAGCTCGTCTTTCTCCGGCCGATGGGTCCAGTCATCGGTGTTGTCCATCAGCAGCAAACGCTGCAGCCCACCACTCAGACTGCTCGTGGTGAGCTTTCCTTCAACGACGTGCACGGTCACGACAATGCCGACCGCAAAGACCCCCGCGACAAACGCAGTCATCAGTGCGAAAACCATCACAATCCTTTTCGTCAGGCTCTGTTTGGAGTCCATGTCTTTCCAGTGTTCGAATGCCGGCTTCACACTTTGAGGCCCTGCGCGACGAGTGGTTGGCTGCGACGCCGACGCTCAAACCAAAGGTAGACGACCGGCGTGGTGTACAAGGTCAGGATCTGCGAGACCGCCAGGCCGCCGACGATGGCGATGCCCAGTGGTTGGCGCAACTCGGAGCCAGCCCCGTGGCCGAACGCCAAAGGCACGGCACCGAGCAACGCCGCCAGTGATGTCATCAGGAACGGGCGCAATCGCAACAGGCCACCTTCACGCACGGCGTCCTTGGCCGAATGGCCAAGTTGCCGGGCCAGACGCCGTACGACACCGAACATGATACGCGTCCTCTTT
>CAYNGZ010000029.1:7466-26629 GCA_964396695.1 uncultured Pseudomonas sp.
GCCGGGGGGGTTTCAAAGGGCAGGGTGTGGGAGACCGCCGCGTGGGCGACGGTGGGGGTGCCCAGGTGGTTGTGGCACTCGGGGGCCGGCCCCGTGGCCGACGGCCAAAGGAAGGGCACCGAGCAACGCCGCCAGTGATGTCATCAGGATCGGGCGCAATCGCAACAGGCACCCTTCACGCACGGCGTCTCTGGCGGAAAGGCCACGTTGCTGGGCCGACAGCGTGAAGTCAACGATCATGATCGCGTTCTTCTTGACGATGCCGATCAGCAAAATAATGCCGATCATCCCAAGTACCGACAGGTCCTGTCCACACAACATCAGTGCCAGCAGTGCACCGAACCCGGCGGACGGCAGGGTCGAGATGATCGTCAACGGGTGAATCGCGTTCTCGTAGAGCACGCCCAGCACGATATAGACGGTCAGAATCGCCGCCAGAATCAACCAGGGCTGGGATTTCAGCGAGTCCTGGAACGCTTGGGCGGTGCCCTGAAAACTGCCCACGACAGCGTCAGGCATCGCCACTGCCAGGGACGCTTGATTGATAGCGCTGACCGCATCGCTCAGGGCCTGGCCGGGCGCCAGGTCAAACGACAGGGTAATGGCCGGAAACACCCCTTGGTGGTTGATGATGATCGGCACCTGCTCGGTCTTGATGCTCGCCAACAGGTTCAGTGGCACCAGGGCTCCGGAGCTGGCGCGCACGTATAAATGCTCCAGCGTGGTGGTGGACGTCTGCCAGTGCGGGTCCAGTTCGAGAATCACATGGTTCTGGTCGAGTTGGGTGAACATCGTCGCCACCTGACGCTGCCCGAAGGCGTCGTACAGCACGTCGTCGATGGCCTGCACCGTCACGCCCAGACGTGCCGCCGTGGCACGGTCGATGACCAGGGTTGCCTGAGCAATGGCCTGCTGCTGGTCGGACGTCACGTGTTGCAGCTGCGGCAAGGTCTTGAGTTTTTCCAGCAACACGCCGCTCCAGTGATCCAGCTCTGCGCTGTCCGGGTCCTGAAGGGTGTACTGATACTGGGTCTTACTGGCGCGGCCACCGATCTGGATGTCCTGGTTCGCCTGCAAGTAGACCTTGACCCCGGACAACTGATCGAGGGCCGGCTGCAAGCGGCTGATCACCTCGCGGGCACTGTCGGTACGCTCGCTGAACGGTTTGAGGTTGATCATCACCTTGCCCTGGCTGACCGTCGGGTTCGGGCCGATCCAGAAGTACACCTTGGCCACCGCCGGGTCTTGACCGACGACCTCGACGACGCGGTTGACCTGCTCACGCATGGCCATTGGCGAGATATCGGCAGAGGCTTCGGCGACACCCTGGATCAGGCCGTTATCCTGCTGCGGGAAGAAACCCTTGGGAATGCTCACGTAGAGCACCGCCGTCGCCAGCAGCGTGGCCAGCGCCACACCGAGGGTCAGGCGCTGATGGTCAAGCACCCAGTCGAGGCTGCGACGATAGCCGTTGTGCAGGGCCGTGAACGCCCGCTCGCAGGCCTGGGCGAAACGCCCCTCCTCGCTTTCGGCATGGGGTTTGAGCAGCCAGGCGCAGAGCATCGGCGTGATTGTCAGCGAGACGATGCAGGACATGATGATCGCCACGCTGACCGTGACCGCGAACTCGCGCATCAAGCGCCCGACGATCCCCGACATCAACAGGATCGGCAAGAACACTGCGATCAAGGACACCGTCATCGAGACAATGGTGAACGCCACTTCGCGCAAGCCATCGACTGCCGATTGCAGGCGTGACTTGCCCATCTCCAGATGGCGCACGATGTTTTCCATCACCACGATCGCATCGTCCACCACGAAGCCGACCGCAATGGCCAGGCCCATGATCGACAGGTTGTCGAGGCTGTAGCCGAGCAAATACATCACGCCAAAAGTCGACACCAGCGACAGCGGAATGGTCAGGCTGGGGATCAGCGTGGCGGTGGCTTTGCGCAGGAACACGAAGATCACCACGACCACCAGGGCAATCGACAGCAGCAAGGTGAACTGCATGTCATTGACCGAGGCTTCAATGGTCTGGGTGCGGTCGCCCACCACCTGGACCTGCACATCGCGCGGCAAGGACGCGGTCAGTTCGGGCAACTTCGCCTTGATCGTGGCGATGGTCGACAGCAGGTTGAAACCCGGTTGTTTGTGAATGTCGACGATCACTGTCGGCTCACCGCCCAACTGTGCGGCCTGCTGGGTATCTTCGGCCCCGGCGATCACCCGGCCAAGGTCGCCGAGTTTGATCGGCATGCCGTTTTTGTAGGCAATCACCTGATCCCGGTAGTGCTGCGGGTCGAGCATCTGGTCGGTCGCGCCGAGGGTGACGGAACGGGTCTGTCCGTCGAGGGTGCCCTTGGGCTGATCCACGGTGCTGACGCCGATCACGCTACGCACGTCTTCCAGGCTCAGGCCACGTGCGGCCAGCGCGTCCGGATCGATCTGAATGCGCACCGCCGGTTTCTGTTCACCATGAAAATCCACCAGCCCCACGCCGGGCATCTGCGACAAACGCTGGGCAATGTAGTTGTCCGCGTAACGATCGAGTTCCGGCAGCGTGCGCGTCGGTGATGTCACGGCCAGCGACAGCACCGTACCTTCGGCCGGGTTGACCTTGTTGAAGGTCGGCGCGCTGGTCATGGTCTTGGGCAGGTTCGGGGTGGCGGTGTTGATCGCGGTTTGCACGTCCTGTGCGGCGCCGTCGATGTTGCGCGACAGGTCGAACTGCAACACCACCTGAGTCTTGCCGGCCGCGCTCGATGAGGTCATCGAGGTGACTTGCGGAACGGCGGCAAACGCTCTTTCCAGTGGCGTCGCCACCGACGACGCCATGGTCTCGGCGCTGGCCCCGGAGAGTTTGGCGGTGACCTGAATGGTCGGAAAATCAACGGTGGGCAATGGAGCCACCGGCAACTGGAAGTACGCGAAAGCGCCCAGCAGCATGACCCCAAGCGCCAACAGGCTCAGGCCCACGCGTCGTTGAATCAGTCCGGCGAGCCCTTTCATCGCGCAGCCTCCACGGGTGTGGCAGACACCAGCGCGGCGGCTTCGTCAGCCTTGATCGGCGCGACTTTGACGCCCGGCGCGATGCGTGACTGGCCTTGCACTACGACTGTTTCTCCGGCGGCCAGCCCCTGACGAATCCACTGCTTGCCATCGACCACGCTGGCCGCATCGACCTGACGCGGCTGCACCCGTTGGTCAGCGCCCATCACATAAACAAAATTGCCCTGGCGACCGAACTGCACGGCATTGGCCGGCACCACCGTGACGTCCTGACGAGTGTTGACCAGCAAGCGTGCGCTGACCAATTCGCCCGGCCACAACTGGTTGGCACTGTTGTCGAACTCGGCCTTCAACTGGATCTGACCGCTGGCCGCAGCGACCTGGCTGTCGATAAAACTCAGACGGCCGCGAGCGATTTCCTGATGGCCATCGCGGGTCATCGCAACCACTTGCAAGGCGCCCTTGGCGTTTTCTTCAAGGATCTGCGGGAGTTCATCCTGGGAGACGGCGAAGGCTACCGAGATCGGGTTCATTTGGGTAATGGTCACCAGGCCCGTGGCTTCCGCACCATGGGCAATGGCGCCGACGTCCAGCAAGCGCTGGCCGGTGCGCCCGGTCAACGGTGCCTTGACCTGAGTGAACTCCAGTTGCAGGCGCGCATTATCCAGCGCTGCCTGGTCAGCCTGCACCGTGGCCTGTTGCGCGGCCAATTGAGCGCGGTAGGTGTCGACATCCTGGGTCGGACCGGCCTTGGCAGCCGCCAATTTGCTGGCCCGGTCCAGATTGACCCGCAGGTTGGCCAGTTGTGCCTGATCCTTGGCCATCAGTGCTTGCGCCTGGGCCACTTGCGCCTGGTAAACCCGTGGATCGATCACCGCCAGCAGACTGCCGGCGTTCACCGTCTGGCCTTCCTTGAACAGGACTTTCTGCAACTCGCCATCCACCCGAACCCGCACATTCACGCTGTTGAGCGGCTGGACGTTGCCGATTGCACTGAGCCAGATCGGCAGGTCCTGTTGGCTGACTTGCGTCAGTTGCACCGGCACTGCCGCTACCTCGGTTTTGGTCGGTGCCGCCTGAGCCCGCTTGATCCACTGAGCGCCGCCGACGCCGGCACCCAACAGGAGGATCAGCAGCGCCCAGGAAAGTGCTCGATGGCGAGGGTTCGCAACGCGTGGCTTAGCATTCATGGGTGAGACGCCTGGGAAGGAGAAAGGGAAGCAAGGGTGTCGGGCGTGAAGTCACCGCCCAGTGCCCGGAACAAACCAACGGCGGCCTGCAGGTGTTGCAGGCGTACCTGCAACAGCGTGTCTTCGGCCTGATACTGGGTGCGCTCGACGATCAGCAAGGTCTGAAAGTCGGTGGAGCCCAGCCGATAGCGAACCTGCGCCAGCCTGGCGGCTTCGCGGGCAGAGTCCACCGCGGCCTGATTCAAGGCATAGCTTTTATCCAGTTCGCGGGTAGCGCTCAGTTGGGTTTCAACGTCTCGCAGCGCCTCGATCACCGATTCACGGTAACTGGCGGTCAGTTCCTGCGCGTGGGCCTGGTCGAAGTGCAACTGACCGTTGAGCCGGCCGCCGGTGAACACCGGTTGGGCCAATGTGCCAACCATGCTCCAGATATTGCCGCCGGCAATGGTGTCAATACCGCCGATCAAATCCAGCGAGAGATTCGGCAAGAACGCCGCACGGGCGACCCCGACATCGAAGTTGGCCGAGACCAGTCGCGCTTCAGCGGCCTGCACGTCGGGCCGCTGGCGCAGCAGGCCGATGGGCAAGCCAGTGGACGGACGCGGCACCTGCAAACCATCAAGACCGGCGCTTTTCAAATGAAAACCTTGCGGCGTTTCACCCACCAGCACCGCCAATTGATACAGCGCCAGATCGCGCTGCTGACGCAACGGCGGCATTGCGGCCTGGAAGGTCTGCAAGGCGTTGCGTTGCTGCGCGACTTCAAGGTTGGACACCGCGCCCTGGCTGGCCTTGACTTCGACCAGATCGAGTACCTGTTTGGCGTCGTCGGCAATCGACTGGGCCAGGCGCAGCCGTTCTTCCAGCGACAAGACCTGGAAGTAGCTGTCGGCGATGCTCGCCCCCAGGCTCATGCGCAGGGTTTGCGCATCGAACACACTGGCATTGGCCAGCGCATCGGCAGAGTCGGCGGCGGCGCGCTGTTTGCCCCAGAAGTCCAGTTCGTAGGTGGCCTGGGCAAACACGCTGCTTTTTTTCGTGGTGCCGTAATTGTTCTGACGCTGGACATTGCCGCCCAGCGCCAGCGTCGGGTATTGCCCGGCGCCGACGACCTGCGCCGAAGCGCGTGCCTCTTCGATGCGGCTGGCGGCGGCTTTAAGGGTGTAATTGG
Source organism: uncultured Pseudomonas sp. (assembly GCA_964396695.1). GTDB lineage: Bacteria > Pseudomonadota > Gammaproteobacteria > Pseudomonadales > Pseudomonadaceae > Aquipseudomonas. Next base: position 12,840 of record CAYNGZ010000029.1, read on the forward strand.
CAGAGAGGCCGCGAGCGATCAGCTCATTCAGTTCAGCGCTGTGGAATTCGCTCCACCACTGCCCTCCCCGGGCTGCCGACGTTTGCTCGGCGCCATTCCAGTTTGCCGCCAGCGGCAACTCCGGTTGATGGTAAGCGGGCACCATCGAGCAGCCACCGAGCATCAATACGCCCAGCAGCACCGACAGGGATAAGAAGCTACGCCTCGATGAGGTTGCAACTGGCATTGGCACGCGATCTCCGGCTGAAACGTTTGTGGAGCACGTCCACGAATGAGCCGAAGATAGCCAACAGCGCCTGGCAGAGCGTTCGCCTGTAGGTAAACTTTTGTTTAATCGGGATAGCGACTGCCCTGAAAGCTGTAACCCGCGCCCGGAACGGTCTTGATCAGCGAGTACTCGAAACCTTCATCGAGTTTGCGTCGCAGACGATGGATATGTTTGTCGATGACATTGTCGTTGGGGTCAAAAGCGTAATCCCAGGCACTGTCGAGCAGCATGTCCCGGGGCACCACCTGGCCGCTGTGGCGCATGAGCTTTTCCAGCAGCAACGCTTCACGCTGTTGCAGGACAATGCTGCGACCCTGACGCACCGCCGTGCGCGTCGCGCAGTCGAGTTCGAGCTCGCCGACTTCCAGCTTGCGCCCGGTGGCGCTCGGTTGATCGGCGCCGCGCAACAAGGCTTCGAGTCGTGCCAGCACCTCGGCGAAGGCATAGGGTTTTGCCAGGTAATCGTCACAACCGGCTTGCAGGCCTTCGACCTTTTGCGCCGTGGTTGACTGAGCGCTGAGCATCAATACCGGAATACGCAGGCCGCGACTGCGTATCGCCCGCACCAGAGCGATACCGTCGAGCCCCGGCAGGCGCCGGTCGACAATCAGCGCGTCATGAATCCCTTCCAGCGCCATGGCCAGGCCATCGTTGCCTTCTTCGGCAACATCCACCACGTGCCCGCTTTCCGTCAGCCCACGCAACAGGTAGGTCGCGGTCTGGGCATCATCTTCAACGACTAGAATGCGCAAAGAGCTTTCTCTCTTAGAACCTAAACTTTTATTTATCCGGCGGCGACGTTGGCGTCTGCCTGGATTTGACACACTATGCCATCTCTCCACTTGTTCAAGTGACCGGTTCAACTCCCATGACTCATGTTCTGGTCGTCGAAGACGACAGCTCCACTGCCCGCGAAATCGAAGCAGCCCTGCAGGATCACGGGTTTACCGTTACCTGCGTGAACAATGGCCGCGACGGTTTGCTCAAAGCCCTCAGCGAGCCCTTCGACCTGATCGTTCTCGACCGGATGCTGCCGGGCGGTATCGATGGGCTGGGCGTATTGACCGCCTTGCGGGCGGCGAGTGTGAGCACGCCGGTGTTGATTCTCAGTGCCCTGAGTGCACTGGATGAGCGGGTTCGAGGCTTGCGCGCCGGTGGCGATGACTACCTGACCAAACCTTTCGAATTCATCGAGCTTACCGCGCGGCTGGACGCCCTGAGCCGCCGTCGGTCCGACCCCGTCACCCGCGAGCCGGACAATCAGCTGCGCGTCGGTAGCCTGCACGTCGACCTGTTACGGCGCAGTGTGCGCCGTGGCGATCGAATCATCGATCTGGTTCCGCGTGAATACGCGCTGCTGGAACACCTGATGCGCAACGCCGAACAGGTGGTCACGCGCACCATGCTGTTTGAAGCCGTTTGGAACTACAGCTACGACGAGCGCACCAATGTCATCGAGGTGCATATCGGCCGCCTGCGCCGCAAGATCGACGCCGAAGGCGAAGCGCAGATGATCCACACCATTCGGGGGGCCGGTTATGTTCTCCGTTCACCTGAGTGAGATTCCGCGCACCATCAGTTTCCGTACGGGCCTGATATTCCTCGGGCTGTTCGGATGCTCGTTTCTGGCGCTGTTTGGCTACATTTACTGGCAGACCGCGTTTTACCTGAAGAGCGAGGCCGACACTGCGCTCTATCGTCAGGTAGAGAATCGCAGCCAGCAAACACCGCAGCTGCGTGAAGAGGAAATCCGCAAACACGCAAGTTCAGACACAGAAGGTCGCCTGCCGCATAGCCTGTTCGATGAAAACGGCCAGTACATTGCCGGCGCCATTCATCAACTGCCGCCGTTCAAGAAATATGATCGACCCGCCGAGTTCGACTGGCAAAAGAGCAATGATCGCACGCGTCCCGTGCGGTTTATCGTCCATAAACTGGAAGACGGCAAAACCCTGCTGGTCGCCCAGGACATGCATGATATCGGCGAGTTCGACGAACTGTTGGTCCATGCGCTGGTTTCCGGCGGGGTCCTGCTGCTGGTGGTCGGCCTGTTGGGTGCGATCGGCCTGGGCTACTCGGCGCGGCGCCGGCTCGACAAATTAAGCGACTCGATCAAAGGCATCATCGAGGGCGACTTGAGTAGCCGTTTGCCAACCCTGGGCAACAACGATGACATCGACCGCCTGGCCCACGTGGTCAACAGCATGCTGGATGAGCTGGAACGCTTGATGAGCGAGGTCAAAGGCGTCTGCGACGACATCGCCCACGACCTGCGCACGCCCCTGACCCGGCTGATCGCGGGCCTTGAGCGCGCACAGCGTCGCGGTTTGCGCGAGGACGAATACGCCGCCAGCATTGACTCCGCGCTGACCGAGGCCAAAGGTTTGCTGATGACATTCCGTGCCCTGCTGCGCATTTCGGAGATTGAGGACAGCGCGCGCCGAAGCCACTTTGCACCGGTCGATCTGAACCTGATTGGCGCCGATGCCTGTGAGTTCTATGAGCCGCTGGCCGAAGAACGCGGCATCAGCCTGGCATTCCAGGCCAACGCGCAGTCAACGCTGATCGCCGGCGATGCCCAACTGTTGTTCGATGCGTGCTGCAATCTGCTGGACAACGCGATCAAGTTCTCTCCCGACCATAGCCGCGTCAGTCTCAGCGTTGTCAGCGACGCAACGGGCATCGGCATTCGGGTCGTCGATAACGGTCCAGGCATTCCCGAAGCCGAGCGCGAAGCGGTGTTTCGCAGGCTCTACCGTTCAGAGTTGAGTCGCCACACGCCCGGCAACGGCTTGGGCTTGAGCATGGTCTCGGCCGTGGCGCGGCTACACGACATGAAGCTGGCGGTTTACGACGCAGGCCCCGGTTGCCGAATCGATCTGCTGGGAAAGTCGCCCCAGGAAGCAGCCTGAAAAAATCCCCCCTGAACGGGTGGCACTTGCCGCCTCCCCTGCGACCACGCTCGGGCGGCTTCCATGGCGAGTAATGCACTTAAAATCAACTCATTAACCCTCATTTAGGGAAGGTTAAGAATCCCAGCAAAATTTTCACATTCGTTTCACTTATCCCCCACCTGCCCGCCCCTAAATTGGCCGGCATACATCGACCTTCAATGCTCGCGTTTTCACGAGTTGACTAAGCTGCCTGCTTGAACGGTATTCAAACTCTTCGTCCCTACAATTCACAGGTGAAAGGCGTGGTTAATTCTGCAATGCCCAAGGACTCGCCTAAACGGGCGATCAAAAACCGCTTCAAGAAAGTGACCCTCGCAGCGTCGGCAATGATCGTGGCCGCCCTGGTCACCGGTTTCGCCTTGTGGCCCCGCTCCCCTGCGATGCTGGCGGAAGGAAACCACATGGCAGCGGCGGCCGTGTTCGAACACTGGCAAGCTGGGGACGTGGCAGTGCTGGTTCGACATGCCGAACGGTGCGATCAGTCGAAAAATCCATGCCTGGGCCCCGCCGATGGTATTACCCAGGTAGGCAGTGCGGCATCGACCGAGGTGGGTAAAGGATTCAACGCCCTGGGCATGGACCATGCGGACGTGTTCAGCAGCCCGGCGACCCGCACGATGCAAACCGCGCAGTACATGTTTGGCAAAGAGGCGACCCATCAGGAATGGCTGGCTCAATGTGGCAAGACCATGCGCGACGATGTGGTTGCACACAAAACGGCTCATCGCAACCTGGTTCTGATCACCCACAGTGGCTGCATCAGTGACTTCGAGAAGCAAACCGGCTTCAAGCATGCCGCCACCAGTGCGTACACCAGTGCCCTGTTCGTCTCGGTTACCGCTGACGGGCAGTTGAAAATCCTCGGCACTGTGAACGCCCAGGACTGGCCAGCCGTGCTGGATAAACGCTTCGCCAGCAAATAGGCTTGCGGTCAGCGCACGCAGACGCGGTTAACGAACTCAAGAAGTCGTGACCAAGGCAGTTCTTCAGCGTTTGCGTGCACTTGAAACAAGTTGAATAACTTTATTTTTTTCAGCGTGTTACTGAAAAACCGGGGATTTCACGCTTGAATGCCTGTCAGGAGAAAATCCCGAATGGAAGACTCGCGGCTGCACTTGTAGCATGCGGTACCCGCCCATAGCGGCTTACCCGCCTACACCCGTCCAGTCCGTTGCCAGGAGGCCCAGGAATGTCATGCGCCGATCTTCTTTAGTTTGCCGAGTCATACGGGCCGGCTCGCCGCTACAGCGATGCCCACGCCCTTGCGCGAGTTGTCGTTGAAGTCAGTCTGCACAGCCGCGAGTGTCACAACCAAAAACACCAAAAACCGAGCAACGTCTTCCGGTATCAAGGCCGTCTCATGAAGCGAAAAATCATACTCCTCACGCATCACTTTACTGATTGCTCATGCAGCAATCCGAACCGTCGCATGAAGTTGCAGGGAGCACGAGTCAAATGATCAAACGCTGGGCGTTACCCTGCCTGCTGTTGGCCTTCGGCCTGTTCTACCTGCTGCCGATGATGGGCCATGGGTTATGGATTCCCGACGAGCCCCGCTACGCACAGATCAGCCAGGAGATGTTGCTGAGCGGTGACTGGGTGTCTCCGCATTTCATGGGCTTTCGCTATTTCGAGAAGCCCATCGCCGGTTACTGGATGATCGCCATCGGTCAGGCGATCTTTGGTGAAAACCTGTTCGGCGTGCGCATTGCCTCGGCAGTCAGCACCGGACTGAGTGTGTGGCTGGCTTACCTGATCGCCCGCCGGATGTGGAACGATCCGCGCAAGAGTTTCGCTGCCGCCCTGCTCTACATGAGCTTCGGCCTGATCGCCGGCCAGGCCGGCTACTCCAACCTCGATCCGCAGTTCACCTTCTGGGTCAACCTGAGCCTGGTTGCCCTGTGGTTTGCCCTGGATAACAAAACCCCGCGCGGCAAGCTCGGTGCCTGGGCCTTGCTCGGGCTCGCCTGTGGCATGGGCTTCCTGACCAAGGGCTTTCTCGCCTGGCTGTTGCCGGTGTTGATCGCCGTGCCTTATATGGCCTGGCAAAAGCGTTTTGGCGAATTGCTGCGCTATGGCCTGGTAGCGATGGTTGTCGCCATTGTCATCAGCCTGCCGTGGGTGCTGGCGATCCATAACCACGAACCCGATTTCTGGCGGTTCTTCTTCTGGCACGAGCACATTCGCCGGTTCGCTGCCGACGATGCCCAGCATACCCGGCCGTGGTGGTTCTTCCTGCCGATCATGGTGGTTTCGAGCCTGCCGTGGGCAGCGCTGTTGCCAGCGACGCTGGTTCAAGCCTGGAAAAACAAGACTCAGAGCACCACCGGCTTCCTGCTGCTGTGGATGCTCCTGCCACTGGTATTTTTCAGCCTGAGCAAGGGCAAGCTGCCAACCTACATCATGCCGTGCCTGCTACCGCTGGCCTTGCTGATGGCCAACACGCTGATCGATCTGGTTAGCGAGGCCCGTGGCCGGTCGATTCGCATCAACGGCTTGCTCAACACAGCGATCGCGACAATTGCCCTGATCGTTCTGATCTACTTGCAGATCAGCAAGCCGATCTTCGAAAACACTGAAATGTTCCCTATGTCGCTGGGCTTCATCGTGCTGGCCGGCTGGATCATCGCCAACGCCCTGCAAGCCCTTCGGCCGCTGGTCTACTGGGCCACTCCGGCGCTGGGGATCTGGCTGCTGGTTGCGTTGTTGCCAGCCGCCATGCCCGCGACAATCGTCAACAGCAAAATGCCTGACCAGTTCATCGCCGAACATGTTCAGGAGTTGAGCGAAACCTCTTCGCTGCTGAGTAACGACCTGGGCGCTGCTTCGGCATTGTCCTGGCGCCTGAAACGCCCGCAAGTCGACCTGTACAACACCGTCGGCGAACTGCAGTACGGCTCGGATTACCCAGAGGCGCAGCACCGCAAAATCGACATGAACGGTGTCCAGCAGTGGATGACCGACGCCCGCAAGAAGGGTTCGGTGGGTGTGGTCATGCGGGTGAAAAATGCCCTGGAAGAACAGGAAGTCTTGCTGCTTCCGGTCGATGGCAAGCGTTACAAGCGAGGCGAGCTGGAGATACTGGTCTTCCCGAAACTGCCCTGAAGTTTCCTGATGCGCCGGTTGACCGGGTGACGATAGACAGATCGTCACCCGGCAAGTAGATGATCTGCATTTTCTGACCCCGGCGCGCAGGTCGCGGCGTCCATAGGCACGGAGCAATCCTGCGGCTGGCGGTCAAGACCTGGGGAAAACACCACATGAAGTCGCGGGAAACGGAAACACGCGCGCTGCTGATCCTGCTTGGGGTTTCAGCGCTTCTCCTGTTATTGGGGCTGGGCACACGGGAACTCTGGGGCCCGGAAACCCGTTGGGCGAATATCGTGTTGCAGATGCTGCAAACCGATAACTACTTTGATCCGTACCTCATGGGCAGTTCCTATTACGACAAGCCACTGCCCTCCTACTGGTTGATTACCGCCACCACCTGGTTCACAGGCGGCCTTGGCCACTGGTCCTTGCGTCTGTCTTCGGTGATTTCAGCCTGGCTGAGTGTCTGGCTGGTCTACCTGATCGGCGAACAGCTGTTTCGCAAAGGCACCGGGTTGATCGCCGGCTGGATGCTGGCAACTACCTTCTATTTCGTCTTTTGGGCCCGGGTCGCGACGGCTGACATTCTGACCGTGTGCGGTGTGCTGGCAGCGATCTGGTGGTATTGGCGCGGACCGGACGACACACGACTCGGCCGCTACTGCGTGTTCTTCCTGCTGCTGTCCGTGACGTCTCTGTTCAAAGGCCTGATCGGCTTCATCCTGCCGGGGCTGGTGCTGCTGCCGCATCTGCTGCAGGAAGGCCGCTGGAAACGTCACCTCAACCTGCGCCTTTGCGTCGCCCTGCTGGTTGCCGGCCTGGTCTACGCGGTGCCGTTCGTATTGTCGAATATCTACGGCGCCCCCACCTCCGCCCAGAGTGGTCTGGGACTGGTCTTCCGGGAAAACGTGGTGCGGTTTTTCCAGCCGTTCGACCACATCGGGCCGATTTACACCTACCTGATTTACTTGCCGGTTTATACCCTGCCATGGGCACCGTTCTGGGTGCTTGGGCTGTGGGTCGCGGCTCGTAACTGGCGCACGCTCGAACCCAATGCCCGCTGGCTGATCTGGGCGCTGGGCCTGCTGTTCCTGTTCTTCACGGCCAGCGGTAGCCGACGCAGTTACTACGTCTTGCCGCTGGTGCCGTTTGCGCAGTTGCTGGCAGCCTGGTGGGTCACCCGGCGCAGGGAGCAACGGCGCGCTGAAGGCAAAGTCGAAGGACGCGGGTTGAAGATCGGCTTTGGCGTCACGACGGTCCTGCTGTTGCTGATCCTCGGGATTATCGTGCCCTGGAGCAACGGTGGCGGTGGCGTCGTGCAGTTCGGTAAGGACGTCAAGGCTCAGGCCAGCCTGATCGCGCCATGGAATCAATGGCGGATGGTGATGGTCGAGGTCGACAACAAAATCCCGATGTACCTGCAAAACGGCGGTGCGCCTTTCTACTACGTGCCCGAAACCAGTGACTTTCCCCGTGAAGGCACCAGCGCGCAGTTCATGGCATGGCTGGAAAAGACCAGCGGCCAGCAGTGGGACCCGCAGCGCACCATCATTGTGGCGCATTACAAACGCAAGGATCCGCTGCCACTGAACTTCCTGACGGTCGACCATCAGGCCGTCGTCACGCAGCCAGACAATGGTGAGCGGCTGCTGCATCCGCGCTCGGATGCCAGCGTTGCCTTCATCCCCAACGCTCCCGCCCAGTGAAAAAGGATCGAGAGGCCCGATGGGCCTCTCGATCCTTCCTTTCCAGCTCCGCTCACATGAAATCAGTGGGCCTCATCGACGATAGTGTTTGAATTCAAACCGCTCTGTCCTTCAAACTCCCTCCTCAGCGCCTCAATCTAAATACAAACGACATTGATTAACGACTTATTTGACGTTTTTTTCACATACCCCACACTACATTGCCGCCACCAAAATTCATGCGAATGATTCGCATTGTTCGGGGCGAGCTGCAGGGATTGCGGGAAGCGAACGACAAGCTCGCCCACCTGATTCTCAATAAAACTGCAGGAGCTGCTAACAAAATGAATCCTCGTCTTCCTTCGTTCCTGAAAACCGCGCTGCTCGCCACCGCTTTATTGGGTGCCGGCCATGTCTTTGCTGCGCCAAGTGCTGAAGGCATCGTCGTCTACAACGCTCAGCATGAGACCCTGACCAAGGCTTGGGTCGAAGGTTTTACCCGTGAAACAGGAATCAAGGTCACGCTGCGCAACGGCGATGACAGCGAGATGGGCAATCAGCTCGTACAAGAAGGTGCCGCCTCCCCGGCTGACGTATTCCTGACCGAAAACTCCCCGGCCATGGTGCTGGTGGATAACGCCGGGCTGTTTACCCCTGTCGCGCCTTCGACCCTTGAGCAAGTCGGTTCGGCCTATCGCCCGGCCCATGGCAAATGGGTGGGTATCGCCGCTCGTTCGACCGTGTTCGTCTACAACAAAAGCAAACTGGCCGAAGCCGACCTGCCGAAATCCCTGATGGACCTGGCCTCCCCAAGCTGGAAAGGTCGTTGGGCCGGCTCGCCTGCCGGCGCCGACTTCCAGGCCATCGTCGCCGCCGTACTGGACCTCAAGGGCGAAACCGCCACGCTGGAATGGTTGAAGGGCATGAAAGCCAACGCCACTGCCTACCGTGGCAACAGCGCTGTGCTCAAGGCAGTGAACGCCGGTCAGATCGAAGGCGGCGTGATCTACCACTACTACAGCTTCGTCGATCAGAGCAAAACCGGCGAAAACAGCAAGAACACCTCGCTGCACTACTTCAAGCACAAGGATCCGGGCGCGTTTGTCAGCCTCTCCGGCGGCGCTGTTCTGGCCTCCAGCAAACACCAGGAAGAAGCCCAGGCATTCCTGAAGTGGGTCACTGGCAAAGAAGGTCAGGCCATTCTGAAAACCGGCAACTCGTTTGAGTACGCGGTGGGCAAGGACGCACCGTCGAATCCGAAACTGGTGCCGCTGGCGCAACTTGACGCGCCTGCCGTCGACGCCTCCAAACTCAACAGCAAAAAAGTTGTCGAGCTGATGACTCAGGCGGGGTTGCTGTAATCCGATGTCCAAGCCAGTCGCGTTGCCAGAAGCTGCTGAAGTCGCCGGGGTCGCCCTGCCGGTGACTCTGGCCAGCCCACGTCCACACCCTCGCCGCGCTCGCGGAGGGCGCAGCGGCAAGTGGGTGGTCGCAATATCCATTCTGGTGTCGTTGCTGGCGCTGATGCCGCTGGCGTTTGTCATCGGCATTTCCATTCAGACCGGCTGGGCGACGATCGCCGAGCTGGTCTTCAGGCCTCGAGTGGCCGAGCTTTTGATCAACACCGTGTTGCTGGTGCTGATCACGATTCCCCTGTGCGTCGCGCTGGGCGTGGCACTCGCCTGGTTGACCGAACGCACCGACTTGCCGGGCCGCCGCTTCTGGTCGGTGCTGGCAACCGCACCGATTGCGGTGCCGGCCTTTGTGCACAGTTATGCCTGGGTCAGCCTGGCACCACCGATTCATGGGTTGTCTGCCGCGGTACTGGTTTCGGTCATCGCCTACTTCCCGTTCCTCTATCTGCCGATCGCCGCCACGCTGCGGCGCCTGGACCCGGCCATCGAAGATGTTGCCGAATCGCTGGGGCTCAAGCCCTGGGCGGTGTTCTTCCGGGTCGTGCTGCCGCAACTGCGCCTGGCGATTTGCGGCGGCGCCTTGCTGGTCGGGCTGCACTTGCTGGCTGAATACGGCCTGTACGCGATGATTCGCTTCGACACCTTCACCACGGCGATCTTCGACCAGTTCCAATCGTCCTTCAACGGCCCGGCGGCGAACATGCTGGCCGGGGTTCTGGCGCTGTGCTGTCTGCTGATGTTGACCGCCGAATCCGCCTCCCGCGGCCACGCGCGTTACGCACGCGTCGGCTCCGGCAGCGCGCGCCTGCAACGTACCCAGCGGCTGACACCCAACATCAGAGCCGCCGCACTGTTGCTGCCGATCATCACTGGCGCACTCGCACTTGGCGTGCCGCTGATTACCCTCGCCCAGTGGCTGATTGCCGGTGGCGCGGACGTCTGGCGCATGGCGGAAATTCTCCCGGCGCTGAAGCAGACCCTCATTCTGGCCAGCGTCGGCGCCGTCATCACCACCTGCGCGGCAGTTCCAGTGGCCTGGTTGTCGATCCGTTCGCCGGGACGCCTGCATCGCCTCCTGGAAAGCTGCAACTACATCACCAGCTCATTGCCGGGGATCGTTGTGGCACTGGCACTGGTGACCGTGACCATCAACTTTGCCCGGCCGATTTACCAGACCACCATCACCGTGCTGCTGGCGTATTTGCTGATGTTCTTGCCACGCGCGCTGGTCAGTTTGCGTGCCGGCATTGCTCAGGCGCCCGTGGAGCTGGAAAATATCGCCCGCAGCCTGGGTCGCTCGCCGAGCAAGGCACTCTGGCTGATCACCATGCGCCTGGCGGCACCGGGAGCTGCCGCCGGTGCAGCGCTGGTGTTCCTGGCGATCACCAATGAACTGACCGCGACCCTGTTGCTCTCGCCGAGCGGCACCCGCACGCTAGCCACCGGTTTTTGGGCCATGACCAGCGAAATCGACTACGCCGCCGCGGCACCTTACGCGCTGATCATGATTCTGCTTTCGCTTCCGTTGACCGCGCTTCTCTATCACCAATCCAAACGCACGGCAGGCCGATGAACGCTCTCGAACTGAATTCCCTCTACAAAACCTTCGGCTCCCTGCCCGCCCTGCACAACGTCAGCCTGTCGGTGCAAGCGGGAAGCCGCACGGCTATCGTCGGCCCTTCCGGCTCAGGCAAGACCACCTTGCTGCGAATGATTGCCGGGTTCGAGTTTCCCGATTCGGGCAGCATCTCGCTCAGCGGCCAGACACTGGTCAACGGCTCGACCGAAGTCCCGGCGCATCAGCGCCTGATTGGTTATGTACCGCAGGACGGCGCGCTGTTCCCGCACATGACCGTTGCCGGCAACATCGGCTTTGGACTCTCGGGTGATGCCGCTTCGAAGCAGACACGGATCGCCGAACTGATGGAGATGGTGGCGCTGGACTCACGCATGAGCCAGCGCTGGCCACACGAGCTGTCCGGCGGCCAGCAACAACGGGTCGCCCTGGCCCGCGCCCTGGCCCAGCGGCCTCGGCTGATGCTGCTGGATGAACCCTTTTCCGCACTGGACACTGGCCTGCGGGCGTCCATGCGCAAAATGGTTGCCAAACTTCTGTCAGACACCGGCGTGACCACCATTCTGGTCACCCACGACCAGGCCGAAGCACTGTCCTTTGCCGACCAATTGGCAGTCATGCGTCAAGGCCGACTGGTGCAGACCGGGCAGCCGATGGACCTGTACCTGCGTCCTCATGACGAAGAAACGGCGCTGTTCCTGGGTGATGCCGTGGTGATGCCGGCCTGGGTCGAAAATGGCCGGGCCACCTGCGACCTGGGACGGGTTCACGTCAGCACCTCCTCACAGAACGGCGCGGCGCAGATCATGTTGCGACCCGAGCAGTTGCAGATTTCCAGTCAGGCCGCCGATCTGGAACAGGTGGACGGCTGCCTCGGGGTGGTGACCGATCGCGACTTTGGCGGTAATACCTGCACCTTGACGGTGGAACTGCAACTGCCCTCACCTGCTACGGATGGACAGTCGACGAGCCGCTCGTTGCTGGTTCGAAGCTCCGGGGTGCATGCGCCGGCCGCTGGCAGCCTGGTGCACATTTCGACCCTGGGTCATGCGCATGTATTGACTGATCCTGCTCGCCGCCAGACGGCTTCAGAAAGGACGTTAAGTGTTGAAAAACCCTGAACATTTGCTGTAAAGGTTACAGTTAAACATTCTCGACACCGGTTTTTCATGTCCCTTTCACATTTTCGAGATTACCCTCTGCGCATCCGGAGCGATGCCTTTGGGGCGCCCAAACTGCCAACCGACAAAATAAAAGTCAATGAGTGCACTTTTCCTGAACGATTGGTTAACTGCTTGATATACTTTTCATTTTTTCGTCTACGCTGTCACGGATGACGCTGTGAAGCACTGCTTCGAGCTGATTCGCAGGTTGTGACCACCGACTTGCCGCCTTCCAGGGCTATTGACGTATTCAAACCCGAGGTCCACATGAATCAGGCTTTTCTCCCCTTCTCTCGCCCGAGCATCGGCGATGAAGAAATCGCCGCCGTTGAGCAGGTGTTACGCTCCGGCTGGATCACCACCGGGCCGAAGAACCAGGAACTTGAGCAGCAATTTGCAGAGTACGTGGGTTGCCAGCACGCCGTAGCGCTGTCCTCGGCCACCGGCGGCATGCACATCACGTTGCTGGCGCTGGGCATTGGCCCGGGCGATGAAGTGATCACACCGTCGCAGACCTGGGTTTCTACCGCCAACATGATCTGCCTGTTGGGAGCTACCCCGGTATTTGTCGACGTCGACCGTGACACCCTGATGACCGACGTCCACGCCATCGAAGCCGCCATCACCCCACGCACCAAAGCAATCATCCCGGTGCACTACGCCGGCGCCGCGTTCGATCTCGACCCGCTCTATGCGCTGGCAGACAAACACGGTATCGCCGTCATCGAAGACGCCGCCCATGCGGCCGGTACCCGTTACCGTGGCCGCGCCATTGGTGCTCAGGGCACCGCGATCTTCTCGTTCCACGCGATCAAGAACATGAGCTGCGCCGAAGGCGCAATGTTCGTCAGCGACAATCAAGCGCTGGCCGACCGAGTGCGCATGCTCAAGTTTCACGGCCTCGGCGTAGACGCTTACGATCGCCTGACCCACGGTCGCAAGCCTCAGGCCATGGTCATCGAGCCAGGCTTCAAGTACAACCTGGCCGACATCAACGCTGCCATTGCACTGGTGCAGTTACAGCGTCTCGACGAAATCAACGCCAAGCGCACAGCATTGGCCCAGACCTACCTGCAACGTCTGGAAGGCCTGCCGGTACAGCCGCTGAGCGTGCCGACCTACCCGCAACAGCACGCCTGGCACCTGTTTATCCTGCGTATCGACGCTGAACGTTGCGGGATGGACCGCGAAGCGTTCATGAAGGGCTTGCAAGAACAGAATATTGGTACGGGTATTCACTTTGTCGCCACCCACCTGCACACTTACTACCGCCAGCGATTCCCGGACATCCATCTGCCCAACACAGAATGGAACTCGGCACGACTGTGCTCGATTCCGTTGTTCCCCGACATGACTACCGACGATGTCGAACGCGTCGTTGGCGCCATTGAAAATATTCTGGACTGAAGCCTTGAAGCCATATCCAATTAACTGCGTGTCGATCGTTATCCCGGTCTACAACGAAGAAGCAAGCTTGCCTGAACTGCTGCGCCGGACCGAAGCGGCCTGTCAGCTACTCAAACACGAGTACGAGATTGTCCTGGTCGATGACGGCAGCCGCGACAATTCGGCGCAAATTCTCGAAGAGGCCGCAGAGCGCGAAGGCAGCTCGGTGGTCGCGGTCATTCTCAACCGCAAC
>CAYNGZ010000030.1:0-26344 GCA_964396695.1 uncultured Pseudomonas sp.
GGGCAAAAGCTTCGGTGATCTGCTGTTTTGCCATGGCAAGTTGCTGTTCGTCTGCAGCATCGACTTGCAGGTAAACCGGTGCCGGGGCGTCATGCATCAGGCTGATGGCGGTGAGATCGTCAAGTTTGGCTTCCAGTTGCGCATCCAGCGCACGGCGACCGATCCAGATCACCCGGGCGCGATGCTGGCTGATCATGTGTCGGCTCCAGACGGCTCCAATTCCTCCGGCACCACCGATAACCAGATAGACGCCGCCGTCCCGATAGACCGGCAGGCCGGTTGGCGTTGTGTCAGCCTTCACCCGCGCCAGTTGACGGAACCACCATTGGCCTTGATGTAGTGCCAGCAGTTCACCTGAGGCGACGCCGGCGAACGGTACTGCATCCAGCAAGGCCAGACGTTCATCAGGCAAATCCGCGAGCTGCACGATCCAGTGCGGATACTCTTTGGCCAGTGAACCCGCCAGTCCATGCACCGCCGCGTGAGCCGCGCGGCAGGACTTGCCGGGGCGGATGCCGATCGTCTGATTGGTGATCAGGGTCAAGCGCAAAGGGCGAGGACCGTAGCCCTGACTCAGCAGCGCCTTGATCAACCTGAACAACGCCACGATACCGTACTGTTGCGCCGCGATCAGGTCAGTGCTGCCATCGTCGGGCGGTGCCAGCCACATCACCTCGGCCAATCCGGGCCGAACGTGCAGTTCGGCTTCGTAGTCGGACGGCGAGTCGTCCACCCATGCAGCCCGAGGATAGAGCTCGGTCAGCGCCTGACGACGGGCCGGGGTCGCACCGAAGATCAACATTGCGCCATGGATTTGCTGCCGCTCGCTGACCGCGGCGTCGACCACTGACCAGATTGGCGTCAATAGCTGCTGTATTTGTTTCGTCACCGGTTTTTTCGGAGCCGCCGTGAGCGGTCTTGAGCTCAAGCCGACAAACCGCGCACAGATGCGTCCCTGATCGTCACACAGATCTATATTGATCCGGCCTGCCGGGTTGTCGACGAGGTCGCTGCGCAACACGGCCCACATCTCCCGCCGACACGGCGCGATGATCTCCAGCCGCTGCAAGGCAAAGGGCATCACGAGCGACAGCGGCGCAGCGCCGCTGTCGTCCAGTGGCAGCAGCATACCGATGGCGGCCTGCAATGCACTGTCAGTCAGCCCTGGCTCCAGCCACCATTCGCCATCGGGAATGCTGCCCTCCATATTCAACTGCGCCAGCACTTCGCGCTGGCCACCCTGCTCCGCTATCAGCAGCTGGCGGATGCCGCGATGGCTGGCACCGTACGCCAGGCCCATCTGGTCGAACAGTCGATAGACTTCGCGGTCGTCCAGGCGCCGTTGCCAAGTGCGCTCGCGCCAGTGCGCCAGATCCAGTCGCTCGGCCACCAGCTGCACATCCGTTATCACTCGGGCCTGACAATGCGGTTGATCAGCGTCTTCGCCAAGCACCGTCACTGCAAGCTGACCGGTCACGCGCTCCAGGTTGACCCGCAAGCGACGTGGTGCGGATTCTACCGTCAGCGGCGCCAGCCAGTTGAGCTGCTCGATGACCATGGCCTGCGCCTCACCACCCACCAGTGAATGCGTCACCGCCGCCCTGATCAGCTCCAGGCAGGCAGCACCGGACAGCGTTTTACGCCCGTTCACCACGTGGTCGCGCAACCACGGCTCATCACCGCTGAAGACGCTGGTGAATTGCTGACGGTCGAAGGTCGAACTGTTGCGATGCAGCAACGGATGCAAGCCCATCGGTGCCGAAGTCAAGCAACGGGCACCCGTGGGCGCCCAGTAACGGCTGGTGGCGAAGGGATAAGTCGGCAGGCTGATGCGCTGGCGTTGCTCGCCGCTGGCGGCCCACAATGCCGTCCAGTCGATACGCTGCCCCGCGCTCCACAGCTCCAGCAGTTGTTGCTGCTCACCGTTGGCAAACAGCCTGGCCAACTGCTCGCGCCACTGGCTCGGGAAGCGGTTTTTGAACTGTTCGACGTAGTCGCTGCTGGCGTTCGTGTCACCGCAAATCCAGCCACGGCTGTCGCCGCTGGCCAGACCGCGCAAAGCGTCGCGCAGGCTTGCCATCGAAGCCGTGATAAATGCCGCGCGATGTTCCATCGCCTCGCGACCTACCTGCAAGGTGTACGCAATAGCGGCCAGCCCGTCAGTAGCCGGCACCTGTTCCAATCTGGCGAGCAGACGGCTGGCGGTCTGGCGCAACTGCTCAGGCTCGCGGGCAGACAGCACAATCATTTCGGGCTTGCCATCGACAACGGATACCGGATTGGCTTGCAAGTACTGCGCAACGATCAAGTGGGCGTTGGAGCCGCCCGCGCCAAACGAGGAAATCCCGGCGATGCGCGGCATTGGCTGACCGTCGTGCGACGGCTGCGGCCAGTCGCGCAGGTGCTGGTTGACCTCGAACGGGGTCGCCGCAAAATCGATAAAGGGGTTGAGTGTCCGTGAATGCAGCGAGGGCACGATTTGCCCGTGTTTGAGCTGCAAAAGCACCTTAGTCAGGCCGGCGATGCCGGCGGCCGCTTCGCAGTGACCGATGTTCGATTTCACCGAGCCGATCCAGCAGGTCTGCGCAGGCGTGCGCTCACCCAAGGCATTGGCCAGGCCGGCGATTTCGATTGGATCGCCCAGACGGGTGCCGGTGCCGTGGGCCTCGATGTAACTGATGGTCGCCGGGTCAACCTGCGCATCCTTGAGCGCGCCGCTGATCGCAGCCTGCTGCGCCCGTGGATCGGGCACGCTGTAACCGGTGTTCTTGCCGCCGTGGTTGAGGTAGCTGCCCTTGATCAGCCCGTAAATCTGATCGCCATCGCGCTCAGCATCCGCCAGTCGCTTGAGGATCACCACGCCCACGCCCTCGCCCGGCACATAACCGTCCCCGCCTTCGCCGAAGCTGGCGCACTGGCCCTGGCTGGAGATGAACTGGCCACGGCTGAGCATCAGGTACTTGTTGGGATGCAGCGTCAGGTTGACACCACCGGCAATGGCCATGGCGGTGCGTCCACTGCGCAGGTCCTGACAGGCCAGATGCAGAGCGGTCAGTGAGCTGGAACACATCGAATCGAGCGACAGGCTCGGGCCTTGCAAGTTGAGGCAGAACGACACCCGGTTGGCGATACTCGCGCTGGAGCCGGCAAAGCCCATGCGCTCGCCGCGCAGACTGGCTTCTGCGCCCAGCAGTTGGTATTCGCTGTACATCACGCCGGCATAGACGCCGACCTGCTGGGCGTTATCACCGAGCTGGCGGCTGTAGCCGGCGTCTTCCATGGCCGCCCAGGCAGTTTGCAGAAACAGCCGTTCCTGCGGGTCGATCAGTTCGGCTTCCAGCGGCGAAATATTGAAGAACAGCGGATCAAATTGATCGATGCCGCCAATAAAGCCGCCCCACTTGCTGTTGTGCACCCCGCTCATACTGCGGTTAGTGCTGTAGTAGTCGCGCCAGTCCCAGCGTTCGGGAGGAATGTCGCCGATGCTGTTTTTGCCCTGGCTGAGGTTCTGCCAGAAGGCTTCAAGGTTGTCGGCGTCAGGGTAGCGCCCGGCGATGCCAATGATCGCGACATCGTCGCGCTGTTGCGGGGTCGGCAGCAGCTGGTGCGCGGGTCTGTCGAACAGCCGGCGCTGTTGATCGCGGGTTGCGGCGACGGGCTCGGCAACCGCCGTGGCGTCTCTTGATGCCAGATAGTCCGCCAGGGCCCGAAGGCTGGAATGCTCGAACAGCAGCGCGGGTGATAGCGCGCCAAAACGTTGTTCGAGGCGCCGCGTGAGGTCGAGAATTTGCAACGAGTCGATACCATGGTCCTCGAAACACTGCTGATCATCGATCTGTTCCGGCGGCGTGTTCAAGACACTCGCCAGCAAGGTCCGCAACTGGGTTATCAATGGCTCCGGTGCCGGTTTTCGCGCCTGCCGCGTGGCCAGATGGTCAGCCAGGCCTTGCAGGCTCGGGTATTCAAAAAACAGTGTTTTGGACAATGCGCCGAAGCGTTTCTCCAGCGCGGCGGTCATCTCCATGATCATCAGCGAATCAATGCCGTACTGTTCAAACGGCACGTCGTTATCCAACCGCGACGGGCCGATCTTCACCGTATTGGCCAACAACTGACGCAACCAGGCCAGCAGGTTCTCACCGTCTATAGGCGCTGCCTCCAAAGCCGGGGCCGATTCGTGGCTGAGCAACGCGACCAGTTTGTCGGTGTCGCCGGCCAACACCATCAGTTGGTCTTCATTGCTGTGCAACGCCTGATAGAACGCCTGAATGCCGGTGGCGCTGGCCATCGCTTCGATGCCGGTGCGTTGCGCCAGAACGCGCCGCGCCGTATCGCTCATAGGCAGACCACCTTCGAGCCACAGCGGCCAGTTGATCGCCAGCGTGCGGCCATGCCGCATTCCCGTTGCGACCTGCTGATTGCGCAAGCTGGCGAAGGCGTCCAGAAAGCCGTTGGCGGCGGCGTAATCCGTCTGTCCGGCGTTGCCCAGGACGCTGGCAATCGAGGAATACAGCACGAAGAAATCCAGCGCCAAGCCGGCACTGGCGCCGTCGAGATGGTGCACGCCGTCAACCTTGGCGGCGAACACAGCGGCAAAGTCCTCCCGGGGTTTGTCTGTCAGCAAGGCGTCGCGGGTGATACCGGCGCAATGGATGATCCCGTGCAATGCGCCGTGATGGTTGACGACGTCAGCGATCAGGCATTGAACCTGATCGGCATTGGCCAGATCCACTGCGCGGTAATCAACGCCAGTACCCAATTGCGCCAGCTTGTCGACCACTGACGGGGCATCGGTCGGCGTGCGGCCACAGAGCACGACTCGGGCCTGAGGCGCGGCGGCGATGATCGCTCGCGCCATGACCGTGCCGACACCGCCCAAACCACCGGTAATCAGGTAGACACCCTCTGGCCGCCAGGGCGCGGGAGCGTGGTCCAGCGGCTGGTGGCGCCAGCTCAGTTGCTGACGGCGCAGCGTGCCGGTATCGGCCAGATAACGCAGTTGGCGCTCGCCCGGGTCTGCAGCCTCGGCTGACAATTGCGTCAGCAGTTGCTGCGTGTCGAGCCCCGGTGCCACTTCTATCAGTTGGCTGATGAGCGCCGGTTGTTCGCGGCTGACGCTGCGCAACAGGCCGCCGAGACCGCAATAACCGTGTGGATCGTTGATCGGGATCAGCAGTTGTGTCAGGCAGGGCTGGCCGGTGCGGAGCAAGGATTTGAGCTGTTCGGCAAGCGCCAGCGCGGCGTGTTGATAGTCACCCTCCGGCAAGGCGAAACAGCTGATGCCCCGCGCCTGTAGAGGCTCCATCAGGTCGAAAAACGCATGCGTCAGCACTACCTGAACAATCCCCTGCGCTACTGACGTACCCGTCTGCTCAGCGTCGCGCCAGTTTTTGTGACACAGCAGTCCGCTGCTGGCACCAGGGCCTTGCCCGGATACGGTCTTGAATGACAACTGATTCAGCGTCGCGCAGCACTGGCCATTTTCATCGAACAACGCCAGATCAAAGCGATAACCGCCCGGCGTGGTCCCGACGCTGCGGATCTGCACTTGCAGGATCGCCGGGCAGTCGGAAAACAACACGCATTCACCCAGACCGTCGGGCAGCAGCAACGCCGGGCGCTCGCCCAGTTCATCAAACAGCAAGGCCATGACACCCTGCATGGCGGCATCCAGCAACGCCGGATGCAGGGCGAAACCGGCGTTCAACGCCGGGTCTTGCAGGGCGACCCGTGCCAACGCCTTATCGTCCTGGCGCAACAGCGACAGCACACGACGATGACCGATGCCATAGTCGATACCCATCACGGCAAAGCGCTGGTAGCAGGCCTCAACATCCATTACTCGGGCGTCGAGGCTGTTGAAGTCGAGCTGCGCCGCCTGGACCACGGCGGTGGCCGCCAGGGCCCGGCAATGCAGCTGCAACTGACCGGCGCGATCGTAGGAGCAAATCCCGATCTGGTATTCGCCCTCTGCCTGTACCGACAGTTCAAGAAACAGCTCGCCGTTGTTGGCGGCGTCAATGCTGAATGACTGGAGCCAGGCCAGATTGCGAATCACCAGCGACCTGCCCGCAGGCACCGCGCCGCCCAAGGCGTCGGTCAATGCCGCCTGGATCATGGCAATCATCGCCGCCCCTGGCAGAACGCCCTGCCCATTGACCTGATGCTCAACCAGCACGCTCTCGCCACCCGTGAACCGGGTCAGGTAACGCAAGCCGCGCAGGTCCGACACGTTGCGATGTAGCAGTGGGTGCAGCCGTTCCTCGCTCGCAATAGGCGACACGGCTGATTGCTGCGGATCGAGCCAGTAGCGCTCGCGAGCAAAGGGATAACCCGGCAAGCTGAGCGGCGCGGGCGCGCCCTGCGGGTACATCAGGCGCCAATCCAGGGTGACGCCGCTGAGCCAGGCGTCGAGCAGCTTTTGTTGTTCGCCGCATTCGATCCAGCCGACGATGTCGGCGCTCGAAGCCTGCGCGCCAGGCTTGAGCCGGCCACGCGCCTGCGCGCCGTCGTTGTTGATGAAATCCCGCAGCCGGGTTTTCAACTGGGTCAGTGAACTGACCAGCAATCCGTGGCGATGCTCCATCGCCTCGCGAGCGACCTGCAAGGTAAAGGCCAGCGCCGACAGATCGGCATCGCCAAGTGCGTCCTGCGCAAGCTCGTCCAGCAACAGACTGGCTTGCTGCACCAGTTGCTCGCGGGTCCTGGCAGACAACAGGATGATCGCCGGTTGCTGCTCATTGACGGTAATCTGTGGCCGCACCCTGTGGTCTTCGTATTCTTCGATCACCACGTGGGCGTTGGCGCCACCCGCGCCGAAGGAAGACACCGTGGCAATGCGCTTGAACGTCTGCAACATGCCGTCGATCAGCACTTGCGGCCGCGACCATTCGGCCAGCGACTGCTGCACGGCGAACGGGCTGTTGGCGAAATCGATCTCCGGGTTGAGTGCATCGGCGTGCAGTGACGGCACCAATTGGCGGTGCTGAAGTTGCAGCAGCACCTTGGTGATACCGGCGATGCCGGCGGCGCTTTCGCAATGACCGATATTGGATTTGACCGAGCCGATGGCGCAGTACTGCCTGACGGGCGCTTGCACACCGGTATTGAATGCCCGGGTCAGACCGGCGATCTCGATCGGGTCGCCCAGCGCGGTGCCGGTGCCGTGGGCCTCGACGTAGCTCACGGCTCTGGCATCGACACCGGCCCTAGCCAGCGAATCGACTACCAGTCGGCTCTGGGCCAGGGGATTAGGCACGGTGTAGCCATTGGTTTTACCACCGGCATTGATCATGCTTGCTTTGATCACACCGTAGATCCGGTCGCCATCAGCCTCGGCTTGCGCCAGTGGTTTGAGCAGCAATGCGCCCACGCCCTCACCCGCAACAAATCCGTCGGCATCGGCGCCGAACGCCTTGCACTGCCTGCCTGCGGACAACATTTTCATCTCGGTCAGGCCCATGTAGTGAACAGGGTCGACCACCAGATTGACCCCGCCGACCAGCGCACAGTCGCTGACACCGCTGTGCAGGCTTTCCAGCGCCAGATGAATCGCGGTAATTGATGACGAACAGGCGGTGTCCACCGCAAGGCTCGGGCCTTGGAAATTGAATTGATACGACACGCGGTTGGCCACCGACCAGTAAGTGGACTGGCGGGCGTAGGTGCCATTCATTACGCCGACAAACACCCCGACCCGATGCCGTTCGGCCAGCCGTCCCGGCGTGTAGCCGGCGTCGCTGATGCAGTGATGGGCCTCTTCCAGGAACAGCCGTTCCTGGGGGTCCATTTTCAGCGCTTCGCGGGGCGAAAGACGAAAGAACAGCGGATCGAACTTGTCGATTTCGCGGATGAAGCCGCCCCACGGGGTATAGATGCGTCCCGCCGTGCCAGGTGCCTGATCAAAATACTGACGCCAGTCCCAGCGATCCGCCGGCACTTCATCAACGCAGTTCTCGGCATTTTTCAGATGCTGCCAGAGCTCGCGAACGTTGTCGGAGTTGGCGTAACGCCCCGCCAGACCGACGATGGCGACATCTGAACCGCGTGCCATTGCCGGCGTGTTGTCGAAGGGCGACTTGCCCGGTGTGATCAATGGCTCGACGCTTTCGACTGCGGATGGCGTCACGGTTGCCGTTGTCTGATCAAGACCCAACAGCGTCTTGAGCCGGTCTTTCTGCGTGACGACAAAATGATCTGCCAGTGCCTCGACGGTCTGGTATTCGAAGAACAGCGTGCTGCTGATCCCCGCCAGTTTGTCGCGCAGCAGATTGGTCAGCTGCACCACCAGAATCGAGTCGATGCCATAGGTTTCCAGCGCTTCACGGGCGTCGATCTGCTCGGGCACAATTTTGAACAGCCCGCCGATGACCTGCTTGAGGTAGCGGACTGTCTCGGCTTTGAGCTGCGTGCTGCTGACTTCGGCCATCGGTGCTGCGATAACGCCGCATTGTGGCGTTCGCGGCGCCAGAGCAGCCACTTTCGCCCGGCTGACGGGCGCTGTTCTGGCCGGTTCGACTTTATCGCTGCGGTCCTGCCAGACCATGCCATTGCTCTGGGCGATGACGATCTGCTGCCCGAGGTCGTGGTCGGCCAGCGCCGGGAAATACACCTGCCGATACCCTTCGCTTTCCAGCACCTGCTTCCACTGTTTGGGCGCAAGCGCCGGGCCGCCGGGCATGCGCAGCTCCGGGTCATCGAACAGCCACCAGCCCTTCAGCAGACCGAAGGTCAGGTGGGTAAACAGACCATTGCGCGCAATCTCGTTGATCAGCACCACGCCATTGTGTTTGAGCGCGGCCTTGGCGTTTTTCAGGGTCCGGCGCAGGTCTTGCGTCGCATGCAGGACATTGGTGGCAATCACCAGATCGTAGGCGCCGGGCGTGATGCCCTGTGCTGCCAGCGGCGTGTCGACATCGAGCAGTTGATAGCTGAGGTACGGGGTTTGCGGACCATAGACCTGCCGAGCGTGCATCAGGAACGCCTGGGAGACGTCGGTGTAGCAGTATTCAGCGATCTGCGCTTGATACGGCCGCAGTTTTTCAAAGGCCCGCGCGCTGGTGCCGCCGGTGCCGGCGCCGATTTCCAGGATCCGAAGCGGCGTCTGTGGCGCCTGTTCCAGACGGCCCCTGACAAATTCGAGCATGGCATCGAGCAGCACTTCGTTGAAGAAGTCGGACACTGGATTGTGTTTGTAGATGCCCTCGACCATGGACATCGAGGCGTTGGGGAACAGGATGTCGGTGGCCACGATCCGGCCATCGAGGATCTGCGGCAATACACGCAGGGTCGCTTCTGCAAGCAGTGCTTCGGCTTTAAGGCTGGGTTGTTCGAGCCAGGCCGGCTGTTGCGCTTCCCATTCGTGCCACAGGGCTTCGACCGCCAGCGGTTGCGGGTGGGTGACACGGCAGATGTCGCCCTCCAGCTGCACATAGCCGCGTTGGGCCAGCTCCTCAAGACTCTTGTCGAGCCAGCGCTGATACATCGGCAACAGGCCACTGCGTTGCATCATTTCGGTGACAGATTCGCGCTCGCGACGCAAGTAGCCCAGTTGCTGCAACTGAGCGTAGAGCAAGCGAACTTGCAGTTCATCGATGGCCGCCTTGTGTGCCTGTACCTGCGCCGTTGCGCTGCGAACCTGCTGATTGTCCACCCGTAGATTTTTCTGCATCCGGGTGATCAGCGATGGGTAGGCAGGCGGATGAATTTCGCCGTACTCACCAAAAGGCCCGGCAGGATGTTGTGCCAGCACCAGGTGGTTGAACGTGTCGCTCAATCGCTGCGAAGTGCGCAGGAAGGTCAACTGGCTGAGCGAGGCACCACCATCACGGGTACCCAGCAGTGTTTCCAGCGCCAGCATCGCCTGTTCGCCTTCGATTGAACCGAGTCCGACGTCGGCCATTCTGCGCCGATAGTCGTCGCTGGCCACCGAGCCGACATCGCCCCAATAACCCCAGTTGATCACCTTCACCGGGTAGCCACGGTGTTGCGCCAGATAGTGGCCGAAGGCGTTCTTGAAGGTGCAACCGGCGGCGTAATTGCTCTGGCCCGCCGACTTGGTGAAGCTTTGCAATGACGAGAAGAACAGCATGAAGTCCAGCGGCTGGTGTTCGAACACCTCGGCCAGCCGTGCGCAGACATCGACCTTGGCGGCGAGGCCGGCGGCAAATTTTTGCGCGTCCATGCGCGCCAGGCTTTGATCCTCAAGCTGGATCGCCGCATGGATCACCCCGTGAATCCGGCCATGCTCGGCCAGCACTTGCCTCACGGCCTGTTGCAGTGCGGCATGGTTGCCGGCGTCGGCGCTGATGTAGTGTGGCGCGGGGCCAAGCTGGGCCAGTTCGCTGATCGCCGCGTCAATCCGGCTGTCCTGCTCGCGACGCCCCAGCCAGATGATCTGGGCGCCACGGGTGCGGATCAGGTGTTCGCTCCACAGCCGACCAATGCCGCCAGCACCGCCAACGACCAGGTACACGCCGCCATCGCGGTAAAGACTTTCGGCAGCCACTTCGGCTGGCGGCAGGCAAGGCGCCAGATACTGGCGATACCAGACGTCGTTACGACAGGCCAGCGCGTCGCCACGCGGATCGGCGGGTAATGACAACAGGTCCAGACTCGGCCAGCTGTCGCCTGCCGGCAAGTCCACCAGCCGCACTAGCCAATGGCTATATTCCTTGGCCATCACGCCGATCAGCCCATGGAGGCTGGCGTGAGCGGGCGCCACCGGTTCAGTGGCGGCCTGATGCAGCGGGCTGGCTTCGCCAAACACCGTCAGCGTTGCGCGGGTGATTACCGTCCATTTGAGAGGTTGCTGATCCAGCGCCAATACCAACAGCGCCTTGATCAAGCGGAAGCAGCTCTGCACGCCAGTTTGCTGGGCCTTGATCATGCCGTCGGCGCTTTCGCCCATCGCCTTTTCCGTCGGCGCCAGCCACAGCAAATGCTCCACCGGGCCCGCCTCGCGCAGCAGCGCGGCGAGTTTTTCGATGGATTCGCTGCCGTCCAGCAACAGCGAAACGGCGTGCGGATAGCGTGCGGTCAACTGTTGCTGGCCTTGGGGATCATTGGCTATCAGCAACAACCGGGCGCTGCGAAGTGGCAACGGTTGAGGACTGACCCGGCGCCATTTTTCCACCAGATAGCAGTCGGTCTGCGGGCGGTCGTCAAGCATTACTTCCAGCGGCGACGGCGCCTTCATTTCGCGCAGGACAAAGCCCTGAAGCGCGATGCAATGTTCGCCCTGCTGATTGTAAATATCGATATCAAAGCTCGACTGCCCCACCTCCGTGTTCTCGGCACCAGGCCGCACCCAGGCCCATATCTGCTCACCCAGTGCCCCACCGCCCTGCTGTAACCGGGCCAGCGCAAAAGGCACTCGGGTTTGCCTGAGTTGCGGTGCTGCACCTTGGTCAAGCTGATCTGCCACCAACAGGCCCACAGTCGACTGCAACGCGCCGTCCATCAGGCTCGGGTGCAGAACAAATTGTGGGTGGCCGGCACTCAGGGACGGGGGCAGTTCGATCCGCGCCAGCAACTGCCCGCCGTCGATTTGCAGTTCGCGAACCGGTCGGTGACTGGGGCCGTAGTGGATATCGATGCTGTCGAACAGGCGGTAAAGCGCATCGGCGCCGAGGCGATGCCCCTTGATAGCGGCTTGCAAGGACGCCAGCGATGCAATCGGTTCGAGCGTGTTTTGCATTGACACGGCTTCGCCCTGGCAGCACAGGGTTTGCTGTTGGTGTTCGCGAATCTCGAACGTCAGCCGATGGGGCTCGACGCTGTTGATGTGAATGTCGACGGTGGCAGGTTCATCACCCTGCTCGCTAAGCATCAGCGGTTGCGACCACACCAGATTGCACAGACTCACGGCGCCGGATGATGGCAGCTCGCCGAGGGAGCGGCTGATGGCTTCTCGCGCCATCTCCAGGTAGGCCACGCCAGGCAGCACTTTCTGGTTACGCACGCGATGATCTCGCAGGAAAAACTCATTGCCGCTGAACACCGAGGTGAATTTCTGTTGCGACAGATCGGACACGTTGCGGTGCAGCAACGGGTGCAAGCGGGCCTCGCCGACCTGCTCGGCCTGAGGCGGAAAATGGAAGTCGCCGGACACCCAGATCCGCTCGCGGGCGAAGGGCGAACCGGGCAGGCTGATCGGTCTGGCCGCACCCGTGGTCGCCCCCAACGCGCCCAGTCGAACGTCAGCCCTTTGACCCACAGCTCCAGCAACTTCTGGTATTTGCCTTTGTCGGCCCAGGCCGCCAGCGTTGCCGCCATGTCCTCATCGTGGGCCAGAACCGCCATTGCGGCCTTGTTGTCTTGCACCCGACCGATATGCAGGCCGTCGGAGCAGCCACAGTGTTCCGGGGCGTTGATCAGTTGCGCCAGGCCCTGTGCCAAGCGTTCCTGCAGCTCACTGATTGCGGCGACGCTGAAGGCCAGGCGATATTCCAGCGCTTCCCTGCCCCGTTGCAGGGTAAAGGCCAGGTCCGCCAAACGCGGCGGCTCGCCTTCCGCGTCGCACCGTTGCAGGAACTGCTGCAAACGCTCGACTTGCTGTTGCAACTGAGCCGGGGTTCTGGCCGACAGCACGATGATCGCGGGCTGCCCGGCAACCGGCTCGTCCCGGACTGGCGCCACGTACTGGGCGATGATCACATGGCCGTTCGAACCGCCAGAGCCAAAAGACGAGACCGAGGCTACCAGTGGATACTCGCGTTCGCGGCCATCGAGATTGAGCAGTGGTCGACGCCACGCTTGCAGTTGCTGAGGAATGTAGAACGGCGTTTCGGCAAAGGAAATGCCTGGATTGAGACGACTCGAATGCAGTGACGGCACCAATTGGCGGTGCTTGAGTTGCAACAGCACCTTGGCGATCCCGGCGATGCCGGCTGCCGACTCCAGATGGCCGATGTTCGATTTGGCGGAACCGAGCGCGCACTGCTGCGCCAATGCCGGCTCGCTGCCGAGTACCGCGCTGCGTCGGGCAAAGCCCTGTTGCAGGCCGCTGATTTCAATCGGATCGCCCAACGCAGTGCCCGTGCCGTGGGCCTCGATATAGCTCAGCTCGCGTGGATTCATGCCGGCCTTTTCCAGCGACTCGGCGATCATTGCGCCTTGGGCATTGGGGCTCGGCACGGTGTAGCCATGGGTCTTGCCGTTATGGTTGACCGAGGTCGCGCGGATGACGCCGTAGATATTGTCGCCATCGGCCTGCGCCCGGGCCAGCGGTTTGAGCAACACCGCACCAGCACCTTCGCCGGGCACAAAACCATCGCCGCCTTCGCCGAAACTGCGGCAGCGGCCATCGGTCGAGGACATGATCAGCTGCGACTGGATAAAGTATTTATTGGGGTGCAACGACAGGTTGACGCCACCGGCCAGCGCCACCTCGCACTCGCCGCGTTTCAGGCTCTCGACGGCCAGGTGCAGCGCGGTCAGTGAGGACGAGCAGATAGTGTCGATGGCCATGCTCGGGCCGTTGCAGTCGAAAACGTAGGACACTCGATTGGCAATCGAACCAAACGATGAATCCACCGCGTCATCGGCGCAGTCGGCGGCAGCTGAGCGCGTATACAGCAAATATTCGCCGTGCATCACGCCGACAAACACGCCCATTCGTCCCTGGTAATGACGTTGCAGTGCGGCCCGATCGTAGCCCGCGTCTTCGAGGGTATGCCAGGCGGTTTCGAGGAAGATCCGTTCCTGCGGATCCATGCGCTCGGCGTCGCGCGGCGAAATGTTGAAAAACAGCGGATCGAAGCGGTCGACACCGTCGATGAAGCCGCCCCACTTGGTGTTGATCTTGCCTTTGAGGCTACGGTCGCGGCTGTAGTAATGATGGTGCTGCCAACGCTCGGCGGGTATCTCGCTGATGCTGTCGACCGCATTTTTCAGGTTGTCCCAAAAACTGTCGACATCCGGTGCACCGGGAAAGCGCCCGGCCAGGCCGATGATCGCAATCGGTTCGTCGCGCTCCTGGCGTCGATTTGTTTCAGGACGTTGTGCTGCGCTGGCGGACTGGGCGGCTTGTTTGGCGGGTGCCTGAACCCCCAGCATTTGGCGGCTGCGCGACGGATGTTCGGCAGCAAACCAGGTCGCCAGTGCGCTGATACTCTGGTGCTCGAAGAGCAGCGTGCTGGACAACTCGCCAAATGCTTCTGCCAGCCGCTGGTTGAGCGAGGTGATCATCAGCGAGGTCAAGCCGTAGCGATCAAAGCTTTCGAGACTGTCGATGCTGTTCTCGGGAATTGCCGACACCTTGGAAAAGTGCTGCTTGAGATAGCCCTCAAGCGCCGTTTGCAGCGTGTCATCTCGCCCTTGCGGCTGTGCAGATTCGTCTCCGGCACCAGCCGCGATATGCCAGTCGACGGCTGCAAAGGGGGATGGCGCCAACGCCACTCGCCGAGAGTCATGCCGGGCAATCTCGGCCAGATCGCTCTCGCCGACGACCCAGCGGCTGGCGATAGCGTTCAGGGCGTGGCGGCCGAGACCGCGCAAGTCCTGTTCGAGAGCAGCCGGCTGCGCTTCTCTGGCGAGGGTGCCACGCAGCACTGACTGGCCATGCTCGGCCTTGAGTAACGTCAGCAGTTCGACTTCGGTGTCGGCCACCAGCGCCAGACGATGGCCGAGCGGGACCCGGCCGACACAGAGGGTGTAGCTGATATCGCCAAGGCTGGCGTCGCCCAGGCGCCCTGCCTGCAGATCGTCGGCAAAAGCCGTCACCACTTGTTCAAGCTGCGCACGGCTAGCGGCGGTAAAGGGAAACAGCCAGGGCCCGACGGCCAGCGCCCTTGCGGCCGGTGGTGGCGGCGCTTCAAGGATCAGGTGACCACCGGAGCCGCTGGCGCCGAAGGCGTTGATCAATGCACGTTGCGGCCCTTGCCATTCACTCAACGTATCGGCGATGGCAAGGTTGCTGTTTTCAAGTCCCACAAGTGGACTCAAAGGATTGCAGCCGAGCGTCGGCGCTATTTGCCGGTGTTTGAACTGCATCAATACTTTGGTGATTTGCGACAGCGCCGACGCCGATTCGAGGTGGCCGATATTGGCCTTGATCGACCCGACTTTCAGCGGCGTATCGCCGAGGCGGCTGCCGAAGACTTTGTTGATCGCCGCAAACTCGGCCCCGTCCGCCAGACTGGCGCCAGGCGCTGCGGCTTCCACGTAGCCAATCGCTTCGGCAGGCAGCCCCGCCTGTTGCAACAACCGGCGCATCGACGCGGCCTGACTGTCGGCGCTCGGTGTGCCGTAACGAAATGTCTTGCCGCTATGGCTGATAGCGGTGGTGCGGATGACACCGAGGATCTGATCGCCGTCGCGCCTGGCGTCTTCAAGTGGCCGGATCAACAATGCGCCAACGCCTTCGCCCGCCACCCAGCCGTTGGCGTTGAGGCCGAACGGGTGAGACTGGCCATCGCCGGACAACAGCGCAAGCGACGTCAGCAGCTCAAGGTGTGAAGGATGACTGATCAGGTTCACGCCGCCGACAATCGCCGCCTGACACTCACCCTGGCGAATACTGCTGCATGCAAAATGCAGGGCTGTCATCGCTGACGAACACGAGGTGTCGAATGCGACGCTGGGGCCATTGAAGTCGTTGAAGAACGACACACGGTTGGCAATCGCCGAGAGGAACGAGGTGGTTCGCTCGCCTTGTTCCCCGGGCTGGTGATGCTGGTAATCGCCCCACATCGCGCCGACAAATACACCGACCCGCTCGGCCCTGCGCCGCAAACCGGCGGCGGTATAACCGCTGTTTTCCAGGCAATGCCAGACCGTTTGCAGGAACAGGCGCTCCTGAGGATCCAGGGTCTTCGCCTCGGCGGGGGTGATCTTGAACAACAGTGGATCAAACAGTTGCTTGCCGGCCAGTGCGCCGACCGCCCATTGTGGCGAATCCGCGCTGGCGTCGTCGCCATACAGCAGTGATTCGCGGCTGACGGTATTGATCGCCGAGCGGCCAGTGCTAAGGTTTTGCCACAACTCTTGCGGATTGGCGGCGCCGGGATAGCGACCGCTGATGCCGATGATCGCCAGCACGCCGTCATTCGCATACTCAGAGGCACTACCGCTGCCACTGTGGAGCTCCAGCCGTGGCCAGCCCACCGGGAGCAATTGCGTGACGGTGCCGCCGACGAAACTATGCAGCAGTTCGTCGCCCTCATCCAGGTCAAAAGCGCCGCGAATTCTGTCGAAGTACATCGAGCCGATGGGGCATAGCCCAATGCCGAACTCAGCCTGTTTTTCCAACAGCAACTGACCGATTCGTCCGGCCTGGAGCAGGTTGAAATAACGACTTTCATCGCCGTAAGCCGGTGAGCGACCGGCGATGATGAAGATCCGCAACCGGGCCTGCTGCGCGTGTTTGCGGTTGAACGGTGTGTAGCTGCCATTGAACGCCAGTGGATCACCTTCGCCGATGCGACTCAGGCTATGGCTGTCGCGGTGGTAGCGGTAAATGCCGGGAGGCGGATATTGTTCCTCGCCGTGCCCGATGGTCGGCCCGGCCAGGTGCAGGTAGATCTTCAGGTCCAGTGCGGCGTCGGCATTGTACAAATAACCGCTGCCCTGCCCGGCTTTCAGCAGACTCAACAACCGGCTCAACTGCGCTACGCTCAGTGGCTCGCCCCCGTACTGTCGCTTGGCGGCCCGCAGTCGCAGCGCGTCGGCGCTGACCGGGGCTGTGGGCAGTTCGATGACGCTGTCACCCTGCTCCGGCAGATCACGGCGAATCTGGCGTTGTTGGCGGTGCAGTTGCTCCAGCGCCTCCTTGCCCGGCAGGTCAAAACCGTTGTTGTTTTCTGCCAGGAACTCGGCGAACAAGTGGCCGGGCTGCCCAGTCAGAACGGCCGGTGAGTCGCCCTCGATCAGGCAATGCAGCAAACGGTGGCTCGGCTGCAACTTGAACAGCGCGACCACCGCCGCGACGTCCACGCCATAGGCCGGTGTCAACGCGATGTCGAAGTCCGCCTGGCGCGACAGCAACAGCTGTTCGATATAACCCGCTTCGAGCACCAGCAGTGCCGGGGCGGCATGGTTGTAGAGCGGCGTGATGGCCGCGGTTTCGGCGACCAGAAACAGCGCAAAACCGGCTTCGGCCAGTTGCGCGCGCTGCTCCGCACACAGGGCCTGCGGGTCTAGAATGGCCGGCACACTGACGGGTAACAGACGGTTGAGCCGTGGCTGGTAATACCAGGCGCCGCCTGCCAGCCCCTCGATTTGTCCCTCGGCGACATACACATAACACTGGATAGCGTTGAGGCCGCCAGCCGATGAATAGAGGTATTTACCCTCGCCCTCCAGCGCCACTTCGCGCAATAACGAGAGCAGGCAGCCCAACCGTTCAAGACTGGCGGGTGAAGCATCGTCGGCTCGTTGATAGGCGCGAGGATCAAAGCGCACCCGCTCCAGCCGAATCAACTCATGGTTTGTGGGCAGCGGCGGCGCGGCCTTCTCGAGCGGTGCCCGATCGGGTGTCACGCCCTTTGCCTCGAGAATCCAGGTCATGACGGCGGTGATGGTCGGTTGCTCAAGAAACATCTCGACCGGCAGTGTGACCTGGTACTGCTGGTGAATGCTGTGGACCGCTTGCACCAGAGTAAAGGAGGTCGCGCCCTGATCAAAAAGATCGTCGTCAACCGCCAGCTCAACGATTCCGAGCGCCTCGATAAAATACTGTTGCAGCCAGGTAGTCAGTGCCTGGGGATCCACAGCAGGAGCCTGGGAACTGCCTGGTGAGACGCCGTCGCCCGAGAGCAGCGCCTGACGGTCCGCCTTGCCGTGGTGCGTCACCGGGATTTGCCCGACGAAGTGAACCAGATTCGGCGTCATGTACTCCGGCAGGCGGGACTTTACGAAGTCACGTATCGCCTTTTTGTCCAGTCCCTCGGCGACTATATAGGCCGCCAGTTTGGGGTCTTCGGAATCGGGGTCCTTGACCAGCACGACCGCATCGCTGATCGAGGGATGGCTTTTGAGGGTGTTTTCGACCTCGCCCAGCTCGATGCGAAAACCCCGCAGTTTGACCTGCGAGTCGAAACGCCCCAGCACTTCGATCTCACCATTGTCGAGGAAGCGCGCCTCATCACCGGTACGGTAAAGCCTGGCATCGGGTTCAGCTGAGAACGGATCGCGGATAAATTTTTCAGCCGTCAGTTCGGGCCGATTGAGATAACCCCGAGCCAGGCCAACGCCGCCAATACACAGCTCACCGGTCTGGCCGATCGGCACCGGATTGGCCCCGGCGTCGAGGATATGAATTTGAATATTGTCAATGGGCCGACCGATCGGCACCCGTTGATCTTCACGCGGTTCGGCGAGCCACCAAGTGACGTCCACCGCTGCCTCGGTCGGACCATAGAGATTGTGCAATTGCGCGCTCAGCCGTGAACGACATTGAAGCAGCAGATCGTGGGTCAGTGCTTCGCCGCTGACGAATACCTTGCTCAGTGACCGGCACTCACCGACCGCCGGGTGCTTGAGGAAGAAGCGCAACATGGACGGCACAAAGTGGCAGATGGTGATCCGCTGCGCCTTGATGATATCCACCAGATAGTGGGCGTCCTTGTGGCCCTCCGGCCTGGCCATGACCAGGCAGGCACCGCTGAGCAATGGCAGAAACAGTTCCCAGACCGACACATCGAAGGTAAAAGGCGTCTTCTGCAAGATCCGGTCAGCCGGCCCCACCTCATAATGGCGCTGCATCCACAGCAGCCGGTTGCAGATCGCCTTGTGCGGCAACATGCAGCCTTTGGGCCGACCGGTTGAACCCGAGGTGTAGATCACGTAGGCGAGATCATCAGGGCGATTGAGTGGCGCGGGATTGGCATAGTTTTCGTGCAGCACTGCGCACGCTGGATCGTCCAGGCAAAGCACTGCAATGTCATGGGCCTTGAGTCGCTGCTCAAAACGCTGCTGCGTCAGCACTACGGTGACCGAGGCGTCCTCGATGATCAGGGCCAGCCGTTCCTCGGGGTAACCCGGGTCCAGCGGCAGGTAGGCGCCACCGGCCTTGAGAATGGCGAGCAGCGCGGTCATCAGCTCGAGCGAACGTTCCATCTGCACGCCGACCAGACTGTCGGGGCCAATGCCTAGTTCGCGCAGGTAGTGGGCCAATCGATTGGCCCGGCGATTCAACTGGCAAAAACTCAAGCGTTGATCGTCGAAGCACACGGCCACTGCGTCAGGGCTGCGTTCCACCTGATGCTCGATCAGCTGCTGGAGACACTGGTCCGGCGGATATTCGTGGTGGGTGTCGTTCCAGCCGGCAATGATCGCGCTTTCCTGTGGCCGATCACCGGGCTGCGCTGCGGGCGGAGTGCTTTGTGGACCGTCATTTGTTGAGTTGTTGTCTGACACTGCGCGACTTCCCTGTCAGGTTGGGCCGACGTCATCGGCGACTTTTGATCCATATCATCCCGTCAACGCGGCACGCACATGTAAGCGTCTTGCCATGCGGCCTTCAGTCGATTACCGGAGAGTGTTCGGATTTTTCGTGCAGCTAATGATTGAGGGGCGCGTTGCCGCGCAAGCTAACCGTCCTCAAAGGGACGCTTGTGACAAACCCACAGACGCCTGTCTGTGAGAAGAAAAGCGGAAAACGGTCCACGGTCTTGCTGCGGTAGCAAGGATTAGGGCTGTTCAACGTAGATTCAGTGAGGAGCAAGACCAACACATCCGTGTTCCTGAACACAGTAATTCCCTTTACCAGTAAGTGCCTGAGGCTTGCCAGCGACAACGATGCATGCCTTGCGCCGTTGTCGACTCACACCACTTGGGGTCGTATTTTCTCGCTTACGCCTGCAGGTCTGGACTCCGTCCTACAGAACACCGGTACCAGCCTAGTAGGAAGAGATGACCTGTCAAATCCAGATTCGAATACTTTACAAATGAAGGACCGACGGCCAGCCGGATACCGACCGTCCAGACAGGCCCCCCCTCGACTCCTCTGCTGGCAGCGTCGTCATAACGTCTCAGGGTTTCGTCATTAACGTCATCCCTTTCAAGGTCTTTGGTTAAAATCCCCCAAAACGCCAGTCAGGACGACGAAGCGATGTGGGAAGAGGTTTTAGCGCGGTTCGAGAAAAAGGCACCAGCAAGCCGCAAGCCAATAAGCCGCGAACGGTTCCTCGCCGAGATGGATCAGGCCATAAAGCCCAATTGCCCGGGGCTTGCGGCCATTTTTACGGCAGTAATTTCAACTGACAACGCAGTCGCCGCAAGTTGTTCGGTGCTTCCCTAAGAGGCATTTTTGATAAGGTGCGCTGTTCGTTTTTTATATTTTTTTTGGAATTGACTATATTTCCAATCTTAAAACACTGATTTGGATTATCTCTTCGGTGATTTTCATCTGAGGTAAAAAATTATACCAACATAGCGAATCTCCAAAATTCGACCACCGCGGCCATTCAAACCGGATGCAAAAATAATTTTAGAGATCAATAGAGTATCTCATTTTGCACTTTTCGTATTTTGGTTCGGGGGGCTCCAAAAACAAGAAAGCACCTCAGGTGCTTTCTTCTTTAGCTCTATTAACTGGACAGCGCCGCCACAGTGGCCCGCGCCGCGTGCAGTTTTTTGTAGCTGTCGATCAGGCGCAGGTGTCTATCAAGCCCCTCCAGCTTCATGCTCGTAGGCGTCAAGCCGAAGAAGCGCACGCTTGCGTTCACTGAGCCGATTGCGGCGTCCATTCGCTCGTTGCCAAACATCCGGCGGAAATTGGCTTCGTAGTCCGCCAGTTCCAGATCCTCGTCCAGCTCCATCTCCAACACCACATTCACAGCCTGGTAAAACAATCCCCGCTCGACCGTGTTGTCGTTGTACTGCAGGAACATTTCCACCGCCTCTTTCGCCTCTTCAAATTGCTGCAAGGCAAGATAGATCAGCAGCTTTAACTCCAGGATCGTCAACTGCCCCCACGCTGTGTTGTCGTCAAACTCGATGCCGATCAAGGTGGTGATGTCGGTGTAATCATCCAGCTCGCTTTCGATCAGGCGCTCGACCAGGGACTTCAGTTCTGCTTCGTCCAGACGATGCAGGTTCAGAATATCGGCGCGGAAGAACAAGGCCTTGTTGGTGTTGTCCCAGATCAGGTCGTCCACCGGATAGATTTCCGAATAGTCCGGCACCAGAATGCGGCAGGCCGTTGCGCCGATGTGCTCGTACACTGCCATGTACACTTCTTTGCCCATGTCCTTGAGAATGCCGAACAGTGTTTCGGCTTCTTCGGCATTGGAGTTTTCACCCTGGCCGGAGAAGTCCCACTCCACAAATTCGTAATCCGACTGGGCACTGAAGAAGCGCCACGACACCACACCGCTGGAGTCGATGAAGTGCTCGACGAAGTTGTTCGGCTCGGTGACGGCGTGACCTTCGAAGGTCGGTTGAGGCAAATCGTTCAGGCCTTCAAAACTGCGGCCCTGCAACAACTCCGTCAGGCTGCGCTCCAGCGCCACTTCAAAGCTTGGGTGCGCGCCGAACGAGGCAAACACACCACCGGTGCGCGGGTTCATCAAGGTGACGCACATCACCGGGAACTCACCGCCCAGTGACGCATCCTTCACCAGCACCGGGAAGCCTTGGGCCTCCAGCCCCTGAATACCGGCCATGATCCCGGGGTACTTCGCCAACACGTCCTGCGGCACGTCCGGCAGTGCGAATTCACCTTCGATGATTTCGCGTTTCACCGCGCGCTCGAAGATTTCCGACAGGCACTGCACCTGCGCTTCGGCCAGCGTGTTACCAGCGCTCATACCGTTGCTGAGAAACAGGTTTTCGATCAGGTTCGACGGGAAGTACACCACCTCGCCGTCCGACTGGCGTACAAACGGCAGCGAAACAATGCCGCGCTCTTCATTGCCGGAGTTGGTATCGAACAGATGTGAGCCGCGCAGTTCGCCGTCGCGGTTGTAGATCTTCAGGCAGTACGGGTCGAGGATCTCGGTCGGTAGCGCATCTTTACGGCCCGGCTGGAACCAGCGCTCGTCCGGGTAGTGCACGAACGGTGCATTGGCGAGCTCTTCACCCCAGAACTGATCGTTGTAGAAGAAGTTGCAGTTCAGTCTCTCGATAAATTCGCCCAACGCCGATGCCAGTGCGCCCTCCTTCGTCGAGCCCTTGCCATTGGTGAAGCACATCGGCGAGTGCGCGTCACGGATATGCAGCGACCACACGTTGGGAACGATATTGCGCCACGATGCAATTTCAATCTTCATGCCCAGGTCGGCCAGGATGCCCGACATGTTGGCGATGGTCTGTTCCAACGGCAGATCCTTGCCCGCAATGTAGGTGCTCGCGCTGGAATTCGCAGCAGGCATCAGCAATGCCTGGGCGTCGGCATCCAGGTTTTCCACTTCCTCGATCACAAACTCAGGCCCGGTCTGCACCACCTTTTTCACCGTGCAGCGGTCGATGGAACGCAAAATACCCAGGCGATCCTTGTCGGAGATATCCGCCGGCAATTCGACCTGAATCTTGAAGACCTGGTTGTAGCGGTTCTCCGGGTCAACGATGTTGTTCTGCGACAGGCGGATGTTATCGGTCGGGATATTGCGGGTTTCGCAATACAACTTAACGAAATAGGCCGCACACAGCGCCGACGAAGCCAGAAAGTAATCGAACGGACCCGGCGCCGAACCATCGCCCTTGTAGCGAATCGGTTGATCAGCCACCACCGTGAAGTCGTCGAACTTGGCTTCAAGTCGCAGGTTGTCGAGAAAGTTGACCTTGATTTCCATGAGGGATTACCAGAATGACGAGCCAAAAAATTGGCCGCTATTATCCCGTTTTCCAGCCAGATCGCACGCGACACTTTAGGGGCAAGAGTCAGCGGTCACCCCAGATGATTCGAAACTCAGACGTGCTCCCTTCCCCGCTATTCAGGAGCGTTGAGTCTGTTCGCTTGATTTCACCTCCCTCCCCCGTCATTCGCCAGCCGGCTGTCCATGACCGGCGCTATGATGATGAACAAGTGGTTGTGCCATTCGATGAGGTCATGGAGCGCCTCACCATGGATTTGTACGCAACATTGCACAAGCCATGCGGTGGCCCGGAATAATCCGGGACGCGACCCAAGGGCTATAGATGGGGGCTGGCAGATGCAGCTCAGCACAATAATCATGGAGAGAGCAGTATAAAGTTCAGTACACTCAATGCGAACGAATGACTGTTCAACGGATCGATAGGTCCCACGGCAATCCGGGCATCACGTAATGATCTGGGTGAAGCCAACATGAAAACGGTCAAGTCCCTTTTCGCCTGTCTGCTCGCTGCCAGCGTGTGCGCGGCGACGAGCACCTGCGCAAATGCTGCACCTCCTTCGCCAACGTTCAAAACCAGCTTCGACTGCGCCCAGGCAAGGGCATCCATCGAAAAGATTATCTGCCGCGATCCGCAACTGGCGCAGATGGATATCGAGCTCACGCGTCTTTATCGCCTGGCGCTCACGGATGAACATTCAGAACCGCGTCCTGACAAAGTCCTGATCGACCAACAGTTCTGGATCGAAGCCCGCAATCGGTGTGCCTCGGAACCTGCGCCCAAGGCATGCACGATCCGAAGTTATGCCGAACGCGCGCATCAGCTACGCCAGGGCTCGGCAATTGTGAGAACCAAGGACCCGGACAGGCTCACCGAAGGCCCCCTGGCCTTTCGTTGTACCGGGTTTAACGCGTTGATTGCCGCCACCTTCTTTAGCACACAGCCTGGGGTCGTGTACCTGAAATGGGCAAACACCTCGATCACCCTGAGCCAGGTGCCAAGTGATTCGGGGACCCAATACACTGGCAAGGATGACCAAGGGAACTACAGCTTCTGGCAAGACGGCTACGTGGTCCTTTTCCAGAAGCCAGGCTCAGGGGAAATGAGTTGTACGGCCGAGCCGGACGGCTGATTTCTCTGGCGCACGTCCGGCCTGCACACGTCCCGTCAGATCGATCGTATTGCCCTGGTCATTTTCCGGCGTGCTTCACCTGCGCTTCCGGCATCGCCGAAGAATGGTGGTTCAGGATCTTCCACTGACCGTCAACTTGCTCATAGACGAAGGTGTAGCGAGCCTGCACCGCACGCGTCTTGCCCGTGGCCTCAGTCAGGGTAAATGTGTACACGCCGCTGTCCATGGCCACGTTGTCCCCCAGTTGGCGGATCTCGCGGTAGTTGATCTGGCCTATCGGTTTGAGCGCCAGAAAATGATCAAAGTAGTCCTTGATCTGTGCTGGCGTGGTACGCACCTGATTGGAAACCGTCGGCTGCAACACCGCGTTCGGCGCATACAGGTCGACCACGCTCTGAGCGTTGCCGGTCTTCAGAGCGCTGTTCCAACGGTCGAACAGACCTGCAATTTCACGATCCTTCACGTTTGCGGGCTGTTCGGCTACGGTGTTGTAAACATAGGGGGCCGTTTCGACGGCCTGGGCCAATGGGGCGGTCAGGGCAACCAACAGAGCGATGGCCGAGGTCTTCAATTTCATTGCAACTCTCCTGTGGTGTTTGATGAGCCCACTTTGCCGATCGACACGCCGTCCTCCATCGGCCAACCGGAGTTATTTGCCTATGCCATTCGGCAGATAGCCCCTGCCCCGTTTACAAGGTTTAATGGCGCTCTCGCCTAAACGGGCGCGCGTCAGCGCCGGAGCCAAGCCATGCAAAACCCACCTCATGACCCCGGCAGTGCCTTGGCCATTCGTACCCAGTATCGGCAATCGCAAAGTCGCGCGGCGCGCCTGCGGCTTTTGGTGGACACCGGACAGGAGCTGACTCACCTCCCCCCTGAAACCATGCGTGAGCGCGTGCTGGCCCGGGCCTGCGCCTTCCTTGCGATGGACCACGGGGTCCTGCTGGAATGGGACGCCGATGCGCAGGTCAAGACAACCGCCAGTCAGGGCAGTCAAGAACGCTTGAGCAGTCTGGACTGCCTCGCGGACACCTCGATGCGCCTGCCGCGCTGGCATGAACATCCGGGTGCGGTCCTGTCCAATGTGCTGCGGCTGCCCTTGCGCGGCGGCGATGGCGAAACCTTTGGTACCTTGGTATTGGCCAACAGCGTTAGCATCAATGCACCGGACAACGAAGACATCGAATCCCTGCAACTGCTCGCTACCCTGCTGGCCGCGCACCTTGAAAATGATCGTCTGCTGACGGCGCTGAAGTCCCGGGATCGCACCCTGTCGGATCTGGTCAACCGGCTGTTCCGGGCACAGGAAGACGAGCGCAAACGCATGGCCTACGACCTGCATGACGGTCTGGCCCAAACCCTTGCCGGACTGCATCAGCGTCTGCAAGGTTTTGCCGGTCGCTGCCCGCCACTGCCCGATGCGTTAGGCGCAGATTTGCACACCATTCTGAAACTGGCCCAGCGTTGCGTAGGTGAAGGCCGGCAACTGATCGGAGGTCTGCGCCCCACCGTACTCGACGATTTCGGCTTGCTGACGGCGCTCGATAAAGAGGCGGATCGCCTGCGTGAGACCGGGATCATCGTGCACTGGTCTGCGCGTTGCGAAGCACGCTTGCCTGGCGCTGTGGAGATCGCCCTGTTCCGGATTGCCCAGGAAGGGATCAATAACATTCTCAAACATGCCCACGCCAGCCAGGTAGAACTGGCGCTGGAACTGCACGAAGAGCACATTTCACTGCGGGTGGACGATAACGGTAAAGGGTTCTCCATGGAGCAACCGCTCGACACCGGCGGCACTCGGCACCTGGGCCTGGCGGCAATGCAAGAGCGCGCGAGTCTGCTGGGCGGACGGCTCACGTGCGTCAGCGGTGCGCAATGCGGAACACAACTGCGTGTCACCGTACCCTTTGACCATGATGGAACCACTCAATGATTCAAGCCTTGCGTCTGGTTCTGGCCGACGACCATGAGGTCACCCGCACCGGCTTCGTCGCATTGCTGGCTGGCCATCCACAGTTCGATGTGGTCGGCCAGGCCCGTAATGGTCAGGAAGCGGTGGACCTGTGCGAGCGACTGCTGCCCGACATCGTCATCCTCGACATCCGCATGCCGGTACTCAACGGGTTGGGTGCGGCACAGATTCTTCAACAGCGCCTGCCGGCCCTGAAAGTGGTGTTCTTCACCATGGATGACAGCCCGGATCACCTGGAAGCGGCCATGAATGCCGGTGCCGTGGGCTATCTGCTCAAAGATGCCCCGGCCACGGACCTGATCGACACCATCCGCCGCGTGCATGCCGGCGAGGTCTTCATTCAGCCGGCCATTGCCTCGCGCCTCTTGCGTGAGTTGGTGCGCCCCCAGGAATCGCCCCTTGATGCCCTGTCTGAGCGCGAGCGGGAGGTGCTGCTGCTGCTGGCGCAGGGAGCTTCCAACCGCGACATTGCCGAGCAGCTC
>CAYNGZ010000031.1:0-21385 GCA_964396695.1 uncultured Pseudomonas sp.
GCGGCAAACTTAACGTCGCGATTCTCCCGCGGGCCTGGACGCACCAGGTCCGTCAGAAATGGCTCGTGGTAGACCTCCCACCAGGCCGCCTCGGGCTCCATCTCGGACGCCGTACTGGCGGCGAAGTTGCTTGGCACGTCGACCGAGGGTTTGAGGACCGGTGTGGAGCAGCCAGAAAGGGCGAAGGCGATCGACGTGGCCAACGCAGCCGCCATGGCAAACGCGGTCGGGCACTTGGTACGTTGCAAGGTTGTCCCACCGGCATGGCAAGGCAGCGGATGGGGGGTGGAAGGTCGCAGCATTAGAAATGGACTCGTGTAGTTCGAGGTGGCGTCAGCGTAGGGGGACTGTGTAGGCAAAGTCGTCAGCGAACCGTCAGCGTTCGGTCGCGATGCGCTTTG
This sequence comes from uncultured Pseudomonas sp., assembly GCA_964396695.1. GTDB lineage: Bacteria > Pseudomonadota > Gammaproteobacteria > Pseudomonadales > Pseudomonadaceae > Aquipseudomonas. Next base: position 402 of record CAYNGZ010000031.1, read on the forward strand.
TCTGTCGATGATGGAAAGGATCATTCACCGTCGCTGTCTATCGCCTGCTCACCGGCTGCTGTCGCCAGATCCGCGCCGAGCGACTCCAGCAACTCTTCGGCGGACGAGAACTCGCGCTGACGCCCGGTGACCAGGTTTTCCAAGCGGCCGGCCAGGGCGTCCGGTCCGGCACCACTGCGCAGCTTGACGACGTATGCGCGGCGGCTCGGGTATTTGGATTCAGGGTTGAGGCTCATCGCAGACCTGGGGATCAAGAAGGTTCGATGCCAGCGTAAGCCGTCCCCCTGGGGCGAGTCGTAAGCAAAAGGTCAGACTTCGGTCGGATCACCTTCGCTCCCACAAGCGTCACTTCAAGCCCGCTTGGCAGCCTCAAGCAGCGAGCGTGCACGTTTTACCTGTTCGGTTCCGTGCGTTTCGGGCAATTGATCAATCAACATTGCCAATGCCTGGTGATCCTCTGGCGCGGCATCGTGGTACTCACACAACTCAACCAGTGCGAGCAGCTCCAACCATGATGCTTCCTGGGCGCGCGCCTCCTCAATCGCACGCCGCACCGCCGCGTTGCTGGCGTCTGACCGCCCCTGAACTCGCGCGAGCGCGGACTCCAGCAGCAACAGCTGCGGCAGGTATACACGTTCACCAGGTTCCCTACCATCCCAAAATGTTCCCTGAAATTCGACTGGGGCTTGGTGGTAATCACCCCCCAGGAGCAGTGCCTCGGCGGCGTAGCCGAGTACTTCGCTGGCACCGGAGCGCATACCGAGTCCCGTGTGATCCTCGTAAGCCTCACGGATTTGCCTGTAGCCATCTCGCGGCGCCCCGTTGCGCGCGTCGGCCCACCCGCGCCACCAGCGACATGCCGTACGACCGAGTGCGAGCGAATACTCAACGACGAGCTTTTGCATGCTGTCAGCCAGCTCTGCCACCCGCACAGGGTTTCCCAGTCGTACCTCAATCAACACCTCCTGCCAGGTTGCGACTAGCCCTGTCATAGGTTGTCGAAGCATATGAGCGCGGGTTCGCGCCCGCTGCATATGGTTGCGCCCTTGCTCAATCAGGCCAGACCGCACCAGCTCGATGGCCAGCATTCCGTGCAGCATGGCTTGGGGATCAGTCGCAAATATCTCGTTTGTCCCAATATCTAGCGGCTCGGCAATCGCAAGGGCGCGCTCTAACCAGCTGCGTGTCATTTTCGTGCGGCCCTGGAGGTGATGTACCTCACCCTGAACGATGCACGCTGCCAGCATGAGCTCCTGATCGTTAGCGTTCAGGGAGAGAGCTTCAGCCCGCTCAGCCACTTCCAAAGCCTGCAAATAGTCGCCGCGCAGACCGAGCAGATAGCCGAATCCGTGCAGAAGGCGACCGCGCATGGGGTGCTCGGGTACATCCGCGAGCAACGTGTAAGCCCGTTCGAAAGCCCCCTTGGCTTTGCTGCCGACACCGAACATGTGGAAGGCCGAAACCCCCTGCAACGTGGCCAAGGTAATTTCGAGCGTATCGCGCTCCGTCCCGCCGGGGGCCTGCATAAGCAGGATTAAGCCACGCTCGGTGAGGCCGATGCACAAGTCCGGGCTGAAGTGCAGTAGCGCGGCTTCTGCGGCCTCGGCGTAATAACGCAGCGCGAGCATCGGCAGCCGAGCACGGTCGAAATGCATCGCCAGTTCCGAAGCCGCAACCGGTGCACCGGCGGTGCGCTCACGCTCGAGGGCAGTACCAACCTGTCGATGGAGATCGATGCGCAACGAACGCGGCGTGCGGTCGTAAAGCACCTGGCGAAAAAGGGCATGGCGGAACGAGTAAGGCAGCTCTACCGCTTCGTCAGCATCGGGTACCCGCGATTGTGTGAGCCATACCTGCTCACGCATCAGGTCCTCACAGGCGCCGATCACCGAAGAGAGATTGCGCTTGAGGGCGAGCGAAACCGTCTCAGTCCGGAAATCGGACCCGCACACCGCAGCCGCGCAGAGAAGTGTTCGTTGCTCGGGAGCCAGCTTGGCAATGTAGTGATCGATGATGGCCGCAAGGTTGTCGGGAACCGCCAGATCGGCCAGCCGAGCTTCGATGGTGGTTTCGTCCTCTTTTGCATCCATCACTTCACTGATGATTGAGGAAACGAACAACGGCACGCCGTCAGTCCGGTCGTGCAGGGCGCGCACGAAGGCTTCATCGCGTGCCAGTGAGGTTGAACGCAGCGCCACAAAGTCGGCGACTTCAGTTTCGGAAAATGGGTCGAGCACCACTTCCTCGCACAGGCGTTGCAAACGAAGTTCATGGCGCATTGAACTGAGCGGGTGGTCGAGCGCCACCACTTCGGCAAGGCGAAAGCTTGACAGCCACATGAGCCGTGCGGGGCCACGGCGGCGGGCCATGTAGTTAATCAGCTGAACCGTCGCCCGGTCGCTCCAATGCAGGTCTTCGGTCACCAGCAACAGCGGGCGCAGCTCTGTGTAGCGGTCCAACAATTCACCAAATTCCCTCAGCATGCGTTCCGGGCCGACACCGGCCAGTTCACGCCGCAATGCGTCACGCTCCTGCGTGCTACTCAGCCAGGGCAATTGCAACAGCCAGGTGGGTGCCACTTCGCGCAATAACGCCGGTAGGGTCGGTTCGCTGCGGCACAGGTCGGCCAACGCCTCCAGTACCGGCAGGTACGGTTCGCCGGTGCCAAAGTGCTCCATACAATGGCCACGTGCGCAGGCGATGCCGCTAAGGCCGGCAAGAAAATGCTCGATCAATGTGGTCTTGCCGATCCCCGGTTCTCCAGCTAGCCAAACTACGGCCCGCTGACCGCCACTAACCCGCTCCCACGCCCCTTGAAGTCTGGCGACTTCGGCAATGCGACCGATGAACGACGGCAAGTGAGGTATGTCGGTTGGCGGAACCACCGTGGATGCAGCAGACACCGAAGCAGCAAGGGGGGAAACGGCGATGAAGCGATAGCCGCGTCTAGAGACCGTCTCAATAAAACGAGGGTGCTTGGGGTCATCGACCAAAACCTTGCGCAGGTCACTGATGGCCGTTTTCAGGACTGAATCACTGACAAACCGATGTCCCCACACCGCATCCAGCAAAGCATCCTTGGATACCAGTGACCCCGGCTGGCGGGCAAGCACACATAGCAACAGGAACGGGGTCGGCGCCAAAGCCACCGCTTGCCCGGCGCGGAACAAGCAAGCGTTGGCCTCATCGAGCTCGAACTCGCCGAAGCCCAGCAGGACGGGGGTTGGATGGGGCAGAGGACGGGCCACGGGTAATTCCTGAAAACTTAAAACATGGTGCTGAAAATTCGCACGGTATCGATCGTCTTCGATCTAGCCTCGGTCCCTCGCAGTGACGCGCTTTAGTCATGGGCCACTGTTCCCATGACACCCCTGATCGACCCGGACGCCAAGCGTCGTCGGTCGGAAACTGGTGTACCCAAAACTTCATGCCACGAGCCTTGTTTGCCTGAATGCGGCCAGTAACACCTGGCCTCTGTGCTGGTTCGTTCGACCACATCACGGCTTTTCAATGATCTCAAATAATTATGACAAATACATCAATATTGAAATATCCATCATTTTTTCTTACCGTGATTCTGCCTGACGATGAGACCTATGCGCCTCACGATTTCAATCACAACAAGGGCTCGAGAGATGAACAACAACAAGAAAGATTCCGGATTGCCTCCCTCCATCGTCGACGTGCTGGTCGTCGGTAATGGCCCGGTAGGTGTGACAGTTGCGGCGCTGCTCGGCCGCTACGGGGTTACTACCCTGGTGCTGGACAAGCTCCACGACATCGTACTGATGCCTCGTGCCATTGCCCTGGACAACGAGGCCCTGCGCATCCTGCAATTGGCCGGATTGTCAGAGGACGCTTTCGAGAAGATCGTGGTCCCTGAAGTGAAGATGCACTCTCCGGTCCTCGGCCAATTTGGTCGCGCCAATACCGAAGGATGCATCGACGGCCATCCCAAGCTTGTGACCTTCTATCAACCCGATCTGGAACGCGCGATGCGTGGCCAGGTTTCCCGACTGAAATCAGTGACCAGCCTGGGTGGTTTTGAGCTGGAAAGTCTGGTTGAGGAAGCGGATTGCGTGGTCGCTACTGTGCGGGATGAGAATGGGGACTCGCATGCTGTTCGCGCCCAATACCTGATTGGTGCAGACGGTGCCAGCTCTCGGGTCAGGGCGCTGATCGGCCAGGAATTTGAAGGGCAAACCTATGCTGAGGATTGGCTGATTGTCGATGCCAAGAATCGGCATCAGTCAGCCATTGAACACATTGAATTTATCTGTGATCCGCGGCGGCCCACGCCGCACATGCCCGCTCCCGGTGGCAGGGAACGCTGGGAATTCATGCTGCAACCCGGCGAATCACGAGAGGAGTTGGAAAGCCCAGAAAGTATCGCCCGGCTCATAGCCCCCTGGGTCAATCCGCTGGAACTGGAAATCGAGCGCAAGGCGGTGTATCGATTCCACGCTCGATGCTGCAACCGGTTCAGTAAAGGGCGTACGTTTCTCGTTGGCGACGCCGCACACATCACCCCTCCCTTCGTCGGGCAAGGTCTCGTAGCGGGCCTTCGGGATGGGGCCAACCTGGCCTGGAAGCTGGCGTGGGTCCTACGTGGCTACGCCGCGCCCGCGATACTCGACACCTATGACGTTGAACGCCGCCCGCATGCTCAGGCAATGATCAACCTGGCAAAAATGATGGGCCGTCTGGTGATGCCCAAGAACAAGATTGCAGCGTTCTTCATCCATGGATTGATGCGCATGCTGGGATTGACTCCCGCCACCAGAAGGTATTTCGAGCAGTTGGACATCAAGCCGAAAAACACCTTCAAGCACGGTTTGTTCGTACAGCATCGGCGAGGTGACAAGCTGGTACGTGGCAGCTTGTTTCCCCAAGCCTGGGTTCGCACCCTGCAAAAGCAGATCACGCTGAGTGACGATGCCCTGGGAGATAACCTGACTTTGGTGGGGTTCGGCATTGACCCGTTATCACTGCTATCCACCGATCAGATCGTTGCCTGGGAAAAGATGGGGGGCCACTTCCTCGAGGTCAGACCTCGCGGCCTACGTTCCAGCGGCCGTTGTGACTTCATCGAAGACATGAACCATGAGATCCTGCCGCTAGCTACGAAAGGAACACTGGTCGCCGTTCGTCCTGACCGTATCATCATGCACCACGCCCCTGACACGGAGGTCAGCAGACTCCTTCAAGACTGCCGGGACCTGCTGATGAGTGATGACGCCACTGCTGACCGCGCTTCCATTACCACCAACGAGCCGATTGGATTACGAGCTTGATCATGCATTCCCCCACACCTCCTTTAGAAGCCGCGGCACCAGAACCTCTCACCCGGGGACACAAGAAGCGTGCGCGCACCCGTCGTGGACTGATGGACGCGGCATTGCGCCTGGTCGCACGTAAGGAGGCGGGGGAAATCACACTGCTCGAGGTAGCCGCGGAGGCAGAGGTATCCAACGGCACCATCTACAACTATTTCCGAACGCGCGACGAAGTCTTCGAAGCAGTGGGCATTGCCATGGCCGCGGAGTTTTCTGACGCCATTGCCGTCCTGAACGCGGATGTGCAGTGTGGCGCACAGCGGCTTTCGATTGGTGTACGCATGTTTGTATGTCGGGCTGCGACTGACCACCAATGGGCGAATGCATTGCTGCGCATCATTCATTTCGACCAGGCCATGCGCTCGCGTCTGGCTGCCCATGTGCTTGGCGATCTGCGTGACGGGCTGCGTGCAGGCACCTTGGCTTATGAGGATGAAGGGGTCGCCCTGGATTTGGTCCTGTCGTGCACCACCGGAGCGATGCGCTCCGTAGTCGAGGGCCGTGCCGTGGTGGAGCATGATGTGCGGGTCTGCGAAATGATTCTCCAGGCCCTCGGCGTAACGCCTGCCAAAGCCCGGGAAATCGCCGCAAAGCCACTACCCGTCTGATTGGTGTCTTTCTTGATCTGTATCTGTCAGGCGTTATCAATCCATTGTCGATAGCGCTTCGCCTGACGTCGAGATTTCAGCTGACTGCTGATCAGCGCCATGAGCGGTGACATGCCAGGTCGTGTCCGCTTCCCTTGGCTCAGCAGGCCAAGCTGCTTCTTGATCAACGAGGCGACAGCCAGTGACGCCAGCACCTTGTTCTTCCAGCGGACGACAATGGACTCTACTGCGGTGTTGTGACCTGCCATCCACTGGCTGGGCAGGGTCCTCTTGCCGGCTGGCCCATTGAAGCCAACAGCTGCCGCCCGGGATGATTGATCTGCATAAAGCATGGCGATATTCATTCAAAGGGCAATTCCTCGGGCTGCGTCGGTCTATCTGGGGCTAGGGCTTTGAATGAGTCATCAACGACTGCCCAATCCCAACAAATCTGAACATTAATGTTCAATTTTGTCGGTGAGCAGACGTCGGAAACATGCCCAATCGCCTCGTCTACCTTTTGTAGATCAGCTGAATAGCGGGAAATTGCGAATTTTACTGAATAAATAGGCTTTTCATTCCAAAAACTAGATTGACTCAAATCGAACACGAGTGTTCAATTGGCTCATAGGCAATCGTGGAGAGAGACCGTGGAACTCCTAAACCCGACACAGCGCCGTATTCATCAAGCCGCCTTTCGCCTGTTCGCGCAGAAAGGTACCTCGCAAGTGAACATCCTCGACCTTGCGCAGGAGGCAGGGGTGGCACGCGGCACGGTGTATAGCAACATCGAGAGCATGGAAGGCCTGTTCGAAGCAGTCGCCAGCCATCTCGCGAGAGAAATGCATGAACGGGTCAACAAGAGCTTCGACTCCCTCTCCGATCCTGCTCAACGCCTGGCCAACGGAATCCGATTTTTCATCCGTCGAGCGCACGAAGACTCCCACTGGGGGGCATTCATTCATAAGTTCGCCATGAGCAACGCTTCGCTGCGTGAAATGTTTTCCAGTCAGGCGACGACGGATCTTCTGAGTGGGCTTTCCACCGGTCGGTACCTGTTTCAGCAAGAGCAATTGCTCTCGGTGCTGACACTGATATCGAGCAGCGTCCTCGGCTCGATTTTCCTGGTTCTGGAAGGGCACAAAACATGGCGCGAATCGGGAGCTGACACAGCCGAACTCGTGCTGCGAGCCTTGGGTGTGCCTCTGGAGGAGGCGAAAGCGTTGGCGACCGTAGAGTTGCCTGCACTTCCTCCAATCGACTAGCGCGGTAATCGAAATAACGAACAAACCCCTGGAGTTTTCAGGGGTTCAGGGATCGCTTTGCCCTGAAAAACTGGAAAACAAGAACAATGAACAGCAAAAATGAAATGCCCCAGTTGGCAACGCCACAGCCTGCCAGGCATCCGCAACCGACGGTCAAGGCCCAAGGGCTGACTCATTTGATTTTTCAACGGCCGGACTTGAAGGAAGCGGCTCGTTTCCTGACGGACTTCGGCCTGACCGTCAGCCATCAGAACGCCGATACGCTGTACCTGCGTGGCACTGAGGCAACTGCCTATTGTTACCGCGTACACCGAGCAGAAAAGGCAGGCTTTGTCGGGTTCGGTTTGGCGGTCCGATCGCGCAAGGACCTGGAAAAGCTTACGCAAATTCCAGGTGCATCGACGGTCGAGGCCGCGCCCCACCCGGGCGGCGGGCACTACGTCAGACTGACCGATCCTTCCGGCTTTACCGTCGAAGCCGTTTACGACCAGATGCCCAGTGAAAGCCTGGAACACCGGGCGCCACTTGCTTGGAATCTGGCGCAAGAGCAACCGCGAATCAACGCCACGCAGCGCCCACCCATTGCACCACCTGAAGTGATCAAACTGGGGCACATCGTCATTGAAGTGGCCGACTATCAGGCGACCTGTGCCTGGTACACCCAGCATTTCGGCTTCATCCCCAGCGATATACAGGTACTCCCCGATGGCACTCCCATCGTCGCCTTCATGCGCCTGGATCTCGGTGAAAAGCCAGCGGACCACCACACGCTGGCGATCGCGCAGGGGTTCATGGCGACCTACAGCCATAGCGCCTATGAGGTCGTCGATGCCGACGCGGTGGGCATGGGGCAACGGGTCCTGCGCGAGCGGGGTTGGGAGCACTCGTGGGGAATCGGCCGGCACATCTTGGGTAGTCAGATCTTCGACTACTGGCAAGACCCTTGGGGTGATAAACACGAGCACTACTGCGACGGGGATATTTTTACCGCCCTACAACCTACAGGCATCCATCCCGTGAGCCCTGAGGCAATGGCGCAGTGGGGGCAGCGCATGCCCAAGAGTTTTACCAAACCCAGGATGAGCTTCAGCAATGTGCGAGCGTTGATCCGCAACCTGCGGCGCAGCCCGGACTTGACCCTTCGCAAGTTGATCTCGCTGATGCGGATGTTCGGGTAGAGCGCCGCCATGTCGGGCAACGCTACACGGTATGGCCGGCGTGACGTGCTCAAAGCCAGCGCTTTGATTGCGGGCAGTGCGTGGGTCTACATCGTTGCCAGCCCACCCTCAGAACAACATCACAGTTCTCGCGCCATCGAGCGCGGGACAAACGCTGCTCCAGGAGTACCTTCAATGTCTGTTGTACACGTAGTCCGCTTTGAGTTTGAGAACGGTATCCACTGGGGCGTGCTGCGCCAAGACCGTATCACCGTTGTCCCAGGTACCTTTGAAACCACGGGTGACTTCATCCGCCAGAACACTGTTGCTGACCTCGCACAACTGAACGGTACTCAGCTGGAGGCGCACAAAGTGAAGCTGCTGTCGCCGGTGACCCGTAATCAACAGTTCGTCTGCCAAGGAGCCAACTATCGACAGCACATGATCGAGTCGGGCATGGACCCGGATGCGAAGAAATACAACATGATCTTCACTAAGGCGACCAGTTGCCTGGTGGCCGCAGACAGTGTCCTGATCAAGCCGCGCACCGTCCGTTTCCTTGACTATGAGATCGAACTCGGGCTGGTGATGAAGCGCGTCATCAGCAGCGCAGTGACCGTCACCGACGCCAACCTGCACGAGTTCATTGCCGGCGTGGTCATTGTCAATGACTACTCGGCACGCGACATTCAGATCCCGCAGATGCAGTTCTACAAGGGCAAGAGTTTCCGCACCTTTGGACCGGTCGGCCCTTACCTCTGCCTGCTGGACGCCCAGGACATGCATTACCTGAAAGCATTGCAGTTGCGCCTCACGGTCAACGGCGAAGTCCGCCAAAGCGATAGCACGGCCAACCTGGTGTATGGCCCCGCTGAAACTCTGACCGAACTCTCTTCCGTGCAAAACCTCGAGCCCGGCGACCTGATCGCCACCGGTACCCCGGCGGGTTGCGCGTTGACCATCCCTTCACCCACCAAACAACGCGTTGCAGCCCTGATGCCAGAAGCCACCAAGTGGAAGCTATTCCTCAAGGCACAGGAAGGACGCACGCAATATCTCAAGGCAGGAGACGTTGTCGAGGCGCGCATTCGCAGTGCCGATGGCGTGATCGACCTAGGTGTGCAACGCAACCGAGTTGTAGAGGAAGCCTGACAATGATGGTGCGATCGCTGAACGACATTGAGAATATCGAGCAGGTCCCACTGACGGAGCGTGGCTTGGCTTCCAGCACCTATGAAGCACTGACACGCACAGCCGAACATTCTCCCAATGCACCCGCGCTGAGTTTCTTCGCCGAAGCATCTAGTTTCAGGAATACCCACCATTGGACCTATGCCGAACTCGTCGAAGATATCACTCGCGCGGCGAATGCCTTTCATGACCTGGGCATTACCCCGGGTGAAGTGCTGGCCTTCATCCTGCCCAACCTGCCGGAAACTCACTTCACCATCTGGGGCGGTGAAGCGGCGGGTGTCGTCATGGCGATCAATCCGCTGCAAGAAGCGAAACAGATAGCGGCCTTGCTACGGGCCGCCAAGGCCAGCGTAGTGGTAACGCTCGCACCGACGCCGGGCAGCGACCTGTGGCCCAAGTTGGCCTCGCAGCTGGATCAACTGCCCGAGATCAAGCACGTCGTTTGGGTGGGTATGGGCCCCTATGTTGAGGAAGCTCAGCATGAATCCCTTGCATCCCTGGCAGAACAAGAACGTGAGTTGCACAGCGGGGCCACGATTCATGAATTACGGATGTTGATGGACGCTCAGCCTTGCACGCACCTGAAGAGCGCCCGGCAATTCCGCCCTGAGGAGCGTTCATCATACTTCTGCACCGGCGGTACCACCGGACTACCCAAGATAGCGATGCGTACCCATGGGGCGGAAGTCTTTAACGCGTGGGCCATAGCTAGACACATGCAACCACGTGGGAGTGGCCAGGTCATTTTTTGTGGATTGCCACTGTTCCACGTGAATGCGCAGTTGGTAACCGGTCTGATGCCCTGGACCCAAGGTGATCATGTCATCCTCGGTACCCCGCAGGGTTACCGCAGTGAGGGAGTGCTCCCACGCTTCTGGGAGATGGTTGAGCATTTCGGCATTAACTTCTTCTCCGGCGTCCCAACCGTTTATTCCGCACTGTTGCAAAACGAGCTGGAAGGCCGCGACCTATCAAGCCTTCGCTATGCCATGTGTGGTGCCGCGCCTATGCCGGTCGAACTGTTCCGAGAGTTCGAAGGGAGAACCGGGGTGAAGATCCTTGAAGGTTATGGACTCACGGAAGGCGCGTGCGTCTCTTCGGTTAATCCGCCCAATGGTGAGCGCTACATCGGTTCCATCGGTATACGGATTGCCTACCAGGATATGCGCGCAGTCATGCTCGATGACGTTGGAGCGTATCTGCGCGACGCCGACACCGACGAAATTGGCCTGATCACGATCACGGGTCCGAACCTGTTCGAGGGTTACGTTGATGAAAGTCATAACCGCGGCCTGTGGATCGAGATCGATGGTCAGCGTTGGCTGAATACGGGCGATCTGGGTCGCCAGGATGAAAATGGCTACTTCTGGCTGACCGGGCGCAAAAAGGAGCTGATCATCCGCGGCGGTCACAATATCGATCCCAAACAAATCGAGGAGGCTCTGCAAGCCCATCCAGCAGTGGCATTGGCGGCGGCCATTGGTAGCCCGGACGCGTATTCGGGTGAGGTGCCGGTCGCCTACGTGCAACTGCGACCACACCACGACTGTACCGTCGAAGAGCTTGAACAGTTTGCTCAGCGACACATCAGTGAGCGGGCGGCCTTTCCCAAGCGGATCGAAATCCTCGAAGCCTTGCCATTGACGGCGGTGGGCAAGATCTTCAAGCCCGCCTTGCAGCAGCGCGAAGTGGCCAGGGTAGTCCGACAAGATGTGGATCGCATGTGTCTGAAGAACATTGCCATTGAGGTGATTCAGCATGAGCAACGTGGGTTAGTCGCACGTATCCGGGCCGGGAGTGAACAAGAGTCCCTGGCCCTCCTTCTTGGTCGCTATAGCTTTCAAGTGGAGTGGCTCGAATGATCCTCACCTCATAAGTTCGGTACTACTGCCCTGGTAATAGTTAGCCCGGGCCTTTTTCACAACGTCGATGAACACCAACCGGCACTTCCCAGTGCACCGGAAGGCGAAGCTTTGCCTGCGCACCAATCAATAACAACAATACGAGGTGGGAAATGAAACCGAGCAACCGTGCAATCCCGTGTCTCTCCGTTGTGCGTGAAGTGTCTGCCTGGATCAAATTCGCAGGTGCCGCGGCAATACTCGGCGCGTCCACAAGCGCAGGGGCCAATGGCATTGCCTTGAACGAACAAAGTGCCAGCAGCGCGGGAACTGCTTATGCAGGAAGGTCGTCTTCCGCGCTGGACGCCAGCACCATCTTTGGCAACCCGGCGGGGTTGACCAAATTGAAGCGCAGTGAGATTTCCGGCGGTGCCGCGGTCGTCTCGGTGAGTGACGACATCAGTGATGCGCAGAGCAGTGCCCCAGGCACGAACAAAGGGGACTCGGTACCGTTGGGGGTGGTGCCCTTCGCCTATATGTCGACGCCGCTTGACGATCGATTTTCGATTGGCCTGGGCCTGTATGCACCAAGTGGCCTGATCAACGACTACGAGAGCAGTTTTCAGGGTCGCTACCATGGCTCCTACAGTACGACCAAGGAGATCACCCTACAGCCCACCATTGCCTATCGAATCAATGATGACGTGTCCATTGGTGGCGGGCTGACCATCAACCATTTCAATGCGAAGCTTCAGAATTACCTGGCCACCGGCGCTCTGAATAACGGGCAGGACACACTGGTCACCATCAAAGGTGATGACACGGCGCTTGGTTACAACATCGGGGTGTTGTTTGACCTGAGTGATACCACCAGTTGGGGGATTAACTATCACTCGAAGGTGGACTATGAACTCAAAGGTCACACCGAGGTTAGCGGCTCGCCTGGCGTTATCCCGCTGGATGGAAAGTATGACAACAAGATAGACATCACGATGCCCGAATCCGTGGACACGTCCATCACCCATCATTTCAACAGTCGCTGGACCGGATACGTGGGGACCACCTGGAAACGTTGGAGCCGGATCCAGAAAGTTGAAGCAGTCAACAGCGGTCTTTCCCCCGTGGGCCAAGCAGCAGGTCTAGGAACTGTGACCGAAGAAATGAACTGGCGTGACACGTGGTCTACTGCCGTCGGCGCCGCCTATCAATTGAACGAACAATGGCTGCTGCGCGCAGGCTACGCCTATGATCCGTCGCCCATCCGGAATGCCGATCGCAGTGTGCGCATCCCGGTTGGGAATCGCCAGGCCGTGACCCTGGGGGGGGGCTATTCGCCGAATTCCGATATGACGATCGACTTTGCATACGGTTATCTCTGGGATTCCAAAGTCTCGGTGAAGCAGTCGAATGACTCCGGCCTTCAACCTGCATACAGCGCCAATTACGACAACAGTGCGAATGGAGTTTCGATTCAGGCGACCTATAGGTACTGACCGCCCTGATTCCGAGCATTTGCACCACGAATAGATCGAGTGTTTTTCCAGCACCCATGACTGAACCTGTGATGTCAGGGTGGGAAGTATAGAAGGGCATTTTCTGCTGCAAACCCTCAACCCCCTTTGTTATCAGGGGGTTGAGGGTGTTTTACAGTCTAATGTATACGTTTATTTGTACCTGGCTGTCATTGGCAAGCTTCGCAATCCGGCTCGTCGATGGCGCACGCCTTCGGCACTGGAGCAGGACCGGCTGGAGCGGCCAGGACCGAGTCGTCACCGTGGTTGCCGCCGCTGGAAACAGCGTTCAGCTTGCCGGTGTTGATGGTCGACTTCTCGGTGCTGGTCGCGGCCAGGGCACGGAGGTAGTAAGTGGTTTTCAGGCCACGGTACCAGGCCATGCGGTAGGTCACGTCGAGCTTCTTGCCCGATGCGCCGGCGATGTACAGGTTCAGCGACTGAGCCTGGTCGATCCACTTCTGACGACGGCTGGCCGCGTCAACGATCCACTTGGTGTCCACTTCGAATGCAGTCGCGTAGAGCGCTTTGAGCTCTTGCGGGATGCGTTCGATCTGCTGCACGGAACCGTCGTAGTACTTCAGGTCGTTGATCATGACCGAGTCCCACAGACCGCGAGCCTTGAGGTCGCGAACCAGGTACGGGTTGATCACGGTGAATTCGCCCGACAGGTTCGATTTCACATAGAGGTTCTGGTAGGTCGGTTCGATCGACTGCGAGACGCCGGTGATGTTGGCGATGGTCGCGGTCGGTGCGATGGCCATGATGTTGGAGTTACGAATACCTTTCTGCACACGGGCGCGCACGGGTGCCCAGTCCAGGGTTTCGTTCAGGTCGACATCAATGTACTTCTGGCCGCGCTGTTCGATCAGGATCTGTTGCGAATCCAGCGGCAGGATGCCTTTGGACCACAGCGAACCCTGGAACGTCTCGTACGCGCCACGCTCGTCAGCCAGGTCGCAGGACGCCTGGATCGCGTAGTAGCTGACCGCTTCCATCGATTTGTCGGCGAACTCGACCGCAGCCTCGGAACCGTAAGGGATGTGCTGCAGGTACAAGGCGTCCTGGAAGCCCATGATGCCCAGACCGACCGGACGGTGCTTGAAGTTGGAGTTCTTCGCCTGTGGCACCGAGTAGTAGTTGATGTCGATCACGTTATCGAGCATGCGAACGGCGGTGTTCACGGTGCGTGCCAGCTTGGCGGTGTCCAGCTTGCCGTTGACGATGTGGTTCGGCAGGTTGATCGAGCCCAGGTTGCAAACGGCGATCTCGTCCTTGTTGGTGTTCAAGGTGATCTCGGTGCACAGGTTCGAGCTGTGAACCACGCCAACGTGCTGCTGCGGGCTGCGCAGGTTGCACGGGTCTTTGAAAGTCAGCCATGGGTGGCCGGTTTCAAACAGCATGGAGAGCATTTTGCGCCACAGGTCTTTGGCCTGGATGGTCTTGAACAGCTTGACCTTGCCCGGGTACTCGGTCAGGGCTTCGTAGTACTCGTAACGCTCTTCGAAGGCCTTGCCGGTCAGGTCGTGCAGGTCCGGCACTTCGGATGGTGAGAACAGGGTCCACTTGCCGTCATCGAAGACGCGCTTCATGAACAGGTCAGGGATCCAGTTGGCGGTGTTCATGTCGTGGGTACGACGACGGTCATCACCGGTGTTCTTGCGCAGCTCGATGAACTCCTCGATGTCCATGTGCCAGGTTTCCAGGTAGGCACAGACAGCGCCTTTGCGCTTGCCGCCCTGGTTGACGGCGACAGCGGTGTCGTTCACCACTTTCAGGAACGGTACGACGCCCTGGGATTTGCCGTTGGTGCCCTTGATGTAGGAGCCCAATGCGCGAACCGGCGTCCAGTCGTTGCCCAGGCCGCCAGCGAATTTCGACAGCATGGCGTTGTCGTGGATCGCGTGGTAGATGCCCGACAGGTCATCCGGCACGGTGGTCAGGTAGCAGCTCGACAGCTGTGGACGCAGGGTGCCGGCGTTGAACAGGGTTGGAGTCGAAGCCATGTAGTCGAAGGACGACAACAGGTTGTAGAACTCGATCGCACGGGCTTCGCGGTCTTTCTCTTCGATCGCCAGACCCATGGCCACGCGCATGAAGAAGATCTGTGGCAGTTCGAAGCGCACGCCATCCTTGTGGATGAAGTAACGGTCGTACAGGGTTTGCAGGCCCAGGTAGGTGAACTGCTGGTCGCGCTCGTGGTTGATCGCCTTGCCGAGTTTTTCCAGGTCGAAGCTGGCCAGCTCAGGGTTCAGCAGCTCGTATTCCACACCCTTGGCGACGTAGGCAGGCAGGGCCTTGGCGTACAGGTCGGCCATTTCGTGGTGAGTGGCGCTCTCGGCGACGCCGAGGAAGCCCAGGCCTTCGGCACGCAGGGTGTCCATCAGCAGGCGGGCGGTCACGAACGAGTAATTTGGCTCACGCTCCACCAGGGTGCGGGCGGTCATCACCAGTGCGGTATTGACGTCGTTCAGGGCTACGCCGTCGTACAGGTTCTTCAGGGTTTCGCGCTGGATGAGGTCGCCGTCGACTTCTTCCAGGCCTTCGCAGGCCTCGGTGACGATGGTGTTCAGGCGGCCCATGTCCAGCGGTGCCAGACTGCCGTCGGCACGGGTGATGCGGATCGATGGGTGGGCATTGACCGTTTCTTCGACCGGGGTGTGCGCGGCGCGCTCCTTGGCGCGGGAGTCTCGATAGATCACGTAGTCGCGAGCCACTTTCTGCTCGCCGGCACGCATCAGGGCCAGTTCGACCTGGTCCTGGATTTCTTCGATGTGGATGGTGCCGCCCGATGGCATGCGACGCTTGAAGGTCGCGGTGACCTGTTCGGTCAGGCGGGCAACGGTGTCGTGGATTCGCGACGAGGCAGCAGCAGTGCCGCCCTCAACTGCGAGAAACGCTTTGGTGATGGCGACGGTGATTTTGTCATCGGTGTAAGGAACGACAGTGCCGTTACGCTTGATCACGCGCAGTTGGCCTGGCGCGGTGGCGGACAGATCCGAATTCGAATCAGCGGCCATCGGCGCGGTGCCCTGCGGGTTCTCGCGAGTTGTGTCGGTTTGCATGGGTGTCTCCACGTTCTCTATGTTTGTTTGGGCACCATGAAGGTGCCCACCGTTCCGTCCTGAAGCACTACAACCGGCAAGCGCCGGGTATAACAACTTCGGGACAGTCAGGAAGGGGGGCTGTTGAGCACCGCTTCCTTGCCGAAGTCTTTGGTCTCAAGCCTGGGGCTGAAAACCGAATTCCGTTTGGGTGACAGTAATCGACTGCAACACCCGTACCGTTTTTGCCGTTTTCGGCTGAAAAACAGTTGCCATCCGCGGGTGCGGTTTGGGCTTCTGAAAATACGTTTGGTTCAACCAGACAGAGGCAATAAAAGCGCTTGAATTTGGTGTCTGATTTGTGTTTGGTTTTCTACGTAAAACCCTACATGTAGGGTTTTTTTGAGCGCGAGCTACAAGATAATGCGTTTTGGGGGGTGATTGCAACGTACTACCTGTGGATAAAGCTGTGCGTAAAATGTGTATGAAACTGCCAATCATCGTGTAGGCCGCGACCCTGCTGGGGTGGACCGTTTGTCATCGAATTTCGCCTTGAAAAATAGCCAGGGGCGGATTTTTGCGGGCGCGAACCCTATCACAAAAAAACGCTGTTACCGAGTGCATTTGCCAGCTTGTGTTCTCAAGGGGAGGCATTGCTACAATCGGGCACTGCATACGCAGTCTTATCCACTCCAATCATTACAAAAAGACGAGTGGAGCCTTCCTTCAATAGTGTTTGGCAAAGAGGTCACCCGTGGAGCAAGAAGCCTGGCAGGTATTGATTGTCGAGGATGACCAGCGCCTGGCTGAGTTGACCCGTGAGTACCTGGAAAGCAACGGTTTGCGGGTTGCCATCGAAGGCAACGGTGCGCTGGCAGCGGCGCGGATTGTCGCCGAGCAACCGGACCTGGTGATCCTTGACCTGATGCTCCCCGGTGAAGACGGTCTGACGATTTGCCGCAAGGTTCGTGATCGCTACGACGGACCGATTCTGATGCTCACCGCGCGCACCGACGACATGGACCAGATCCAGGGCCTGGACATGGGCGCCGACGACTACGTGTGCAAACCGGTGCGTCCGCGTTTGCTGTTGGCGCGGATCCAGGCCTTGCTGCGACGTAGCGAAGCCCCCGAACCCGCGCCCCCGGAAAAACTCCGTCGCTTGCAATTCGGCCCGCTGGTTGTCGACAACGCGCTGCGTGAGGCGTGGCTGCATGACAATGGCATCGAGCTGACCAGTGCCGAGTTCGATCTGCTCTGGCTGCTGGTGGCCAACGCCGGGCGGATTCTGTCCCGCGAGGAGATTTTCACGGCGCTGCGCGGCATCGGTTATGACGGTCAGGACCGCTCGATCGATGTGCGCATTTCGCGGATCCGCCCGAAGATCGGTGACGACCCGGACCATCCGCGACTGATCAAGACCATTCGCAGCAAGGGTTACCTGTTCGTTCCTGAAGCCTGCGTAGACCAGCCCCTGTGAATTCGATCTTCCTGCGCATCTATGGCGGCATGTGCGCCGCGCTGATTCTGGTAGCGGTGCTCGGCGTACTGGCCCTGCATCTGCTCAATCAGGTGCGCAGCGAGCAATACCGCGAGCGTCTGGCCCACGGCACCTTTTCCCTGATGGCCGACAACCTGCAACCGATGGACGAGAACGAGCGTCATCGTGCGTTGCTGCTATGGGAGCGTTTGCTGGGCATTCCCTTGACCTTGCAAACCTTCGCCCAGACCGATCTCGACCTGAGCCAGCGTACACGGGTGCAGCACGGCCAGGCGTTGGTCGAACAGACTGGCCCGCACGCGGCGAAGGTCTACCGGTTGGTCAGCGATAAAGAGCAGCTTGTGCTGACGGGGGAGGTGCAACAGATCAGCGAGCAACTGGCGCGGGCGACGATTTATCTGCTGGCCGATGAGCTGGTGCGTTATCCGGTGGCCGAGCAGCCCAAGCGTCTTGAGGCGTTGAAGCAGGACAAAGGCTTCGGCTTCGATCTGCAACTGATCACCGTCGATCAGGCGGACATGGATGAGGACCAGAGCCGTCGCGTCTCCGAAGGCGACACGGTGATGGCGCTGGGCAAGGGCGGTGATTCGATCCGGGTGTTTGCCGGGATGGTCGGCACGCCTTGGGTACTGGAAATCGGCCCGTTGTATCAGATGAACCCGTACCCGCCAGAGTGGCTGGTGTTGATTGCAGCGCTGGGCCTGAGCCTGATCGGGTTGATCGTCTATTTGCTGGTGCGCCAGTTGGAACGCCGCTTGAGGGGGTTGGAGTCGGCTGCCACGCGGATCGCCAAAGGCAGCCTGGAAACCCGCGTGCCGGCACGGGGTGCGGACTCGGTGGGGCGGCTGGCGGCGGCGTTCAACGGCATGGCCGAGCACTTGCAGCAACTGCTGGCGATTCAGCGCGAACTGGTGCGCGCGGTGTCCCATGAACTGCGTACACCGGTTGCGCGGTTGCGCTTTGGCCTGGAGATGATCAGCACGGCGAGCACACCACAAGCGCGGGAGAAATACCTGGAAGGCATGGATCACGATATTCAGGACCTCGACGGCCTGGTGGACGAGATGCTCACGTATGCGCGGCTGGAGCAGGGTTCGCCGGCGCTGAACTTTCAACGCGTCGATCTGGACGCCCTGGTCAATCAGGTGATCAGCGAACTGGCGCCATTACGCGCCAACGTGACGGTCCAGCGCGGCCAGTGTCTGTCGGCTGCCGATTGCGATGACGCCTGGGTCGAGGCTGAGCCGCGCTACCTGCATCGGGCGTTGCAGAATCTGGTGAGCAACGCCATGCGTCATGCCCGGTCGCAGGTGTCGATCAGTTATCAGGTGGGGCAACAGCGTTGTCGTGTCGACGTTGAAGACGATGGCCCGGGCGTACCGGAAAGTGCCTGGGAAAAGATCTTCACGCCGTTTTTGCGTCTGGATGACAGTCGCACCCGAGCGTCCGGCGGGCACGGTCTGGGGCTGTCTATCGTGCGCCGGATCGTTCACTGGCATGGCGGTCGGGCGTTGATCGGCAAGAGTAAAAGCCTGGGCGGGGCGTGTTTCAGTCTGAGCTGGCCCAGAAATCAGGAGAAGCCTTGAGATCTTTACCGTCTGTAAGGGCCTCTTCGCGAGCAAGCACTGAAACTCTTCAGGCCTTGATACTGACCAGACTCAACAGCTGTCCATCGTGCACGCCAAATTGCGCGTCCAGTTCCGTGCCGTAGTGCCATTCGCTGGAGAGGTCGGTCAACAAACGCAGGCGCACATGCCCGTTGTCGGTCCATTCCAGCATCTCGGCATGTTCAAAATAGAAGCGTTTTTGCACGATGGGGTAAAGCGCCTTGAACAGGCTTTCCTTGACCGAGAACGTCAGGGTCACCCACAGCGCCAACTGATCACGAGGGCCGGCGGCCATACGTTCGAGCTCGGTCGGGGTCAGGATCTCTGCGGCCAGACGTTCGGCACGTTCGGCACTCAGCAGGTTTTCCAGGTCCATGCCTAGGCCGCGCCAATGGCTTTTGCGCGCAACGATGGCCGCGGCCCGGCCGGTGCTGTGGGTGATCGAGCCGCAGATGTGCGCTGGCCACACGGGGGCGCGGTCTTCGCCAATCGCCGGAATACAGTCCAGACCTTCCAGTTGCTGCAAGGCGGCCCGGGCGCATATCCGTCCGGCGAGAAACTCGGCCTGACGTTTGGCAACCGAGCGCTGGATACTGGGGGGCGGATCGATCGTGCTGCGCTGGAAGTCATCGAATGCCAGCAATGACGGATTGAAATGAGTGCCGAGCAGCACCGTGTCGGGTAGCACGTCAGGCAACGGCCAGTGGGCGTCGAGTGGCGTGCAGCAGGCGGGAAGAGCGGGGAGCGGGTTCATTCCGGTATTTTGCCGGGTTGCCCAAGAGTTGGATAGCCTCGCTTAAACCTGTATAGCGTAGGAGCTGCCGCAAGCTGCGATCTTTTGATCTTCCTGGACTGCATTGTCTGCTGAAAAGATCGCAGGCTCCTACGTTGGTCCGGGTCAGTTATCAGCCAAAGATTTTTTTGAAGAACGCCTTCATATCCGCCCACGAGCTTTCATCGGCGGCTTTGTTGTAGCCGATGTCCGGGCCGCCGTGCTCGCCGTGGCTCAGGCGATCCGCGTCCGGGTTGCTGAAACCATGCTTGGCGCCTGCCTGGCTGACGAACTTATAGTCGACGCCAGCCTTGTCCATCTCGGCTTTGAACGCTGCCACCTGGTTCGCGGTGACCATACTGTCCAGGGCGCCGTGCTCCACCAGAACCTTGGCCTTGATGCTGCCAGGCGTCGCTGGAGTGCTGGTCGCCAGCGCGCCGTGGAAACTCACTACGCCCGCCAGCGGTGCTCCTTGGCGGGCCGCATCGAGGACGATCTTGCCGCCGAAGCAGTAGCCGATGGCTGCGAGTTTGTTCGGGTCGGTCTGCGGCTGCTTTTTCAGCAGATCCAGCCCGGCATTGAAGCGAGCGCTGGCCGTCGCAGTGTTTTTCAGCGCTTGCTCCATGAACGCCATGGCGTCTGTCGGGTGTTCGGTGTTTTTGCCTTCGCCGTACATATCGATCGCCAGTGCGCTGTAGCCCAGCCCGGCGAGGTCACGGGCCCGGCGTTTGGCGTAGTCGTTGAGGCCCCAGAACTCATGCACCACCACCACACCCGGACGAGCCCCCGCAATGCTATCGTCGTAGGCGTAGTAGCCGATCATTTCAGTCCCGTCGGCACTTTTGTAAGGAAGTTCCTGAGTCTTGATTGCCGCCTGGCTGAGGCCGCTCAAGGTCAGGAAAACGAGTGCGATCAATACGCGCATGGTTGAGGCTCCTTTAAAAGACGTCCAGACAGCCTAGTCGATCCTGTTCAGTCCGAGTTCAGCGGGTTGTGGTTAACCTACAGTCACTATTGTGGTATCGGTTACTTCGTCAGGGGCGGCCGGGAGGATGCAGCAGGTTTTGCCAAACGCCCTGGTTGAACCGGGTTACCGTTGCTGGCGTATGAGCAATCGAGGTGCGAGATAGCTGTGGAGACGTTGATTTTGCCTGGGAGAGCGTTATGAA
>CAYNGZ010000031.1:21395-26315 GCA_964396695.1 uncultured Pseudomonas sp.
AACTACGGTTTCTGGCAGGCGTTTCGTGTGCGGCCTGCGCCGGATCAACCCGAGGGGCTGATCCGGCGTTGCCATGTTAGCTATCGAGGTGCGACGTTGCGCCTCTGGAGATGTTGATTTGCCTGGGAGAGCGTTATGAAACTGCTGGTCGTCGAAGACGAGGCGCTGCTGCGTCATCACCTGCAAACCCGCCTGAGCGACAATGGCCATGTGGTCGAGTCCGTGGCCAACGCCGAAGAAGCCTTGTACCAGACCGGGCAATTCAACCATGACCTGGCAGTGATCGACCTGGGTCTGCCGGGTATCGGTGGGCTGGACCTGATTCGCCAGCTGCGTGCGCAAGGCAAGACGTTTCCGATCCTGATTCTGACCGCGCGCGGTAACTGGCAGGATAAGGTCGAGGGCCTGGCCGCCGGCGCCGACGACTACGTGGTCAAGCCGTTCCAGTTCGAAGAGCTGGACGCACGCCTGAACGCCTTGCTGCGCCGCTCCAGCGGTTTTACCCAGTCAACCATTGTCGCCGGGCCGTTGCTGCTGGACCTCAACCGCAAGCAGGCGACCCTCGAAGAGCAACCGCTGGCGTTGACCGCCTATGAGTACCGGATCCTCGAATACCTGATGCGCCATCACCAGCAGGTGGTCGCCAAGGACCGTTTGATGGAACAGCTGTACCCGGATGACGACGAGCGCGATCCGAACGTGATCGAAGTGCTGGTCGGCCGTTTGCGGCGCAAGCTTGAAGGGGCGGCCGGTTTCAAACCGATCGATACCGTGCGTGGTCTGGGCTACCTGTTCAATGAGCGCTGTCGGTGATTCGTTCGCTTCGTCTGCGTTTGATGCTCGCCGCTACCACACTGGCGGTGCTGTTTATGCTGGCTTTGCTGCCGGCCATGCAGGGTGCGTTCAGCCTGGCGCTGCAAGATTCGATCGAGCAGCGCCTGGCCTCGGATGTCACCACGCTGATTTCCGCCGCACGGATTGAAAACAATCGTTTGGTGATGCCCACGCAGATGCCGGATGAGCGTTTCAACCTCACCGACAGTCGCTTGCTGGGCTACATCTATGATCGCGACGGCCATCTGGTCTGGCGCTCGCGGGCGACCCAGGAAGAGGACATCAACTACAAGCCGCGATACGACGGACACGGCAATCAGTTTGCGCGGATCCGTGAGGCCAACGGTCAGGAATTTTTCGTCTATGACGTCGAGGTCAAACTGCTCGGCGGCAAAAGCGCTGCGTTCAGTATCGTTGCGTTGCAGCCGATGCGTGAGTACCAGCAGACACTCGAAGGTCTGCGGGAAAATCTCTATCTGGGTTTTGGCGCCGCGTTGCTGGTGTTGCTGTCTCTGCTGTGGATCGGCCTGACCTGGGGCTTGCAGGCATTGAAGCGTTTGAGTCAGGAACTGGACCAGATCGAGAACGGCGCCCTTGAAAGCCTCAGCGAAGAACACCCGCGCGAACTGTTGCGCCTGACCGGCTCGCTGAACCGTTTGCTGCGCAGCGAGCGTGAACAGCGCAGTCGCTACCGCGACTCTCTGGATGACCTGGCCCATAGCCTGAAAACCCCATTGGCGGTCTTGCAAGGGGTCAGTGAAGACATGGCCCAGCGCCCTGAAAACCGGGAGCAGGCATGGGTGCTGCAATCGCAGATCGAACGCATGAGCCAGCAGATCAGCTATCAATTGCAGCGCGCGAGCTTGCGTAAAAGCGGTCTGGTGCGCCATCAGGTGCGGTTGCGTCCGGTGCTGCAAAGCCTTTGCGACACGCTGGACAAGGTCCACCGCGACAAGCAGGTACGGACCTCATTCGATCTGCCAGACCCGTGCTATGTGCCGATCGAGCAGGGTGCCTTGCTGGAAATGCTCGGCAACTTGCTGGAAAACGCCTATCGCCTGTGCCTGAGCGAAGTGCGCATCAGCCTGCGGCAGACCCTGAATGGCGTTGAGCTGTGCGTCGAAGATGACGGCCCGGGCGTACCGCCGGATCAGCGTGCGCGGATTCTCCAGCGCGGCGAACGGCTGGATCGCCAGCACCCGGGGCAGGGCATCGGTCTTGCGGTGGTCAAGGACATCATCGAGAGCTATGGCGCACAGTTGACCCTGGGGGATTCAGCCTTGGGCGGTGCGGCATTCCGGATTCATTTCCCGGTGGTGTGAAGCCCTCCGTAGGAGCTGCCGGAGGCTGCGATCTTTTGATCCTAATTCTCTTGGGCGCGATAGGCGCCAGGTGTCAACCCTGTCCACTTCTTGAACGCCCGGTGAAACGCCGAGGGTTCGGAAAAACCCAACTGTTCGGCGATCTGTTGCAACGACAGATCCGCGCGGCGCAGATGATAAATCGCGATGTCGCGGCGCAGTTGGTCCTTCAACTCCTGAAAACTCGAGCCCTCTTCACGCAAGTGCCGACGCAAGGTCTGCGGGCTGATGTGCAGGTGCGCGGCGACTGCTTCCAGGTCAGGCCAGCGCGCACTGTCGCGGCTGAGCAGGTGTCGTAGCTGGCTGCTGAGGCTGTCGCCGTCATCCGGGCGCGACAGAAGATCGGCGGGTGAGTGTTCGAGGAAGTGTTTGAGCGTCCGCTCGTCCTGCAATAACGGCATGTGCAGGTAACGGCTGTGGAACAGCAGGCTGCTGTGTTCGGCCGAGAACACCATGGGGCAGGGGAACAACAGGTCGTACTCGGCGCTGTGTTCGGGTTTCGGGTAACTGAAGCAGACCTGTTCCAAGCGAATGCGCTGGCCGATCAGCCAACTGCCAAGACGATGCCAGATCACCAACAGGCATTCGCTGAGAAAGTGATCCGGGTCCCACAGTTGCAAATCGTCCAGGCTCAAACGGACCATTTCGCCTTCGCGGGTCAGGGTCAGGCGCGGAGCGTCGGGGAATAGGCTATAAAATAATAAGCCACGACTGAGTGCTTTCTCGAGTGTGCGGCAGTGAATCAAGGCATGGCACATCATGGCGAAGGTGCCGCGTTTGCTCGGGCTACGGGCAAAGCCCAGGTATTCGTCATCCAGTGCCTGCCAGAGCCCTTGCAGCAGGGCGGTGAACTGCTCCGGGGCGATCCGTGCGCGGGGCTCGTCGAGCCATTCGGCGCTGATCCTCAATTGCAGCAGCAGTCCCGAATAGTCATAGCCGCGTCGGCGCGCACCACCGAGGGCTGCACGAGCAAAATGACTGGCGATGGTACGTCCGCGCATGGGGTCTTGTCCGTCCATTGAGTGGCGGATCTTAGCCACGACATGGGGGGTGGACAAGGCGGATATCCGCCAAATTGTAGGACGAGTACCGGTCGGTGGGCGGGAATCCGCCACCTGGGTCGGGCGAATCAGGGGCATGGAGTGTTCCGCAGTCCTGATGGCAAAAGGCTTTTGGGGGATTTGGGCAAGGTGGCACGGGCTTTGCGATAAGGGCGATAGCTCGACAAAACAAATCCCTCCAGTGCAGGAGGGTTCGCACTTGTAGGTGTCGTCTGCGTCAGATGGATGATTGCAGCGCGGTGCTCTTGAGGAACTTTGCAATGACGACTCGTCAGCCACTGTACAAATCCCTGTATCTCCAGGTGATCGTAGCCATCGCTATCGGCATTCTGCTCGGTCACTTCTACCCACAGACCGGTGTGGCGCTCAAGCCGCTGGGTGACGGGTTCATCAAACTGATCAAAATGGTCATCGCGCCTATCATCTTCTGCACCGTCGTCAGCGGTATCGCGGGCATGCAGAACATGAAGTCGGTTGGCAAGACCGGTGGTTACGCGCTGCTGTACTTCGAAATCGTTTCGACCATCGCGTTGCTGGTCGGCCTGGTGGTGGTCAACATCGTGCAGCCAGGTAACGGCATGCATGTTGATGCCAGCACCCTGGATGCCTCCAAAGTGGCTGCCTATGTTGCTGCCGGTGCTGAGCAAAGCGTCGTTGGCTTCATCCTGAACGTCATTCCGACCACTATCGTCGGTGCGTTCGCCACGGGCGATATCCTGCAAGTGCTGATGTTCTCGGTGATCTTCGGTTTCGCCCTGCATCGCCTGGGTGCCTACGGCAAGCCGATCCTGGACTTCATCGATCGCTTCGCTCACGTGATGTTCAACATCATCAACATGATCATGAAGCTCGCGCCAATCGGTGCCCTGGG
Source organism: uncultured Pseudomonas sp. (assembly GCA_964396695.1). GTDB lineage: Bacteria > Pseudomonadota > Gammaproteobacteria > Pseudomonadales > Pseudomonadaceae > Aquipseudomonas. The sequence continues at coordinate 25,523 of CAYNGZ010000031.1, forward strand.
CGCCATGGCGTTCACCATCGGTGCCTACGGCGTTGGCTCGCTGGTGCAGTTGGGTCAGTTGATGGCGTGCTTCTACATTACCTGCATCCTGTTCATTCTGGTCGTGTTGGGCGGTATCGCTCGCGCTCACGGCTTCAGCGTGTTGAAAGTGATTCGCTACATCCGTGAAGAGCTGCTGATCGTGCTGGGGACTTCCTCTTCGGAATCGGTACTGCCACGCATGCTGATCAAAATGGAGCGTCTGGGCGCGAAGAAATCCGTTGTGGGTCTGGTGATCCCGACCGGTTACTCGTTCAACCTGGACGGTACTGCCATCTACCTGACCATGGCTGCGGTGTTCATCGCTCAGGCGACCGACACCCACATGGACATCACGCACCAGATCACTTTGCTGATCGTGCTGCTGCTGTCCTCCAAAGGTGCCGCCGGTGTGACCGGTAGCGGCTTCATCGTGCTGGCCGCCACCCTGTCGGCGGTCGGTCACTTACCGGTTGCCGGTCTGGCGCTGATTCTGGGTATCGACCGCTTCATGTCCGAAGCCCGCGCCCTGACCAACCTGGTGGGCAACGCGGTTGCTACCCTGGTCGTGGCCAAGTGGGTCAAGGAGCTGGACGTCGACACGATGCACACTGAGCTGGCTTCCGGCGGTCGCGCAATCACCACCACGCATGGTGAAGACGATGTGCATGTCGCTGAAAGCGCAACTTCGACTTCGGTGAAGTAATTCATCGAGTTGATGAAAAACCCGCTTCGCAGGCTGTGTGAAAACCTAGCAATCTGCTGGCCGGTTAAA
>CAYNGZ010000032.1:0-26298 GCA_964396695.1 uncultured Pseudomonas sp.
CATGGTGGCCGGTACTTCGCACCTGTACACCCTGCTGCCGATCATCGAGGCCTCCGACGTGACCGGCCAGGACGCAGCGGACGTGGCCAAGGCCTACTTCGCCGTGGGCAGCGCACTGGACATCACCTGGTACCTGCAACAGATCAGCGCCCTGCCGGTTGAAAACAACTGGCAGGCCCTGGCCCGTGAAGCGTTCCGCGATGACGTCGACTGGCAGCAACGTGCAATCACCATCTCCGTCCTGCAACAGGGCAACGGCACCCAGGACGTGGAAACACGCCTGGAACTGTGGATGGCACAGCACGAAGGCATGATCGAACGCTGGCGTTCGATGCTGGTGGAAATCCGTGCCGCCAGCGGCACCGACTACGCCATGTGCGCGGTGGCCAACCGCGAACTGCTGGATCTGGCGTTGAGCGGTCAAGCGGTAGTGCCTGCCACTGCCGTTGTCACTGCCAGCGCCGAGCTGGAGCCTGTGGCCTGATCAGGCGTTGAATGAGAAAGCCCCGTATCGAAAGATGCGGGGCTTTTTTCGTTGAGGCCAGTGAGCATTGCCGATCAGGAGGTGAAGTTTACGTCAATCACTTGATAAAAGGCGGCTGCCGTATCGGCTACATCCCAAACGGCGAGAATGACGTGGTACCCCAGGCGATTAGGCAGGTTGAATTTGTGTTGCTGGATGGGCGGAGGGTACAAAACGTTGGATCCAGGGATAGCGTAATACGGCCGGAAAGTATTCAGGAATACCTTGAGCGGTTGGGTTTCGAAATGCTTCCTTGCCAGCGGCTCATCAGGGTTCCAGCCAACTTTGGTGATCCAGTATGTCCATCGACGGGTTTTGTGGACCTGGCGGTATTCCCAGATGACACTTAATTCCTGTTTTGCTGTGTTGTCCGGATATTTATGGTGGGCGCATTGAGCCGCATCGGTCTTGCAGCACGGTAACCTGCGATCTTTTGATCTTGTTTTTTAGCGGATCGGAAAACTGTTGAAGTCGACGCTGCTGGCCAGCCGGCTGTCGATCAGGCTGATGAAGCCTTGCGCTTGCGGGCAGTCGAAGTGCGATCGCATGGCGGCTTCGGACTGCCAGTGGGCACTGACCGTCCATCGATTGTCGTCCTCCGGACAGCGGTCGACCATGTAGGCGTCGCAGCCAGGAAGTTCACGCAAGGTGTCGACGATCTTCTGCAGTTGCTTGCCCAGTTCATCGGAGCGGCCAGCCGCAGCCTGTACCTGGACCGTACTGATCATTTCATTGGGCATCGCACAGGTTCCTTCATCAAGCCGGACAGGTCTTGTTCACCAAGGGATCACGCTTGTGCAGGATAGGCTCGTGCCCGATGGCGGCCAACAGCCAATTGGCAGTAAAGCAGCAGGCCAATAGACCTCAACAGACTTGCTGCAAAATGTCGCGCAGACGGTCAAGGGCAATATCGATGTCCAGGGTGTCGATGGCGCCAAAGCCCATGAACAGCCCGGCCCGCGGTGCTTGCTGATAGAAAAAGTTGTCCAGGCCATACAGCCCGACTTCGACTTTTTTCGCAAGTGTGATCACCAGCGGGACGTCCACCTCGACCTTGCACAGCAACACCATGTGAAAACCGGCAGTGGTCGGTACTGCTTCGAGCCAGGGTGACAGGTCCCCGGCGACGCGTGCCAGGATTCGCTCGCGACGCCCGGCATAGACCGTATGGCAGCGGCGGATGTGTTTCAGCAGACAGCCTTCGGCTATGAATTTGGCCAGCGCCCATTGCGGCAGGGTCGAGGTGTGCAGGTCGGTCAGTTGCTTGGCGCGGATCACCGCTTCGAGAATGGCCGGCGGCAGAATCGCGTAACCCAGGCGCAATTCCGGCAGCAGGGTTTTCGAAAAAGTCCCGACGTAGGCGACGATCCCGCGCTCATCCATGCTTTGCAGGGAGTCGGTGGGCCGGCCCTCGTAGCGAAACTCACTGTCGTAGTCGTCCTCGATGATGATCGCGCCCAGCTCATGCGCCCTTGCCAGCAAGGCTTCGCGCCGTGCCTGGCTCATCGGCATGCCGAGCGGGAACTGGTGCGAGGGTGTGACATGGATCAGCCGGGTTCCATCGGGAATCAGCTCGACCTGAATGCCTTGCTCATCCACCGGCACCCCGACCACCTCGGCACCGTGAGAGGCGAACAACAGGCGTGCCGGCGGGTAACCGGGGTCTTCCATGGCCACGAGGCTGCCGGGCTCGGTCAGTACGCGGGAGATCAGGTCCAGCGCTTGTTGCGCGCCGTTGCACACCACCACGTCATCCTCCTGGCCATTCACCCCGCGGGAAAAGGCGATGTGCCGGGCAATCGCATGGCGTAGCTCTGGCAGGCCTTCCGGCTGGCTGTAAAAGCCCTTGGAACTGGATATCTGCCGCAGCGCATGGGCGGTGCAGCGGCGCCAGTCATCCTGAGGAAACAGGCTCTTGCTGGTGGCGCCGCCGATGAACTCGTAACGCAGCGAACCTCTCAGCGTTGGGTGGCGCAAGAACGACGGCATGTTGCGCCAACGCTCGAGGGTGTCGGCACTCGCCAGCTCGGAATGATTCTGTTTGCGAACGATTGTCGAGGGGCGAGCATTGACGTAGGTGCCTTTGCCGATCTTTCCGGTGAGGAAGTTTTCGTAGGTCAACTGCGTGTAGGTGTCGGAAATGGTCTTGCGCGAGATGCCCAACTGCTCGGCGAGCAAGCGGCTGGGAGGAAGCTGCGTCCCGGCGGCCAGGCGCCCCGACTCAATGGCGCTGCGCAGTTGCTGGTACAGCTGACCTGCGAGGTCCTTGCGGCCGTTGATGACAAGATGAAGTTCCATAGCCGCGAGGCTCCTGCGGTTATTAGCGTTCCGGTCTGGCGTGCATGGTGCCAGATTGCGCGTGTTTTTCGGCTGACGGCTCGTTGTGGCTGTTTCATGCAGGCGCCATGACGTTGCTGTCGTCACCTGGGTGAAGATCCGTTTAGACTCATCGGCCATGCCATTTTCAAGGAAGAGTCACCATGTCCGCTACTGATCCCGTCATTACCCTCGAGCGTTTCACAGAAGCCCACATCGAGGGCATTACCGCGCTCTATAACGATCCGGCGGTCGCTCGCCAGGTGCTGCAAATGCCGTTTCAGTCCACTGAGGTCTGGCGCAAGCGCCTGGCGCCGGAGAACGAGCGGGTGGTGCAACTGGTCGCGCTGCATCAGGGCCAGGTCATCGGCAACATCGGTTTGGAGCAGGTTTCGCGAATTCGTCGTAGCCATTGCGCCCACATCGGCATGGGCGTGGCGGTCGCTTGGCAAGGCCAGGGCGTTGGTTCGCGGTTGCTCGCGGCGGCGCTCGACCTCGCCGATAACTGGATGAATGTGCAGCGGGTCGAACTGACGGTGTACGCGGATAACGAAGCCGCGATCGCGCTGTACCGCAAGTTTGGCTTCGACACGGAAGGGGTGTTTCGCGAGTATGCGGTGCGCGACGGGGTGCTGGTGGATGCCCTGAGCATGGCGCGTTTGCGCCGTACGCTCAGGGCTTCCTGAGTCAGTCGCCCAAGGCGAACGCTACTGCCGCCTGCGCATGCAGTTCGGTGGTGTCGAGCAGCGGCAACTCACTGTGTTCGGGTTTGATCAGCAGGCCGATTTCCGTGCAACCGAGGATGATCGCCTGAGCGCCGCGTGCGGCCAGCGCTTGAATCACGTGTTGGTAAACCTGGCGTGACGCTTCGCTGATCACCCCGACGCAGAGTTCCTCGTAGATGATCCGGTGTACGGCCTGCCGTTCGGCGACATCCGGGATCAATACGGTCAAACCCTTGGCCTTGAGCCGATCCTTGAGGAAGTCCTGTTCCATCGTGAAGGCCGTGCCCAGCAAGCCGACGGTCATCGCTCCGGCATCCACGGCGGCTTGACCTGCCGGGTCGGCGATGTGCAGAAAGGGCACCGAAATCATTGCCTGAATCTGTTCGGCCACTTTATGCATGGTATTGGTGCACAGCACCACGCACTCGGCACCACCGGCTTCAAGCCTGCGGGCGGCGTCCGCCAGGATCAGCCCCGCATCGTCCCAGCGCCCGCCGTGCTGGGCCTGTTCGACAGGGCCGAAGTCGACGCTGTACATTAGCAAATTCGCCGAACGCAACGGGCCGAGACGGTCGCGAACCTGCTGGTTGATGAGGCGGTAATACTCGGCGCTGGACTCCCAGCTCATGCCGCCAATAAGGCCGATGGTGCGCATGGTGTGCTCCTGTGATGGCTGAATGCAATCTACCATGCCCGCGATCCGGCAACGGAGTAAACCCTTGGCGCAACGCTGAAGCATCAGCAGGGGGCGCACGCCGGGGTTTAGTCGCACGCCGCCAGCTGGTGTGCCTACTGCCCTCTACTGACTGGCAGTGGCGCAAGACCAATGGTCTGAAAGACCCGGACATCTTTGCCTTCGATGCAAACTTCCTGGCGCAGCAGCTGCAGAACCTGATACCGCGGGATAGGGGTTAGGTGATGCGCGGCGCGAAAAATCCGGGCCTTGATGCGCGATAAATGAATACGGATTTAGTTTCACATAGTGCAAGAGAATTGCATAAAGAAGGCCCCTTGTGGGGCCTTCGTCGTTTCATCCTGATAGCCGTTTGTTCGATACGCCCGGTTCCCAGGTAGCCAAGGCAGAATCCTGCGAACGACCTTTGCAATCGCCACCGGCATCGAGCATGGCCAAAGCCTTCGAAAACAGGCGAAGCCCCATAGGCGCCAATTCCCGGCGCCATAGCATTTGTGGCGAGTCATCCGGCCGGATGTGGCACCAGTCCTGGGCGAGTATCGGGCCGGTGTCCGCCCCATTATCCAGCCAATACACCGTGCCGCCCGTCACCGGCTCCTTCATATGAATAGCCCAATGAACCGCGTCCCGACCTCGATGCCGTGGCAGCAACGAGGGGTGATAGCCCAAGGCGCCGTGCGTAGCCTTGGCGCGGACTTCTTCATTTATATAGACGTGGGCGTGAGCGGTGAGGATCACGTCGCATACCGGCACCTGGTCAGCGTCCAAACAACCCTGAGTACAGCCGACCGGCACGCCGTGCTGTTGTGCTGCAGCATAGAGGCGGTCGTATTCTCCATCGGCGCCGAGTGCCGGACTGATGGCTATCACCACCTGGTGACCTTCAGCCAGGCAACGTTTCAAAAGCTCGGCCGCCAGCCACTTCTGGCCGATGATCGCTACTCGCATGCGCTCTCCCCAAGGTATCGAAAACCCTGAACCGCCCGGAAGTGTCCTCCGAAACCGCTGCCGGCACTGGCGTGTCGGCCGAGACGGCGGTTGCTCTCCTTGAGGCTTTGGCGGCTCTTGGCGTAGTTGCCGCCTATTAGAGCGGCCGAGACTTGTGTCCATCGCTTGTCCCGGCGAAGCGCCGCCGCAAGGCCGGGGTGGCTCGTATGAAACAGCGTGCGTAGCGGGCGGCCGTAGCGGTTACTTCCTTCCAGCCAATGGCTGCACAAGGCGTTCAGGAAACGCATTCCGACCCCGGCGCCTTGCCACTCAGGCATCACCACCAAGCGGCACGCCCGCGCCTCGATCAACCCCGGCCGGGTTGAAAACGCGACGTGTGCCACCGGTTCCCCGTTGACCCAGCCGACGTAGTGGGTGGAGGCGACCATCGGGGGCAGCTTCAGATAATGATGCGGCTCAAACAGCGCATAGTCGCGCTGCTTAGCTTCGCGGATCTCAAGCTCAAAGCCTGGTCTTGGCCGAAGCCACCCCCGATGAAATTCTCCGGTACCGGTGTCGTAAACCCAATCGGGCTGTACCCAATCGAGAATGTCGTAGTGGCAGGACAGAAGAACCACGCGCCCGGACGTCCGGCGCCAAGCCTTAGCGAAAGCGGCGGCGCCCACGCGGGCTATCTGCCGGTCTACAACAGAGCTGAACTCATCAACGACCGCCATGCCTGGCGCTTCACAAACGAGCCTGGCCAGGTTCGCCCGGAACTGTTCCCCATTGGATAGCACCGCGAATGGTCGAAGCCAGGTCGGCACCGATCCCAGGCCCACGGCCGATAGCGCGCCGGTCACATCATCGAAAGACCCCATCGGGTCTATCGCATCAATGATCGGCAGGTTTTTGGGCCAACGCGGGTTGTAAAGCGCGCCGATGGCCTTGCCCAGCGTCGTTTTCCCAGAACCTGACGGCCCGACGATGACGCCAATCTTCCAAGGCAGATCCTCAATCGGCAGATCGGACGCGATATCGACATCGCAGCCCGATTCCACGTTGAACAAGGATTTGACCCGAGCGGCCCGGTAGCTATTGAAGTCGGAACAACGGTGGGAAACCTGAACCTTCATACGCACACCACCCGGACTTTGTAGCCAAGGGACTTGAGCTGTTGAAAGGCGCTCTGCTGCTCTGATTCATTGGGACAAACCACGATGACGCCGAACTGCGGCTTGTACTTGAACCCGTTACGGCCTGGGGCTTTACGTTGCTTTTCCATGACAGCCTCTATCATCGGCGCTCGGCGGCGCTTGAGAAACGAGGCTCACGGCCTTCTGGTGGTTGAATGCCCCGCAGCGGGGGCACTTTATTTGAACTTCGCTCGGCGGCAACATCTTCGCGAGCAACTTACGGCACTGACCACAACGGACTTCTTGCATCATCTGCAAACCTTTTGCACTTCTGGTAGGCTCCCGTCCGCTCGCGCGAGCGAGGGGGCCTAGGCCGGTTCGCAGGCTACATCTGCCTACTGGCGGCCAGTTCAAGTGCTCGAACACTTGGACCGGTCGCCCTCTTTTTCTCACCCTATTTGAAGCTCGCCCAAGGGCGGGAGCATCCACAAATGCTGCGGCGTAACCCTTCGCAGACTCTCCAAGCGATACCACGGTTCTCCTGCCTCAGCGGCCGACCAGGCTATCAGCTCGGAACAAAACCAAGCATCACGATCCTGCCAATCACGGCGCAGTCCCAGGCCGAGAACGGCCGTCCAGTCGTAGGGTTTGCCAAGCTGGCTGCGGGCCGCCTCGATAATCTGTCGGGGTTCGCGGGCGGGCAGCTCTACGAGGGCGGTTTCCCTCGCCCGGCCAACAGCCTCTGCGAGAGCGATTTGCCTGACGCCGAAGAACGGCGTGGCCTCGATCACTTCATCATCGGTTACGAGAGCGACATGGTTCCAACGCGACCAGGTGGCCGTGCGGATCACGGCTCCCATCAGGCTGTTTGAGCTGCTGAACAACAAGCGAATAGCGCGCATCTTCAACCCTTCGCGTTCCCAACGCCGGTAACTGCCGCCTGCATAGCCTTGATTGCGTCATCGGCGATCCGTTTAGCCTCTTCAATGGCGCCTTCCGCGAGTTTTTCTTTGAGCAGAGCTTTCGCCTCCAGGCGCCGTTCGCGGATCTGGTACAGCACCTCCGCATATTCAGCCGCCTCAGTCAAAATGCTGTCGGCCGCCTCCTGAGGTGTCCGGCCCGTGATTGCCCACGCGGCAACAGTTCGCGGCACCCCATCTTCCGGGTATCCCGCGTCTTTGAATGCTTGAGCCTCGGACGCAGCTCGTTCGTATTCGACTGCCCGTAGAGGATCGCCCGCAACGATCTGTCGCGCCTGATCCGCGTAGTTATCAATCCTTGCGCACAAGTCAGCGGCGGTCGGCACAGGCTCGCCGTCATGCTCCCATTGGCCGACCCATTCACCGGTTTCCCTGATTCGTGTCCCTTTGAATCGCGGGTTCCAGCAGGGCTGAGGCAATGGCGCCGCCGTCCAGTGAGCGGCCTCGCCCGGCACCTCTGCGGCGTACAGAAACCGTCCGTTTTGATCGATTACGAAAATCATGCTGCCCCCTTAAACGGCTTGAACACAGAAGCTCAGTTGACATTCAAAGCCGCCAGCGCCGGCCGTTGACCCCGTTGCGTAGTCCAGAACGACCTCGCCGCTTGCTTCTACACGCCACGATAACCACCCCAGCGCGAATGGGCTGGACGTTGCCCAATCGCCGGTGCCGCACATTCGGATGAGGGGTCTAAAGCCAGGTGGAAGCGTGAACATGACCAGCGCCCCGGAGCCGTTGCTTATCCAGCGGGATGCATCAATGTTGACGTAGACGTTGCCGTTGGCCTTCCAAAACCGCGATACGTTCCTGTCCGCGAAGCCGTTGATAAACGCCGGCACTTGGATGTTTGGAGCGGAAAAATTTGCAAAGGCGTTGCTGATTACGCTGTTGGTCTGGGCTTGGGTATAGCTATCGACGATTCCGTAGCCCGCCAATGTGTTTGGCTTTCCTGACGTAATTTTGCTCCAGTCCAATGCTGGAATGTCGGCAGCCGCAAGCCCCCCACCGCTGGTAGCCAGGCCTTTCGAGTTGAACGCAACTTTTGTGTAAGTACCCGCAGCAATTCCGCTGTCGGCCAGCGTCAGAGCGATGCTCGCGTTGGCGCTGCCATCGAAATTAGCGCTGCCGGTGGCCGCGCCGGTAGTGGAAATTGTTCTGGCGGTCTCAAGCTTTTTGGCAGCGACGGCTGTCCCGTTGATACCGAGCGCATCCGTAATACCGTACCCGGCAAGCGTGGTCGGCTTGCCCGAAACGATCTTGCTCCAATCCAGATTAGGAATGTCAGAGGCCGCCAGGGCGCCGCCTCCCGTCACCAGCCCTTTAAGGTTCACGGTGACTTTCTGGTAGGTGCCTGCCGCAACGCCGCTGTCAGCAAGGGTTAGCGAGATATTTGCATCCGCGCTGCCATCAAAGTTGGCGCTGCCAGTGGCGGCCCCGCTGACAGACAACTTGCGCGCCGTTGCAAGTCTGGTGGCTTTGAATGCGGATATTGTGCCGTCGACAAGCCCTTCGAACTTCGCCCTTAACCACACGGTTCGGCTCGCAAGGGCCCTTGCCGCCTTGTTAGCGATTCCGTCAGGGCCGCCTAGCACCGGATCTGGCGTTTCGATCTGGTAAACGCCTTCGGCCCATTCGGACGGCTCAGGTAGGTTTGCCATCAGTTGCTACTCCCGTGGTTGTATTGACCGTCGTAATTCGCCAAGCCGTTGTACCGAAGCGGTACAGCCTGATAGTCGAGGGCGACCAATCGGCAGCGCGCAGGAGCGACGGTGAGAAGAAGGCGGCGCAACATGGCCGCTTGTTCGTTGGTGATGACCCGCTCCAAGAGCGCCACCCGGTACAGCGACCAGACCGGGTCGCTGCCCGCAGCGGGGCTAACGCCTTCGTCAATTCGAATTTCCCCGAAGCCCAACACTCGGAAAACTTCCCGAATCGCCCAAGGCGTGCCCTTGAAACGGTGCAACTCAGCGGCGCTTTTGATGAGGTTTCGCTTAGCGTCATCCGATTCGGCGAGCAGCCAAGCCACCTCATCCATGAGCGAGAACTGGTCAGCCAGGTGCGAGAGGATCGAGGGTTTCATCAGGTCGACGAGATAGACGAGCATCGCATTGATGTCGATCCCGCCCAGCGACTCTTGGAGCAAACCGCAAAGGATCGAAAAGCGCTCGTCGCTGGCCAGCGCCGGCGGCAATTCCTGATCAGCCATTTGCCACCCCCGCGTCTATGAGCAAGATCGAGGAGCAATTGGCCCATTCGTTCGTTTCCAGCACACGCAGTGTGCTCGGGAACTCGAGATCGGCCCTGTAAACGCCATTCACCTGCAGGAGCGCCGTTAGTTGCTCCTTAACGAGATCTCGGCCCAACCCGGCGCGGCGATCCTGCGAGTAGGCGTAAGCAGCCGCATTTGCGGCGGCCATAGCGCCGGCCCGGTCAGCTTCGGCGTAGAACGTGATTCGGGCCTTGATCTGATAGCTGACTTCAACCGGCGAGTAGGCGTGCACGGTATCGCACAGGGGGCGCAGTTTTTCGCCGGTAATCTGAAAGCGGACGCGCTCCAGCAATTCGGCAGATGGCAGGCCCGTATTCGTCAGTGGGAACAGCGCAACGTGGCCGTCCGGCTGCCCCTCATCGGGGCCGTGTACCGCAACATCGGTAATCGACTGATGAACCGCAAGCGCGTGATAGCGGTAGGCGCCTCGGCTGCCGGCATTACTGAACGCTTCAGGCGCAAGAATGATTCGCTCGCGGTAGCGGTCATCTTCTTCATCCTCGGCGCCATCAACGGTTGTAGTGATGTTGGCGGCCGTCATGCCCGCCGCTGGCGGGCTGGTGATGATGCTGATTTGGCCGGCGGCCCAGCCGTTGCCCAGTACCCCAGCCGTCAAGCATGTCGAAGTCGCGTTGATTGCGGTTTGACCAACTGGAATAACGACGTCCTGATCGGTCAGAAACGTGAGCTTGCCATCTTGGGTGCTGACTTTCGTGCCGGCACGAATCAGCAACGGTTGCGGCACCGCCGTAGGCACTGCGAAGCGCAGCGTGCATCGAGCAGGAATCGCTAGCAGTCTAGGGGTCGCGACCAGTTCGCCCAGGTAATCCAGAATCGGGCCTTTCGCGTACCGCACCAAGAGCTGCTGACCGCCGTTCTGAATCGCCGCCTCTAGGCGGGTCACGGCATAAGCAATCTGGTCAATGAAAAGCCGCTCGACCTGTGCCGGGTACAAGGTTTTGCCCGATTTCTCCTCATAGCGGGCGATGAGCGCGGCTTCAGTTGCCGCAGGGTTTACGTCCACAAAAACAGGTTTAGGCAGCTCGCGCAAAGGGCACCTCCGTCAACTGTAGGACGCCATCTGCTACCCGCCACTGCACCCGCAACGTAATCCGTGGGGCCTCTATAATCACCTCGACCTTCGCAACTGAGACGCGGGTTTCCCAGCGGCGAATCGCGTCGACCGCCTCGCGCACCAGGTGCGGCGTCACCCGGTTCTCTGGCCAATCAAGGTAAAGATGGAGATCACTGCCGAACTCTGGCCGGTGCGGGTCACTGCCTTTCGGCGTAGACAGCACGATATGAATAGCTTGATCGATATCGCGCAGGCCCTCGACAACCTCTCCCGGTGTTCCGAGGGCGGGCTGCCAATGAGCGGCGGTGATGCTGGTGTAGGGAATGGGCGTCGTCATGCGCCTATCATGCGAAACCAGCGGAGCGGCGGCTTTTAATCGGCTTTAAAGAGGATGAAGAAAGCGCGGCCGCGAAGGAAAAGCCTGTTCTCTTGGCGCAAAGCAACGTAATTTACGCGCCATAACTACAAGGACGTTTGGGGGTTGAGTGGGAGCTTATCGTCTGCTGTTGGCCGTTCTTGTGGCCGTTTCTCATATGGGCAAAACGTTTTTGGGGCTAAACCCCGGCGTGGTTGCCGTGATTTCTTTTCTGATCATCAGCGGTTTCGTCATGACCTCGCTGATCGAGCGCAACTACAAGGCGCCTGAGAAAGTCGGCCTGTTCTACCTGGACAGGGCTTTGCGCCTCTATCCTCAATTCCTTTTCTACTTCATCGCATCCTGTATGGTGATCTATTTCCTGTTGCCCGGCACGCCCCAAGCGGCCGAGCTGACGCTTAGGAATATTGCCGCAAGCCTGCCAATGGTGCCGCTTGGGTTCTACATGTTTGGCGCCGCCGGGCAGGAGATCCTGCCGCCGGCTTGGTCGCTTGGGCTGGAGATGTGTTTCTACCTGGTAATCCCTTTCCTGATCATTTACAAGGCGCGTGGCATTGCCTTTGTCCTGTCGACTGCCGTGTTCATAGCCGCGTGTCTTGGCTTCATCAATACCGATCTGTACGGCTACCGCTTGCTGCCGGTAGTCTTGTTCATGTTTCTGTGCGGCAGCTACCTATACAAGCCTCAGACGAAGGGTCTGGCGATCGCTGCGGGTACAGCCGTGACAGCGTGTTTGGTATTTGTGGCAATCATGGCGGGGCTGATCGAGCGCCGGCCGTTCAATGCCGAGGTGACCGCTGGCATAGCGCTGGGCATACCGGCTGTGTACTTGCTGACGAAACTCAAGTTTCACCGGGTTGACGAGTTCCTCGGGAACATCAGCTACGGCGTGTTCCTGAATCACTTTGTGGTGATGTACTTTCTGCGCGCTTTCTGGCCGGTTGCCTACGATGGGCACATCGTTGCAACGGTGCTGGTTCTGTCGTTCCTGCTAAGCGGCGTTTCGTACTACTGCGTTGAGCAGCCGGCCTTGAAGCTTCGGCATGCGCTTCGGGCCGGTGCGAAGTTTGGCGTGGGTCAAGTGCGGGGCAGCGAAACAGCGGTTTAATGCGTGTGATGGTTGGAGTTGCCGCCGCCGTCGAGGACTGAACCCACGGCCTTGACGTTGCCTCCTACATCCAGATTGCCGGCAATCGCGAAATTGCCGGTCGCTTTAATGTCGGGGCTATCCAGAGTCACCAGCGGGGCCTTGACGGTCACCGGCATGCCACATTGAACATCGAGATTCCTGTCGCAGACGAGCCTGGTTTGCCCGACGCACACCAACGACATGACATGAGCGGCCCGGTCGTAGGTGACGGTCGTCCCGTCACTGAAACGGACATAGTCCGTGTCTTCGTCCGTGACCGGGGGCAGTTCCTCGGATGAGTAGACGCCGCCAAGATAAACGCCGCCCACGCCGTCCGAGTCCAGCAATACCGCCACTTGCTCTCCCAGTTCAGGCATCAGCGGGCGGCGTTTTGTACCCTGAGAATTACGTTGCGGAACGTTCAGCCAGTAGCTTTCAACCCCGTCGCGGTCATCTAGCCGAACGCGTATCCGGCAGGTCAGGTAATCCACTTTGCTGACTTCGCCGTACTCCAGCTCAACGCCCATTATTTGCTCCCCATTGGTCAAGCCACCGTTTCGTGCTGAATGCCGTAAGTCGAAAGCGCGAGATCCGGCTTGATCTTGTCCGCCGTCAGCCCGATTGAGGGCGCCGACACGCGGCAGGTCGACGGCTCCACGGTGTAGCCGCCGCTTCTGGTCATACGGTGCTGCGATGAGTTGATGAGGTAGTTGCCACCCAACATGCCGGCAGCAATCAGGGTTACGACGTTACCGCTGAACAGGTTGGGCCGGCCCATGGACGACCAACTGCCGGTAGTCCTTTCGCGGTTCGCCTTGGCCAGCTCCGCCTTGGCCTTCGCTTTGGCCTCTTCCTCGGAAGCGCTGCGCTTGCGGCTTTTTTTGGTATCGCCGCTAGTGGTGCTTTTGCTCACGCTGCTGGGCACCGCAACGGTTTCGCCGTTTTCCATTTTGTAGGCCACCAGCTTCTTTTTCGCGGGGTCTTTGTGCTTGATCTCAGCGGCCTGCGGGATGTCCTTGATCTGGTCTTGCAAACTGATGCGGCTCAAATCCCCAAGGCTGAAGGTGGCGACGGGCGCTGCCTTGGCCAACTCACTGATCGCGTGAAAGACCAGGCGCGGCCCCGTTACTTTGAAGGCGTAGTCGTATTCCCCAGCAAGATCCCGCAGAAATTCCAGATCCGAGTTTTGCTGAGTCAGCCGGTCGAGTTTGATCGGCTCGATGCTGCCAACAAGTTCCAATCCTTGGCGGACAGCGATCTGCTTGGCGACGGCGTCAAGCGTGGTGTTTTCGTAGGCCCGGTGTTCCGTGGTTCGCAAGGAGGCTTTAACGCCGGTCGCCAAGCCGTCGATAGTCACGGTGAACGGCGGGCCGCTCAGCTCGACACGGTCAATCTCAAATCGGCCGACCATTCGTGGTGATTGACCCTCCCAACCGATAGCCAAACTCAATGTATCGCCGTGACCTGGATACCACGCATCACGCCATTTGCCCTCAGAGTCCTCCAGCTCCACCGAAAGGCTGTCAGCCTGGCCGGTCAGGAAATCTGAGTAGGTCAACGACAGCAAATGAACGCTCACATTTCTGGTGATGTTGCTCTGTTGGTAAGTGAGGACAAAACGAGCCTCGGGAACCTGAGCGGGGCTTATCGCATCCATGGCGGCAGATCCTCTGCAGAAGGCGCCGGCTCAAGTACCGGGATCGCCAGAGTCAAACCGGCGGGCAACGCGGCTGTAATCGGGACGTGTGGGTTGGCTTCGATGATCGGGATATACCGGAGGGCATCGCCGTAGTAGTGCCACGCTAATTGATCCCAGCGTTGGCCTTCGGTTGTGGTATGCGGAATGAACATCAAGCCCTCCTTGTGAGTACTTGCGCGGCCAACCCTGAAAGGCGAGCGCTGGCTCCGGTCATCTTGGTGAACGCCTGATCGAGCGACTCCTTAGAGGCGGAAAAACGTTCCACGATGTTGCCCAGGTCTACGGGGTTGAGGCTCGATCTGGCGCCCATGACCCCACTGAGAACGTCTTCGCCGAGGCGCGAAAGATCGGCGCCATCGTTGAGCAGTCCCGCCATATCTTTCAGCCCCTGCAGGGGCTCGATGGCGCGGGCAGTGACGCCCAACAACTGGGGCACCTGGCCAAGGATCATGGAGGGATTTCCGCTTTTGACCGTTTCGTACAGGTTCTGGCCGGCTTTCAAGATATTGCCGGCGGTTTTCGCGTGGCCCAGCACCATTTGCGTCGTACTGGGTGACGGCATTAGGCGCGAGAGTAAGCCGGGGGTTCCCGCCCCGGCGGCGGGTGTGCCCGTGACCGCCGGATCGAGCAAGCCGGGCCGGGCAACTTTCCGCGTAAACGCCCCGGTGTATTCCTTCAAGCTGAGTTGCACCGTTGCGGCTTGTATTTGACCGACAGCCGTGGCGCGGCGGGTCGTGTTACTCAGGTTGAGGATAACGTAGGGGCCAAGGTATTCGCCGCTGCCCATCACAAAGGCCAGAGGCTCATGCTTGCTCTTGGCAAGGCGTAACGCCCGCAGGCGCTCTTCGGGGTCGCCCAGCAACGGGTGCAGCTCGATGGTGAGGTTACACTCATCCAGCCCCTCGCCAATCCACTCCAGCAGCGGCTTGCCCTGAATGCGCGCATGCTCGGCCCAGTCGGCTGAACCGCTCTGATCCATCCCGGTGACGCCGCCTGAAACGGTGAATTCGATGTCTCCCAAAATGGCGAACATTAAACGGTTACCTCATCTGACGCGCCGTAACTGAGGCGGCGTTTATCGCGCAGGAAACGCTCCATCATCCGCGTCCATTCGGCGTAACTGGCCTGCAAGCCCTGATTGATTTGATCCATACCAGCGCCGGCTGGCACGTTGATTTGAGGCGCAAACGTAAATTGCATTTGCCCACTGGCTCCGCCTGCCGCGCCATTCAGTGGCCCGCCTCCAGAGGGAGCCATCAATCCGGCTCTGGAAACAGACGTTGGATTAGGCGGCGACATATCCACATTGGTCTGGGCCGCCATTCCAAGCGCGGCTTCGCGCACCAGGCCGGCTTGTGAACTGATGCCGATGGCGGCGCCTTCACTGATGTTTGCGCCGTACCCAATGAATACCCGGCTTGGCGATTGGATGCCGAGCTTCTCGGTGAACCAGCCTTGAATGGAGTCCCCGAACCCCAGCACCGTGTCCTTCAGCGAACCCGCCATGCTGGAGATGCCGTTGATCAAGCCGCTGATGATCATCCCGCCAAATTCGGAAAACTTGCCGGGCAACTCGAAACCGAAGTAATTCATTACCGCCGCGAAGGCGCGGTAAAACAGGCCGACCGGCGAGAAGTTGACGATTGTTGCCGTGATACCGGAAATCCCGCCGCTGAAACCCTGCTTGATCTCAGTCCACAAGCCGCTGACGAAGGTCTTGATCGGCCCCCAGTAGCGGTAGATCAGATATGCCGCGGCGGCAATCCCGGTGATTGCCAGGCCAATGGGGTTCATCAGCAGCGCTCTGCCGAGCCAAAGAATGGCTTGGCCGGCGAGCTTCAATCCAAACAACAGTGTTCCGCCCAGTATCTTGCCCAGGAACAAACCGGCGCGGGCAAACATCATGAGCGGAGCGCCTACGGCCATACCCACCCCGCGCAGGAATAACCCGCTGTAACGGGCAACCTTGAGGAAACCGCTGCCGGCGCGAGCCAATCCCGTGATCAAGGGAGTGAATTTGCCCGCCACCCACATCCCGCGCAGTAACGTCCACTTGGCAGACAGTGCGGTCACTGTAGTGGTCATAGCGGTGAATGGCGCCATTACCAGGTTGGCGCCATACGCCACGCCAATGATCGCCATTTTTCCAAGTAGCAGCCCGCCGACGAGGCCAACAATGCCTTTTATAAGCGCAGGGTTTTCGCTTGCCCACACTGAGAAAGAGCGCATGAGGGGAACAACTTCCCGGCTCACGTCAACAATCGCCGGCAACAGCGCATTGCCTACCGATATCCCAATGTCAGACAGGTTGACGCGCAGTTCTTTGAGCTGCTCCTTGGAGCTACCCATGCGCTTCGCCCAATCCTGGTCGAGCACGCCTTTGTCCGCCGCGTCCTTACTGCCCTGTTTGATGCCGCCGAGATCCTTCTGGTTGGCCAGCGCCGGACGGACGAAGGACAGCACCTGCTGATCGGCGAACAATTCGCCGAGTTTGTAGGCTTCATCGAGCCGGGACAGTGCCGTCTCGCGCTCTTTCTGATCCTTGATGTCGAGCGCTTTGCTGTACGCCGCCGCTGCCGCCGGGCCCTTGGTGCCCAAATGCTTGGTCAAGATATTGATCATGGCCTCGGCGGGAGAAAGCCCCTCGCTGACCAGGTTCTTCATGCTGCTTTTCAGATCGATGCCGGCCTTTTCGAAAGCCTTGATCGTCTCGGGCGCGGTGAGCTTTGAAAGGAAGTTCTTGAAGTTGTTGGCTGCCTCATCGTTAGTGCCGGCGCCCCGGCGGGCGATCTGCAGGGAAGCGCCGATTTCAGCGACTGCGCGCTCGCCAGTTATACCCAACGCGGCGAACTGGGGCGTCAGTTGGGGCAGCCACTTGGCCATGTCCGCCAGTTCGAACTGGCCACTTTTACCGGCGAACGCCAGCATGTTCATGGAGCGCTCAAGGCCGGCTGCGCCAATGCCCAAATTGTCATTCAGCGCGATGGCCACCGACCCGAGGTCGTTCATGCTTGCCCGCGTAGCGGTTGCCGTTTTAGCCATCACCGGGGCGTAGGCTTCCAGTTCTTTAACGTTGGAAATACCCCCGGCAATCAGTACGGCCGTACCCTTGGCCACGTCGGTTTGAGTCTGGTTCCATTTGATGGCGGCGCCGCGCATGACATCGCTGAGGCCTTTCTCTTGGGCTTCGTCGAAGCCGCCGGTAATAGCGATGTCGCGGGTTTGATCCTGAAAGTCGATGGCGGTACGCATCGACTGAACAATTGGCGCCCCAAGCGCTGCGCCCGTGCCGGCTACTTCCAGCGCCTGGCTCCGCAAATCCCCACGTTTGTTTTTCAGAGATTCGCCCCGAGCGATGCTCGCGGTGAGGCGATCCTGTTTAACTTTGAGCTGGTCAATCGCACGCCCGACCTGGTCATATTGCCGGCGAAGGCGCTCGATGCCCGTGCCGCCCTTCGCAAGCGCGGCAGACAGTTCGGTGCCGATGAGTTTTTGCTTAGCGGAGAGGCCATCAGTGGCCCGGCCAAGCTGTTGAACGGTCGATTTCGCCGATCCAAAGGCCGCGCTGAGGCTGCCGGACACGACCGCGCCGATCTTTAGTCCAACCAGTACTTCGTTAGCCATAAAGTTTGCTACGCTATGGGCATGATTGAAAAAGCCGCTCTACGCACCGCCAAGACTCTCTACGCACTCGCCATCGGCGCCGGTGTGATCTGGCTTGCCTGGCTTTGCCTGGCTCACCTGCCGCTGTGGGCTGCGGTTGTCGTGTTCTGCATTGGCTTGCCATTGCTGGCTTCGGTTGCCGCCCCTATCGCAGCGGGCGGCGCTTGGTTGGCGGGTCTGGCGGTTGGCTTGGCCGCATTCATTGGCCGTTCGCTTTATCGGCGAGTTCGATCCGCCGGTTGATCTCACGCCTGCAGGTCTCTACCCAACGCCAATACTCCGCCATGTCCAGCCGCCTGATTTCAGACGGCTGGAACCTCAGCACCAGCACCAGTGCTTCGTCCCAAGACTCCAGCAAGGTCTCCTCCGCTAGCCATTTCCCGCAACACCTCGGTGGCTAACTTCGAATCGGCAATATCGAACTCGCCAAGATCTTCCAGAGTGACGCCCAGCATCTTGGCGATGAGCAAATCTTCCATCGCGCCTTCATCTTTCATAACGGCTTGAGCAGCGGTGATGTCTTTGCGCTTCAGGCGCTTGATCGGCAATTTTTTGATCGTGTTGCCGTCGCCGCTTTTGACAGGGAATTTGAGGATGAAGCTGAGTTCGTCGGCCATCTTTATTGCTCCAGAAGAACCATGTTTTAGGAGCCCTGATGATGGCAACCGATGAACGCGCTGGCTTTTAATCGGCTTTAAAGAGAGGATCGAAAAGTTGTGAATGCGCCCCTTACGGGCTTACCAAGCACTTTGAAAGGACTACTACAGTGTCTGATCTGTATAGATTCAACGAAGCGATAGATAAAATAATGCGCCCGCTGATCAACGCTTGCCCCGAGCCCGTACCAATTGACACCGGCGTGAAGCTGGAAGGTGGCCGCTGGGTTGATTCAGGCACTCTATCTCCAGAGGAAAAGGAGTACCTATTGCATTGCATCGCATGGCTCAGGGAGGAGGGATTACTCCGGGGCAACAATCCCTACGTCGCCACATTCAAGGGGTTGAAGTATTTCAGAGCGGTTCCGGCGATCCTCAAGGATTAATAACGCACTTCAATGAAAAAGGCCGCTACATAGCGGCCTTTTTACTTACGTTTTAGGCTTGTCCTATGTTCTGTCGATACTTGGCCAACTGATCCTGCCCACCAACCTTGAAGATGTTAGCCAGCCAATCCAGCAATACGATTTCCTGCCCGTTCAGCACCTGCCGCACGTAGGTTGCCGAAAACGGAGTTTCATATTTGGTAGGATCTCGCGGCTTGTGCCCGCCGAGTTGATACTCCTTGCCGGTGATGGTCATCGTGGTAACCAGCGGCAACTCCTCGACGAGGCCGGCGCTGTTGAACACCTGAACGTTGTTGCGGCACTGCAACTGGACGCTTTTGAACGGTGTCACAAGCTTACTGGCCGCCTCGTAATACAGGCTGTTCCAGACGAACTTGCCCTCCAGCTTGTCGATGCCGTCCGGCAGCTCGATCAGGCCGACCATCCCAAGCCCCTGAAAGTCGCTGGTCACGGTTTTGATGGAGCCGAGGTCGACCTCTTCCAGTTTGCCGAAGAAGCTTGCGCCGTCGAGGTAGACGTTGGCGTTGGAAATGCGGTGAGCGCTGAAGCCGGCCATTACTGAGCCCCCAGGTTGACCAGGTATTCCCCGGTGATTTCGGTTTCAAAAGTGCCGCGTTCGAACGGCAGCGGAATGCCCAGCTTGTAACTGAACAGCACATGGCCCAGTTCCAGCTCGGTTTGCGGATTGCGGGCCGGGTCATACCAGCACTCGCCGCCAAGCAGCGCCTCGTCGCCGATCAGTTTGCGAAACAGCAGGTTGACGCTCTCGGTGATACTGGTAGTCAGCGAGGTGGTCACGGGCTGGTCGACAAACTGGAGGGAGCTGTAGCGGATCGATTCATCGATAACGTCCTTGGTTCGCCGGACGTTTTCGAAGTTGCGCATGTGGGTCACGGTCGGCCAAGCCGCCGTCCGGTTGCCCCACAAGCGCAGGCCGGTGCCGAAGGAGTTGAAAACGGTCGTGATGCCGTTTTCGTTCAGCAGGTTGACATCGCTCGACGGGGCATCGATCCGCGCACTGAGTGGGCGCTCCAACCCGATAACGCCGATCAACTCCTGGTTGGAACTGCTCCACCAATAGCCCTTATCGTTATCGACCTTGGCCCGCAGACCGGCGGCGCGGATCGACAACGGTTGCAGCCGTGTGCCATCGGTTGCTGCGTCGTACACCTTCACATGCGGATAGCAAAGTCGCACACGGTCGCTGCTGGTGTTGAAGTTGATAGTCCCGGACGGCCCGCGCCCCGCGATGACCTGCTGAACGGTGGTTCCGATTGGGGCGTCGATGTACGCAACGCCGCCGACCTGGGTCGCGGAAGCGATCAGTTCCACGCTTACCGAATTGAGGGTGCTGAAGCCCGGCGCAATGAAGATTTTCCCGAAGTAGCCCAGCAGGTTGTAGCTGTCTTGAAACGTCTTCAAACCGGTTCGTTTCCCGGCGAGCGTGACGCTGCCAATGATGTCGGCTGGCGTGACCTTGCTCGGGTCTGCGTAGGCGTAATCAGCTTTGACCGGGCCGTTAACCGGTATCGTGCCGGTGGACAAACGCTTTACCCGGCCGGTCAACATGTCGATGGAGTAGTCGGTGTCTTTGGCGTAGGTGTTCGTGCCCTCGGGCGACTTGAGGGTCAGCGTTTGAATCGCGCCGTGTTCCAGCTGCAGCAGGTCGTTGTCGTTGAACGAGCGCTCTTGGCCTACGACACTGGTGCGGTGAATTGCGGGGTCGAGAACGTTTACGACCAGCACCGTGCCGGCACCAAAGTCATAAATGCCTTCAAGGGCTTCCGGGATACTGAAACCGGGGAGGTGCGAGCCGAACTGGGCGCCGTCAATCTCGTTCAGAGATTGGATCAATTGATTGACCGGCCCGGTAGGCGCGGTGCCGACCAGGGCAATGACGGCGGATTTGACCACCTTGATCGGGCGCGGGCCGCGTTCGACTTCCAGCGTTTCGATACCGTGCAGATAGTTGGCTGCCATCGGGCCTTACTCCTTTTCGATTTTTTGAGGCGCGGGAGAAACTTTGGCGGCGGCCTTCGTTTCGGGCGCAAGCGGTTCCAGATGTTGGAGTTCCAACAGCACCTGGGTGTATTCGTGATCGGCCGGCAACTTGACGGACTTGCCCGGCGACAATTGCACCTCCAACAACTCACGCTGTACGCCAACCCGGAGGGTGGCGGCGCTCTGAGGGCCTTTGTAGAGGTAACGGGACAGGGTCATTGCATTTCCTCAAATCGGGGTTCGGTCAAAAGTGGCCCGTTCTCCGGGGCCACGAATTGAAGTTGTGTGGAGCGCGTGGCGAAGTCCTGGGCGTACTGCCAAACGCCGTTCATATGGCCGATGAAATGTTCGAAAACCGGGCGGCACGCCTGGTCGCAATGTGGAGCGCGCCATCCGGTAAGGCAGGTTCGGATGCGGTCGAGATACGGAACCACGCCGTCCTTGCCGTTCAGTTGGCGGAATACCAACGTCAGTCGAATCGTCATGCTTCGGGCCTGGAACACCGCATCCGTGCTTTCCGAACCAGCAAAGCTGGATCTGCCGTAGGCCAACAAAATCGCGCCTCGGGGGTGATTCAACCGGTACTGAAGCGGGTTCTCGGGGAACAGTTCGACCATCAGCTCTTCGCTGAACGCCGCCCGCAAACGCTCAAGCATCGCGTCCATCAATTGCTCGGTTTGGGTTTTGGCCGGTGCTTCGTCCATCAGTAGCGCCCCCACGTTTCCGCGTCGAACTGCTGCTTGCGAACCCGGACGCGAATCTCGCCCGGCTCCGGCGCGGCTTGGCCTGTGGGCATGCCCAGCGTGACCACGCCGTCCCGGATGCTTTCCAGCAATTTGATGGTGTCTTTGCGGCTGTCCTTCACCGCATCGGGCAACGCGCCCTCGGGGCGGCGCTGGTACAACCAATGCCGCGCCAGATACACCACCGCGTCCCGCAACACGGTCGGCACCGGATCGAGCGGTAGGTTGTAGCGGCCCCGAAGGTAGCCATCCACCAGCTCTTCCGCCTGCCGCACGCCGTCCTCGATCACGTTTTCGTTGGGCGACATAGCGGCCGGGTCATCGTTGGAGAGTTGAATCAGTGTCATCTCCGGGATGGCGTTGCCGATATCGGCGCGGGTGCAGTAGCGCATTGGTTAGCCCGCCTTCAGCTCGACAAGGGCCTCGGGGAACAGGCACATGGCCAACGGGTTAGCCTGGGCTTCCAGATCCCAGCCTTTGCCCATCTTCCGTTCCTCGGCCTTGCTGTAGAACGGCTGGCCGATGGTGTTGACGGTTTCGTTGTAATTCGCCGGGGCGTTGAACATGCGGAATACGCCACGGGCCACCGGGAATACCTGCGCAATGTCGGCCGGAATGAAGCGCTGCCCGCTGACGGTGACGTCGTATTCGATGAACTCGATGCCGCCGAAGGTGAAGCCCGAGCGCACATCGCCGCCGAGGCGATCCTGCGCCTCCTGGTAGTTGGCAAATGCGGCTTTGACCTTTTCGTGGTCGATCATCGCGTCGAACCAGTCCGGCCCGCACAGTGCGCGGAAACCCGTGACCATCACGCCGCCGAGTTTGGACTCGGAATAGCGCTTGGCGTCGAGGCAGGCCTTGCGCACGTTCGTGCCGGCATTACCCAGCGCGACCGTGATTTTCTTCTGGCTGACTTCGAACTCTTTGAAGAGGTCGGTGATGACTTCGCCGTCCGCATCCAGAAGCTTGCCGCGCAGTGCGCCCACGCGCTGAAATTCACGGGTGGCTTCAATGCTGTTTTTCAACTCCTGCAGGTTGTCATTGATCACCGTCGCCACCGGCGCGGTGGCGGATTCCTGGCCGAACGCGGCAACGCCCTGCAGTTGGCTTGGCAGAATCGGCCGGTTGAGCGGCAGGTGCAGCGTTTCGAACGTTTTGCGCTGACGTTTGCTGCCCTTGATGGGGGCCGGGTCATCATTGCGCGATGTATTGGGCACCAGCACCAGGCGGCCCTCGCGCTCGTCGATAACAACGCTGGTGCTGGTGACGCCTTTTTCATCGAACAGCCCCATCGCGCCGACTTTGCCGGGAATCGAGGGAAGCTTGTTCACGGCGGCCGTGAGGTTGGCGACGCTGAACATGTCTTGCAGATTCATGGACTACTCCAGATCAGAGGGCCGCACGGGCAACGATGCCCAGGGCGTTGAGTTCGTCGAGGGCGGTTGTCTTCTGAGCTTCGGTGATACTCGCCGGCCAGGTCAGTTCAGCGGACTCAATGACGGCGCCTCGCGAGACCACTACGCCCGGCTTATCCCCGGCAGTGGCGTCCACCGCTTCAATCAGCACCGCCACGGTTTTTTTAGCCGCGCCAGTGCCCGCAAAATCAAGCGCCTGGTATTTGCCGGACACCTTCGCCAGCACTTGGCCGAACGCATAGTTCGCACCGCCCAGCAGCGTGACCTTGTCCTTCGTCCAGCCGGGGCAGACTTCGACCAGCAGCAAATCGCCCGGATCTTTCGGTTGGTTAAACGTGGCCATGGGGCCTCCTATCGTTTGTTGCGGGCTTCGGCGTCGGCCAGCAGTGGGTTGTTGGTTTCGGGAACGTTGTTGCCGGCGCGCTGTTTGGTGGCGATCTCGGCGAAGCTCACGCCGCCGGCCAGGTCAGCGAAGATCGCCCTCAAGCCGTCGACCAACGGCTCGCGGGCGTCCTCTTCGCCGAACTCCAGCGGCGTATCACTGGACTCGGCGTAGTCCAGCGCCGCGATCACCGCCGGGGCGTGAACCGGCTTCATGCCGGCCTTCACCAGGTTCTCGGCGAATTCAACGTTCGCGGCGTGAATCGTGTCCTGAGCGGCTTGGCGGGCATCCTTGTCGCGCTTGGCGATGTCGGCCTTCAGGCGTTTGTTTTCCGCAGCCAAGGCGGCTGGGTCTTTGTCGGACATGCTGGTTACCTCTGTGGGCTGGTTGGGTTCGGAGAAAGCGGGCTGAGCGCCCGGTTCGGGCTGGCGGGCGATTTCGGCGAGGCTTTCGATGGCCCACGACGGGGCCACCTGGTCGGCGGTTTCCCTGTCGAATTTGCCGATGAACCATTCGCGCAGGCGGCGCCACATGTCTGAGTTGAGTTCGTGGCCGTAGTCCCCAAACTCGACGACGCCTTCCTCGGCGTCGGCCAGCTCAATCGGGCGAAGGCCTTTTACTGACGGCGGCTGAGCGCCGAGGAAGCCGACGTGGCGCAGGTAGTACACGCCCGGCACCGGGTTGTTGGCGGCATCGGGGTGATAGAACGAGGCGGAAATTTTCTTATAGCTGCCCTTGGCGACCAGCTCGGCAAAGGCCGGGTCGACCTGTTGCGGTTCTGCGACCAGGCCACTTGGGGTAACAGACAGCGACTTCACCCAGCCGGCCGCTGGGGCGTCATGCTTCGGGTGTCCGATGACCATCGGGGCTTCGTGCAAGGCCGGGTCATACGCGCTCACAGTGGCGGCCAAATCAGACTCGCTAAAGTCGATTCGGGCGCCGTTCATGGCGGTATGGCTGCCGGGCTTGAATATGTGCAGTGGTTTCATGGCTGTGCGCTGCGTGGAGGTGATGCGCACAGCTTGGGCAAATGGATGGCCTGGGGCTTTTAATCAGGTTTAAAGAGTGCCTCCGCACGTAAAGGTGCTAAATCATTTGGGCCGCCAAACGGTAGGTGCGATGATTCTTTCATGCCTATGGCTTGAGCAATCATCGGGGGAATCAATGGACGAAGAAGCAGTTTGCTACCAATGCGTGGGCGACGAGTACCTCAAATCCGTCATTCGGAATTCAAGACGTAGCGCTGAATGCTCGATCTGTGGGGAAAGGCGAAAATCAATGAGCTTGGACAAGCTCGTCCAGGACATTGCCGTAATCTTTCAAGACTACTTTGAGATGGGGGGCGAGATTGAAATATGGGACCCGGAAAAAGACCGCATCGCCTACTATCAACCCGTAGGTGATTCGCAAGCTTTCTACATCGGGGAAATTTTACAACTCGATGAAGATCATGATCTTGTTCGGGTAATTCAAGACCAACTTGTCGACGCCTCTGCCTGGGATGCAGGTTTTTTTGATTCCGAGACTTATGTACGCAAAGAGCTGGCACCGGTAGGGGCAGAACGCGACTGGGCTGATTTTCTTGACGGGGTCACCCATAGAAACCGTTTCTTCAACCACAAGGCGGAAGAGTACCTAAGGTCACTATTCACTGGAGTTTCTGATCTTCGGGTCGCGGGCCGGCACAGCGCTAGTGTCTTACGCTCCTTGGGCCCCGAAGATAAAACGAAGATATTTCGAGCGCGTAAACCCACATCTCCCAGAGAGGGCCAGGCGATTATTGATGACCCCTCCAAGCAGTTAGCTGCGCCTCCTCGAGAGCTTACGAAAGATTGGCGAATGAGTCCGAAAGGAATTCCCGCCTTCTATGGTGCATTAGATACCCCCAAAACCTGCATCTACGAACTTAGGCCTGCGGTTGGGGGCGTTGTTATAAGTGGGGAGTTCAGGCTGACGCGGGAAATTTCGGTCTTCGATTTCACAGCTCTTGAAGTCGCCTATGAACGTCACACCCTTAGCTACTTCGATCCTGACTATCGAAGCAAAAGCGAACGGCGAAAGTTTCTACGTACCTTTCATAATCTTATCAGTCAGCCCGTGTTGCCCGGTGGGGAGCTTGATTATCTGAAAACCCAGGTCATCGCAGGATTTCTTGCCACGGAATGCGAGCCTCCGGTGGATGGGGTGATTTACGCGTCGTCGCAGCACAAAGGTGGCAAGAACATTGTGCTGTTCTCCCACGCAATAGTCGGTGACGGTGAGCGCGGCGCTAAAAGGCGTAAAAACAGCGAAAGAAAGCCGGCATTAGAGTTTGTTCCCAACTCAATAACCCAGCACACAATCTCAGAAGTGAAATTTACTGTTGAAGATGAGAGGGTGACAGACGGACAGCTTGAGTCAGTTATCGACGCCTACTACGAAAGAAGGTAGTGAGTAAGGCGTATGCATCCATACCAGGGCTTTATAAAGCGTTTATGGCGATTCTTCGCACCAAGGCCCAATGCATCGCAGCTACAGCGGCGGCAAAATGTTTCTGAGGCGGTTACAGGCGGGCTGCCTTTTTCAGGTGATGCAGCGCTAGTTCGAGGATCGCTTCCTCCGCTTCAGGCTGGATGACGCCCTCGGCGTCCATCGGCAAGAACGGCCGGCTTGGAATGTCTCCCCACAGGTGCGGGAAATCTGATTTGTCCCCGCCGAAGTGCATCATCGCCGCGTAAGGTTTGTTGCTGCCGACCAGCGCTGAGCTGTCGGTGGCAACGGTGGTCACCGAAGCCGCCAATCCGGCCGAACTGATCTGCAGGATCTGGCCGGGCCAGTTGCCGCTTTTTTCCCGGCGCTCGGTGGTGACATCCGACAAGTCCGCCCAGTCTGGCCGGCCCTCGCTTTCAAAGTTTTCCTCGGTTTGGCTCAGCAGCTCGGCGGCGGTGCTACGCATCAACGGCGCGAGATCCCCGACCGCCCATTCGACTTTGCGCAATGCGTCCTGCAGGCGCTGGTGATCCAACTCAACGGTGAACATCATGTGCCTCCTATGCGGCCGCTTCTTTGCGTTTCAACGCCTCGGCCAGCCCTGTGCCCGGCGCGTGGTTGAAGCCCGGATCCGTGCGGAAGGTAATGGCGCGGCCTTCGGCGTCAGTGGTGCGCAAGCCGGTAACCGTGGCCGTCCTGATTTCGCCGGTACG
>CAYNGZ010000033.1:0-8634 GCA_964396695.1 uncultured Pseudomonas sp.
CCGAACCTGTTCGGCGCACTGGTAGTGCTTTTGCTGGGTTTTGTCGTGGCCAAGCTGCTCGACACCCTGCTCTCCAAATTGCTCGCAAAACTGGGCCTGGATCGCTTGATGGGCGGTACCGGTTTGACCAAGCTGCTGTCCCGTGCGGGCCTGCGGGTGCCGATTTCTACCCTGATCGGCAAGATTGTTTATTGGTTCATTTTGCTGATTTTTCTGGTTTCTGCTGCAGAATCCCTTGGCTTGGAGCGAGTTTCGGCTACGCTCGACATGCTGGCGCTGTATTTACCGAAAGTATTTGGTGCCGCGCTGGTGTTGCTGGTGGGCGTATTGCTCGCACAATTGGCCAATGGGCTGGTGCGCGGCGCCGCAGAAGGTGTAGGGCTGGATTACGCATCGGGCCTTGGGCGTATCGCTCAAGGCCTGGTGATCATCATCAGTATTTCGGTCGCGATCAGTCAGCTGGAGGTCAAAACCGACCTGCTGAACCATGTGATCGTGATTGTTTTGATTACCGTTGGTCTGGCAGTCGCCTTGGCCATGGGGTTGGGGAGTCGGGAAATTGCCGGTCAGATTCTTGCGGGAATCTATGTGCGTGAGTTGTATCAGGTTGGGCAACAAGTGCGTGTTGGTGAGGTCGAAGGCCAGATCGAAGAGATCGGCACGGTTAAAACTACATTGCTGACCGACGAAGGTGAGCTAGTCTCACTTTCCAATCGGATCCTCCTGGAACAGCATGTAAGTAGCCGCTAACCCGGCAAACCCTGCTAATGTATGCCGCCGCAAAATACCCGAGACCATGGGTTGCGGCGGACATTGACCTGACTGTCGGCCCGACTTGTTTTGAATAAAGCCCAATCGCTATCCATGCGCTACGACCCCCGCGAGCTCTCTGATGAGGAGTTGGTCGCGCGCTCGCACACGGAGCTGTTTCACGTGACGCGCGCCTACGAAGAGCTGATGCGGCGTTATCAGAGAACATTATTTAACGTTTGTGCACGGTATCTTGGGAACGATCGTGACGCAGATGATGTCTGTCAGGAAGTCATGTTGAAGGTGTTGTACGGTTTGAAGAACTTCGAGGGGAAGTCTAAGTTCAAAACGTGGCTCTACAGCATCACCTACAACGAGTGCATCACACAGTATCGAAAGGAGCGGCGTAAGCGTCGCTTGATGGACGCTTTGAGTCTGGACCCCCTTGAGGAGGCGTCTGAAGAGAAGGCGCCGAAACCTGAGGAAAAGGGTGGACTTGATCGCTGGTTAGTGTATGTGAACCCGATTGACCGAGAAATTCTGGTGCTACGATTTGTCGCAGAGCTGGAGTTTCAGGAGATCGCAGACATCATGCACATGGGTTTGAGCGCGACGAAAATGCGGTACAAACGCGCTCTTGACAAATTGCGTGAGAAATTTGCAGGCATCGCTGAAACTTAAGTTCGGCGCAAATATCTCTTACGTGTAGGCAAGTTCTGATAGACTTGCCGCCGAGTTGTCCCCCGGTTTGCGGGACTGCTTTACAATCACCAGATGGGGATTTAACGGATGAAACTGAAAAACACCTTGGGCTTGGCCATTGGTTCTCTTATTGCCGCTACTTCGTTCGGCGCTCTGGCACAAGGCCAAGGCGCGGTCGAAGGTGAAGCGTTCTGGGGCAAAACCTGGAACCACAGCGTCGATTCCTACCAGAACGGTCGCACACCTGGCGTCTCGATCGGCTACTTCCTGACCGACGACGTTTCGATCAATGCGACCTACCGCAAAGACGAATACACCCGTTCGGACACTGACACTGGCAACCAGCGGATCAAAGGCGATCACTTCGGCCTGAAATCCCAGTACCACTTCGGTACCGTTGGCGACGCTATCCGTCCTTACGTTGAAGGCGGTGTATCTCACGGCAGCATGACCAACGTCGCTGCTGACGGTCACACTGGTCGTGACAAGTCCACCTACCTGACCACTGGTGCTGGCGCCAAGTGGTACATCACCGACAACCTGTACGCTCGTGCCGGCCTTGAAGCCGACTACAAGCTGGACAACGGTCGTTGGGACTACCAGGCTCTCGTTGGCTTGGGCGTGAACTTCGGCGGCACCGGCGGTAAAGTTGCTCCGGCTCCAGTAGCTCCGGCACCGGCTCCAGAGCCAGCTCCAGAAGCTCCAGTTGCTGAAACCGTTCGTGTTCAGCTGGACGTGAAGTTCGACTTCAACAAGGCTGTTGTCAAGCCAAACAGCTACGGCGATGTGAAGAACCTGGCTGACTTCATGAAGCAGTACCCGAACACCACCACCGTGGTTGAAGGTCACACTGACAACGTCGGTCCTGACGCTTACAACCAGAAGCTGTCCCAGCGTCGTGCTGACGCTGTGAAACAAGTTCTGGTCAAAGATGGTGTTGAAGCTAACCGCGTTCACTCGGTTGGTTATGGCAAGTCCCGCCCAATTGCTGACAACAGCACTGAAGCTGGCCGCGCTGCAAACCGTCGCGTAGAAGCGCAGGTTGAAGCTACCGCTAAGTAATTAGCCTGGTAGTTTGGAAAAGCCCGGCTTAGGCCGGGCTTTTCTTTGTCTGCGATTTGGTCTTGAGTGAAAAGTTGCAATAGCGTTGGCGTTGAAGAGATCGCAGCCTGCGGCAGCTCTTATGGAACAAAAAATAACTTATTGATTTATATATTATTTTTAAGGGCTGGCTTGCCAGCCCTGGCCCATGTTCCTTACGCGACAGCGCGGCCTCGAAGAGGGGGCGGCCCCTCCTACGCAAGTTTGGCGTAATGCTCCACTGTAGGAGTTGCCGCAGGCTGCGATCTTTCAGCATTGTCGCGGGCTGCCACGGCGCCAATCACCAGGCCGGGCTTTTCAGTCGGAAGCTGTGGGCGTCTTCCTGCATGGCTGTCAGGTTGCTTCGGCACTCACGCTGGTGTGGCAATGAGGCGTTTTCAATCATCGTCACGGGCGTATCAGCCGCCATCCCGCCATTGGCATGGGGGCAGATGACCCGGTTGGTGCAAGGCATATGCCACTGACAGCTGATTTCGTTGTGCGCCTCGCTTGCGACCCCGATGCACGGCTATAATCGCGGCCTTATTTCGCCGCTAACCGAGTCAAACCCGCCCATGTATACCCTGGCCCGTCAACTGTTGTTCAAGCTCTCCCCGGAAACCTCCCACGATCTGTCCCTGGACCTGATCGGCGCAGGTGGGCGTTTGGGTCTCAATGGCTTGCTGTGCAAGGCGCCAGCGAAGATGCCAGTGAATGTCATGGGCCTGGATTTCCCGAACCCGGTGGGTCTGGCGGCCGGTCTGGACAAGAACGGTGCGGCCATCGACGGGTTTGCACAATTGGGTTTCGGCTTCGTCGAAATCGGCACCATTACCCCGCGTCCGCAACCGGGCAATCCAAAGCCACGGATTTTCCGCCTGCCGCAAGCCGAGGCGATCATCAACCGCATGGGGTTCAATAATCTCGGTGTCGATCATTTGCTGGCGCGTGTGGCGGCTGCCAAATACAAGGGCGTGCTGGGGATCAACATCGGCAAGAACTTCGACACACCGGTCGAGCGTGCAGTCGACGACTACCTGATCTGCCTGGATAAGGTCTACGCCCACGCCAGTTACGTGACAGTCAACGTCAGTTCGCCGAACACTCCAGGTCTGCGCAGCCTGCAATTTGGTGATTCGCTCAAGCAATTGCTCGACGCCCTGCGCCAGCGCCAGGAAGACCTGGCTCAGCGCCATGGCAAGCGTGTACCGCTGGCGATCAAGATCGCACCGGACATGACGGACGATGAAACCGTGCAGGTGGCGCAAGCCCTGATCGAGACCGGGATGGATGCAGTGATTGCGACCAACACCACCCTGAGCCGCGTCGGCGTCGAAGGCATGGAATTCGGTGACGAGGCGGGCGGTTTGTCCGGTGCTCCGGTGCGTGACAAGAGCACTCACACCGTGAAGGTGCTGGCGGCCGAGCTGGCTGGGCGTTTGCCGATCATCGCGGTCGGCGGTATTACCGAAGGCAAGCACGCGGCTGAGAAAATCGCTGCGGGTGCCAGCCTGGTGCAGTTGTATTCGGGCTTCATTTACAAAGGTCCGGCGCTGATTCGCGAGTCGGTGGATGCAATCGCCGCCCTGAGATAAACACAGACCTCCTACGCGGGATTTGTGTGGCAAAGGACATAAAAAAGGGCTCCTCGAAGGAGCCCCTGGGCCGAAGCCCGCCGTCCGGAGAGGACGTGCGTGGTTAAGTCGTTACATAATCAGATTGTCGTGTCGGAGTGTGTGCCCTGTTTTAGCCGACGGCGTGAAGTTCGTTGAGTCTATGGATTCCCGCAGTGCCGGTCATACCGTCCCAGTTGTCGCCGCGTCCTTCTCGCCAGCCGTTGATCCAGGCTTGACGTACCGACGGTAGAGTAAATGGGCAAAGCTCACGGGATTTGCCACCAACGCCATATTGATATCCGCGCAAAAATGCTCTTTCCAACGGATCACGCTTAAGTCTTCTCATAGGGTGTTTCCCTCACTTGTTGACTGTTTTTGTCGCGTCGACCTCTATTGAGGTCAGGCAGAAAAATTTCTGCCGTTGGCGGCTCGCTGCCGGCGTCACGAGCCAAGGTGTTGACGTCGTTGCGGCGTCAACCTGTATTGAGTTCTAACCAATGCGTCACATCGATGGAATGATCGTTTTGTCATAAGGACGTAACGATAAAGATGCTATGGCCATAAGTAACAGGATGTGCTTTGCCTGTTCATTGGTCAAAGCCCGCTACGATCAGCCTCTCACTAGATGATGAGGCTAATGCTTTAGTGAGAATGTCCACCCGTTGCACTCGGGTACTATTCGACGAAGGGTCGGGTTATGACATTTTGTTGCAAAGAATTTTTTATCTGCCTGGGCATCTAAGCTCATTCAACCGCTTGGTTGCCAGGGTGGGACGGCACATTTTCGTGCCACGCGAGCGCTCTTCAAGAAAAGCGCTTGATTGAAAACCGAGCGGCCAATGCGTTGCCCGTTCACTTATTGCCAAAGGCCCTGGAACTCCCATGTCGGAACGTTACGAACTCTTCCTCACTTGCCCAAAAGGCCTTGAAGGTCTGCTTATCGAGGAAGCCGCCGGGCTTGGCCTTGAGGAAGCGCGTGAGCACACATCGGCCGTGCGCGGCATGGCCGACATGGAAACGGCCTATCGCCTGTGCCTGTGGTCACGTCTGGCGAACCGGGTGCTGCTGGTGCTCAAGCGTTTCCCGATGAAGGACGCCGAAGACCTGTACCACGGCGTGCGGGATATCGAGTGGCAAGACCACATGCTCAATGACGGCACCCTGGCCGTTGAATTCAGCGGTCACGGCTCGGGCATCGACAACACCCATTTCGGCGCCCTGAAAGTGAAGGACGCCATCGTCGACAAACTGCGCACCCCGTCAGGCGAGCGTCCGTCCATCGACAAGCTCAACCCGGACCTGCGCGTTCACCTGCGTCTGGACCGTGGCGAAGCGATCCTGTCTCTCGACCTGTCCGGCCACAGCCTGCACCAGCGCGGTTACCGTCTGCAGCAAGGTGCGGCGCCGCTGAAGGAAAACCTCGCGGCGGCGATACTGATTCGCGCCGGCTGGCCGCGCATTGCCGCTGAAGGCGGCGCCCTGGCTGACCCGATGTGCGGTGTCGGTACCTTCCTGGTCGAAGCCGCGATGATCGCTGCCGACATGGCGCCGAACCTGCGTCGCGAGCAGTGGGGCTTCACCGCCTGGCTCGGCCATGTGCCGGCGCTATGGAAAAAACTTCATGAAGAAGCCGTCGCCCGTGCCGCTGCCGGTCTGGCCAAACCACCGCTGTGGATTCGCGGTTATGAAGCCGATCCGCGGCTGATTCAACCGGGCCGCAACAACGTCGAGCGTGCAGGCCTGAGCGACTGGATCAAGATCTACCAGGGTGAAGTCGCAACCTTCGAGCCGCGCCCGGACCAGAACCAGAAAGGCCTGGTGATCTGCAACCCTCCGTACGGCGAGCGTCTGGGCGACGAGGCGAGCCTGCTCTATCTCTATCAGAACCTCGGCGAGCGTCTGCGTCAGGCCTGCCTGAACTGGGAAGCGGCAGTGTTCACCGGCGCGCCGGATCTGGGCAAGCGCATGGGGATCCGCAGCCACAAGCAGTATTCGTTCTGGAACGGCGCCTTGCCGTGCAAATTGCTGTTGATCAAGGTACTGCCGGATCAGTTCGTCACCGGTGAGCGTCGTACCCCGGAGCAGCGTCAGGCCGAGCGTGAGCAGGCGGCCTACGATCAGTCGCCGGCCGAGCCGCAAGAGCGTCGGTACAACAAGAACGGTAACCCGATCAAACCTGTTCCGGCGCCGGCTCCCGTTGTTGAACAGGCACGTCTGAGCGAAGGTGGGCAGATGTTTGCCAACCGCCTGCAAAAGAATCTGAAGACGCTGGGCAAGTGGGTCAAGCGTGAAGGTGTCGACTGCTACCGCGTTTACGATGCCGACATGCCGGAATATTCCATGGCTATTGACCTGTATCACGACTGGGTTCACGTCCAGGAGTATGCTGCGCCGAAGTCGATCGACCCGGAAAAAGCCTCGGCACGGATGTTTGATGCGCTGGCAGCCATTCCTCAGGCCTTGAACATCGATAAGAGCCGTGTGGTGGTCAAGCGTCGCGAGCGTCAGAGCGGCACCAAGCAGTACGAGCGTCAGAGCGCGCAAGGCAAGTTCACCGAGGTGAGCGAAGGCGGCGTGAAGTTGCTGGTCAACCTGACCGACTACCTCGACACCGGGCTGTTCCTGGATCACCGTCCAATGCGTCTGCGGATTCAGAAAGAGGCGGCCGGCAAGCGCTTCCTCAACCTGTATTGCTACACCGCAACCGCCAGCGTCCATGCGGCCAAGGGCGGCGCGCGCAGCACCACCAGCGTCGACCTGTCGAAAACCTACCTGGATTGGGCTCGCCGCAACCTGTCGCTGAACGGTTTCTCCGATAAGAACCGTCTGGAGCAGGGCGACGTGATGGCCTGGCTGGAAGCCAACCGTGACGAGTTCGACATGATCTTCATCGATCCGCCGACCTTCTCCAACTCCAAGCGCATGGAAGGGATCTTCGACGTGCAGCGTGACCACGTGCAGTTGCTGGACCTGGCCATGGCTCGTCTGGCACCGGGTGGCGTGCTGTATTTCTCCAACAACTTCCGCAAGTTTGAGCTCGAAGAAAACCTCACAACCCGCTATGCCGTCGAGGAAATCACCGCACAAACCATCGACCCGGACTTTGCCCGTAACGGCAAGATCCATCGCGCCTGGAAAATCATGGCGCGCTGAGGCCTGATTGGATCCATGGAGCCTTGATTTTTCGAGGCTATGTGGTCTTTTTTCGTACTGGCTAATCTAGTGGCTAATAGCTATAACTTCACTCAAAGCCAGGGTGACGCCAAAGCACGCCGGCGTTCTGAGTTTTGCTTATGTCGTTGCACGCCGTACGACCCAGGATCCTGGGCTTTATCAGTGAAGATGTTTCGGCCTGGCTGGTTGCGCTGTTGGTGCTACTGGTCGGTGGTGTGTTCACTGGCCTGCTCGCCTGGGCCAGCCTCAATGTGCACCGTCAGCAGATCGCGCAGCGTTTTCAACTGCTGGTCAGCGAGCGCAAGAGCCGGATTGCCGAGCGTTTCGACGATCAGGAGCAGCGTCTTGATAGCCTGCGACGTTTCTTCGTCAACACCGAATCGGTCTCCCGTGAAGAATTCGACGGTTTTACCAAAGCACTGTTGCAAAGAACTCAGGCCTACGCCTGGGCGCCGCTGGTTACCCGCAATGGACGTGCTGTTTTCGAGCAACAGGCGCGAGAGCAAGGCATAGCCGGTTTTTCCATCCGTGATCTGATGCCTTCGGGAGCGTTGTCGCCTGCTGCCTTGCGTGATGAGTACGCTCCGGTGTTGTACAGCCAGACGCAAAGTGCAAAAGGCGCGCCGCTGGGGTTTGATTTGCTGGCGGAGCCAACGCGTCGTGCCACGTTGCTGAAGGCTCGCAGTCTGGATGCAATGGCGGTGTCCGAGCCAACACATTTGCTTGGTGTTGACCCGGAATATGCGCGTGGTGTGCTGCTGGTCGAGCCGGTTTCACGCAACGGCGCAGCGTCCGGTCATGATGGCGGGCCCCTTGGTTACGTGCTGGCGGTGATCAGCATGCGTCAGTTGGTGGCCGATGGTTTTCCGACGCCAGGTCAGGACAATCTCGTGGTGCAGATTCGCGGCCGGGCGCAGGACGGTCAGTCAGAAGCGCTCTACGAATCTGCGAGCCCTGTGGCGAATGAACCGTTGCATTACCGTTCGATGTTGCGACTGGGCGACCATGTCTACGATCTCGACATTCGCTCCAGCGCCGCGTTCGAGCGCACCAATCATTCGACGCTTGTCAGCCTGATCGTGATGGGTGTTCTGCTCAGTGTGTTGCTCAGTGCCTTGCTCTACGTGCTGGTCAGTCAGCGGCAACGGGCGCTGGCGCTGGTTGAACAGCGTACCCGCGAGTTGTGTCTGAGTGAGCAGCAATTGCACGGTGCCCATGAGCAACTGCGCGGGGTGCTGGACGCAGCAACCCAGGTGGCGGTGATCGCCACTGATCTGCGCGGTGTGATCACGACCTTCCATGCCGGTGCCGG
>CAYNGZ010000033.1:8644-26098 GCA_964396695.1 uncultured Pseudomonas sp.
CACCGCCGATCGGTTGGTACATCACGCGCCAGACCAGGAACACGACGAAAGCCGGCATCGCCCAGGGCAGCATCAGCACCGAGCGGATCACGCCGCGCCCGGGCAGCTTCTGATTGACGAGCAGCGCCAGGCCCAGCCCGATCAGCAGCTTGAGGCCGTCGCTTACCACCACGATGAGGATGGTGTTGAGGACCGAGGACTGGAAGGGGGGGCCGGGGAGCTAAGTGAGCGTTTGGGAAAGCCGGTACCGAACTGCCAGGCGATGCTGGTGGCCGGTGGCGAAGCGGGTGGGCAGGAAGCGCGTGAATGGACCCTGGTGCGTCAGGACGGCAGCCATTTGGCGGTGAACATGCTCGCCACTGCCGTGCTGGATGAGCAGGGGCTGTGGGTCGGACATCTGGCGATCTGCATCGATATCACCGAGCGCAAGCGCGTGCATGAAGCGTTGGCGGCGCGCGATTTGCTGCTCAAGAAACTCAGCGCGCATGTGCCGGGCGGCATTTACCAGTTCAAGATGGCGGCAGACGGGCGTTTCAGTGTGATCTACGCCAGTGATGGCATCCGCGATATTTACGAGATCGATCCGGACGTGCTGCAACAGAACGCCGAGGCCATTTTCGAGCGGATTCATCCGCAGGACGTCGCTCGGGTGCGTGCCTCGATCCGGATCTCTTCGCAAAAGCTCAGTCCGTGGCGCGAAGAGTACCGTGTGCAGCTACCCCAGCGTGGCCTGCGTTGGGTGCGCGGTGAGGCAACACCGGAAGAGCTGCACGGCGGTGGGGTGCTGTGGCATGGCTATATTTCGGATATTTCCGACCTCAAGCGGGTCGAGGAAGAGCTGCGTGCATTGTCGGTGACCGACTCGTTGACCGGCATTCACAATCGGCGCTATTTCCAGGAGCGGTTGACCACGGAAATGGCCCGGGTCGAGCGCGGTACCGGAGAGTTGGCGGTGATCATGCTCGATATCGATCACTTCAAGCGCATCAATGATATGTATGGCCACGCGGCAGGCGATCGGGCGTTGCAGGCAGTCTGTCAGCGCATTCGCCATCGCTTGCGACGCACCGATGTGTTCTGTCGCCTGGGAGGGGAGGAGTTCATGGTGCTGTGTCCGGACACCGACGGGCAGCATGCCCATACGTTGGCCGTCGAACTATGGCAGAGCCTGCGCAGTACGCCGATCGATGGGCTGGGCACGGTGACGGCGAGTTTCGGCATCGCCAGTTGGCGTGCCGGGGAAGGGGCTGATGCCTTGCTGCTGCGCGCTGACTCGGGGGTATACGCCGCGAAGCAGGCGGGACGGGATCGGGTTGAGGTGGAGTTGGCGTAACGATTCAAAAGATCGCAGGCTTCGCCAGCTCCTGCAGAGGATCGGCGTAGGAGCTGCCGCGGGCTGCGATCTTTTGGTCCTTAAAGGCTTAAAGCGCCGACTCGGCGGTCGCCAGTTTCGGCTGGCGATACAGGTCCAGCAGCACTTGATCGAGCACTGTATGTGCGCCAAACGGTGCAGGATCGTTCAGGATCGCAACCACTGCCCAGGTGTTGCCGTTGCTGTCGCGGCTGAAGCCGGCGATGGCGCGGACAGTGTTCAGGGTGCCGGTCTTGACGTGCGCTTCACCCCGCATTGCGGTGGTCTTGAGGCGTTTGCGCATGGTGCCGTCCATGCCGCTGATCGGCAACGAACTGACGAACTCGGCCGAGTACGGGCTTCTCCAGGCGGCTTGCAGCATGCTCGCCATTTCACGGGCGCTGACCCGTTCGGCACGCGACAGGCCGGAGCCATTCTCCATCACCAGGTGCGGCGCGGTGATCCCTTTCTTCGCCAGCCACTGACGGACCACACGTTGTGCCGCTTTTGCATCGTCAGCATCCGCGTCGGTGCGGTATTTTGCGCCCAGGCTGAGGAACAGCTGCTGAGCCATGGTGTTGTTACTGTATTTGTTGATGTCGCGGATGATTTCCGCCAGGTCCGGCGAGAACGCCCGGGCCACTACCTTGGCGTCTTTCGGTACGGCGGCCAGGCGATCCTTGCCCTGGATGCTGCCACCCAGTTCCTGCCAGATTGCCCGTACAGCGCCAGCGGTGTAGGTGGTGTGATCGAGCAGCGAAAGGTAGGTCTGCGAGCTGCAACCATCGCCCAACTGGCCGGCGACCGTCACCGACACACTGCCGTCGGCCTGGGTCACCGGGTTGTAGCGCACGCCCCCCGTGCACTGTTTGCCGTTGAGCGCTTTGACCTGGTTGTCGATGCGGATGCTGGCGATCGGTGGTTCGACCGATACCAGCACCTTGCCCGAATCGTTACGGGCCACGAAACGCAGGGCCTTGAGGTTGACCATCAGTGCGTCGGGCTTGACCAGGAACGGCTTGTTCTCGTCATTGCCATCGTCATTGAATTCAGGCAGTTGCGGCTGGACGAAGAAACTGCGGTCCAGCACCAGGTCGCCGGTGACTTGCTGCACGCCATTGGCCCGCAGGTCACGCATCAGCAACCAGAGTTTTTCCATGTTCAGCTTCGGATCACCGCCACCCTTGAGGTACAGGTTGCCGTGCAGGATGCCGCCACTGAGGGTGCCGTCGGTGTAGAACTCGGTTTTCCACTGGTGGTTCGGGCCGAGCATTTCCAGTGCGGCGTAAGTGGTCACCAGCTTCATGGTCGACGCCGGATTGACCGAAGCGTCAGCGTTGAAAATGGTCGGTGTGCCAGGACCGTTGAGGGGAATCATCACCAGCGACAGGGCACTGTCCTTCAACTTGCTGGCTCTGAGCGCCTTTTCGACATTGGGGGACAGGGCGGTGTTGACCGGGGCAGCAGAAACCGGGAACGCCAGAGGCACAAGCAGGCTGGTGAGAAGCAATGGACGCAACGATTTGATCATCTGAAATAAAACCCTACCGCCGAGGGGAAAAAGATGAGGGCATGAAGATAAATTCCCTCAGTGGTCACGAAAGTGTCGGCATTATGCCCCAAGGCATAGCGCCTTGTGCCGTACGCCGAGGGCCTATTGCGCTATTTTTTTACCGGCGGTAGGCACAAGCGTCCAGAGAGTCGGGCAAACAGCGGCTTAAACTGCTAAAGTGCCGCCCGTTATTACTTTTGAGGATTGTTCCAATGGCGACTAACCGTTCCCAGCGTCTGCGCAAAAAACTGTGCGTCGATGAATTTCAAGAGCTGGGTTTCGAACTGAACCTGGATTTCAAAGAAGATTTGGCTGAAGAAGCCATTGACGCTTTCCTCGACGCGTTCCTGAAAGAAGCCATGGAAGCGAACGGCCTTGGCTACGTTGGCGGCGACGACTTCGGTCTGGTTTGCCTGCAAAAACGTGGCTCGGTCAGCGCTGAACAGCGCGCTGCCGTTGAAGCCTGGCTGAAAGCCCGCACCGAGCTGACCAGCGTAGAAGTCAGCCCGTTGCTGGACGTGTGGTACCCGGAAAAGCCGATCAATCCGGTAGCCTGATGTTCAAAAGAACGGCGACCTTAAGGTCGCCGTTTTTGTTTTTCAGGCCTTGCGCCCATTCAGAATCATCAGCGTCACCACTCCCGCGACAATTCCCCAGAATGCCGAACCGATGGAAAACAGCGTCAGCCCCGACGCAGTGACCATAAAGGTGATCAGCGCCGCCTCACGTTCTTTCACTTCGCTCATGGCGATGCTCAGGCCGTTGATGATCGAACCGAATAGCGCCAGCGCGGCAATCGACAGCACCAGCTCTTTCGGCAAGGCGGCGAACAGCGCCGCGAGGGTTGCGCCAAAGACCCCGGCAATCCCGTAGAAAATCCCGCACCAGACCGCCGCGGTGTAACGCTTGTTGCGGTCTTCATGGGCATGTGGCCCGGTGCAGATTGCCGCGCTGATGGCGGCCAGGTTGATCCCGTGGGAGCCAAACGGCGCCAGCAGCAGCGAGGCGATACCGGTGGTGGTGATCAGCGGCGACGCCGGCACGTTGTAGCCGTCTGCCCGCAACACGGCGATGCCGGGCATGTTCTGCGAAGTCATGGCGACGACGAACAGTGGAATGCCGATGCTGATGGTTGCCGCGAGGGAGAAGTGCGGAGTGGTCCAGACTGGCGTTGCCACTTCAAGATGAAAACCGCTGAAATCCAGCAGGCCCATGACGCCGGACAATGCCGTGCCGATCAGCAGCGCCGCCAGCACCGCATAACGCGGCGACAGGCGCTTGACCACCAGATAGGTGAAGAACATTCCCAGCACCAGGCCGGTGCGATGCTGCGCGGCGACGAAGATTTCACTGCCGATCTTGAACAGAATGCCCGCCAGCAACGCGGCGGCCAGTGAGGCGGGAATACGTTTGACCAGCCGTTCGAAGCTGCCCGTCATGCCGCAAAGAGTGACGAGCACGGCGCAGGTGATGTAGGCACCAATCGCCTCGCCGTAGGTCACCCCCGACAGACTGGTAATCAGCAGCGCCGCACCGGGCGTCGACCAGGCGATGGTGATCGGCGTGCGATAGCGCAAGGACAAACCGATCGAGCACACGGCCATGCCAATCGAAATCGCCCAGATCCACGATGAAATCTGCCCACTGCTCAGACCTGCCGCTTGACCGGCCTGGAACATCAGCACCAGCGAGCTGGTGTAGCCGGTCATCATGGCGATGAACCCGGCGACGATGGCCGAAGGTGACGTGTCGGCCAGCGGGCGAAGTTGCGCGTGAATGGCGTCGGTCATGGCGCGGTGATCCTTGTTCTGTTGAAGATGTCGATGACGCAGCTCCTACCGGGACGATGCTTGCCACGGGGTTCAAGCCTAAACTTAAACGTAACGGGTCATTGCAATACAGCCGGGGGCGTAAATGGCCGTACAGTCGTGTTGTCACCGCAGGTTGTGTACAATGTGCTCTGTTTTTTACGCGATACTTGCCAGCGACCCATTGTGCCGTATTACAGTCACCGTCAATTCGCTGCAGTTCTCCCGACTCGAGTGCCCATGAACGAACAGTTGCAGCCCCTCAAGAAACAACCGCGAGCAGGCAAAGCCGGCCGCAGCGGAACCCAGGACGATATCGTCTATGCGCATATCTTCGAGGCTATCCTCGAACAGCGTCTGGCGCCCGGTACAAAATTGAGCGAAGAGGCGCTGGGAGAGATTTTCGGGGTCAGTCGCACCATCATTCGCCGCGCGCTGTCGCGTCTGGCCCACGAAGGTGTGGTGCTGTTGCGCCCCAACCGCGGCGCCGTGGTTGCCAGCCCGAGTGTCGAAGAAGCCCGTCAGGTGTTCATGGCACGGCGTCTGGTTGAGAAGGCGATCACCGAACTGGCAGTCGTACACGCGACGGCCGAAGAAATTGCGCAGCTGCGGCAGATGGTCAACGACGAGCGCGACAGCTTCTCCCGCGGCGACCGTGGTGCCGGTATCCGTCTGTCTGGCGAGTTCCACCTGAAGCTGGCCGAAGCGGCGAAGAACGCTCCTCTGATCAGCTTCCAGCGCAGCCTGGTGTCGCAGACTTCCCTGATAATCGCCCAGTACGAAAGCGGTAACCGCTCGCACTGTTCCTACGATGAGCACACCCAGCTGATCGATGCCATCGAGGCCCGCGATGCCGAGTTGGCGGTGAGCCTGATGATGCATCACATGGATCACATCGACAGCAAACTCAACCTTGACGAAGAAAGCGCCTCGGATGATTTGCACGCCGTGTTTTCGCACCTGTTGCAGACCAAAAAGCCAGGGCGGCCAATCGCCAAGCTTTGATTGAGTGGGGCGCCAGAAGATCGCAGCCTGACAGACGATACAAAATCCCCCGCAACCTGATAGCTGCGGGGGATTTCTCTATGCCTGGGAAAACCTAGCGCTGATGCACCAGATTGCCGGCGGCATAGGTCTGCAACACCGTCCGGTCATCCCCTAATGTCATCAACACAAACAACGTCTCGGCGATGCTGTTGGCCTGTTTCAGGCGATAGCCGAGCAGCGGCGTGGCGTTGTAGTCCAGTACCAGGAAGTCGGCGTCGGTGCCCGGTTGCAGGGTGCCGATCTTGTCTTCCAGGCGCAGTGCGCGGGCGCCGCCGAGGGTCGCCAGGTACAGCGATTTGAACGGGCTCAGACGTGCGCCTTGCAGTTGCATGACTTTGTAGGCTTCGTTCAGCGTTTGCAGCAGCGAGAAGCTGGTGCCGCCGCCGACGTCAGTGCCCAGACCCACGTTCAGGTTGTGCTTTTCGGCCATCGGCAGGTTGAACAGGCCGCTGCCGAGGAAGAAGTTCGAGGTCGGGCAGAAGGCGATGGCCGAACCGGTTTCAGCCAGGCGTGCGCATTCGTCGTCGCACAGGTGCACACCGTGCGCGAACACCGAGCGTTCGCCGAGCAATTTGTAGTGGTCGTAGACGTCCAGGTAACCCTTGCGCTCCGGGAACAGTTCCTTGACCCATTCGACTTCCTGCAGGTTTTCGCTGATGTGCGTCTGCATGTACAGGTCGGGGTATTCGCTGAGCAACTGGCCGGCGAGGGTCAGTTGTTCCGGGGTGCTGGTCGGTGCGAAGCGCGGCGTCACTGCGTAATGCAGACGACCCTTGCCGTGCCAGCGCTCGATCAGCGCCTTGCTGTCGACGTAGCTGGACTCAGCGGTGTCGGTCAGGTAGTCCGGGGCGTTGCGGTCCATCATCACCTTGCCGGCGATCATCCGCAGGTCGAGCGTCCGTGCAGCCTCGAAGAACGAGTCCACCGATTGCGGGTGCACGCTGCCGAACACCAGTGCGGTGGTGGTGCCGTTGCGCAGCAATTCCTTGATGAAAATGTTGGCGACTTCTTCGGCGTGGGCCTTGTCGGCGAACTGACGTTCGCAGGGGAAGGTGTAGGTGTTGAGCCAGTCCAGCAGTTGTTCTCCGTAAGCGCCGACCATGCCGGTTTGCGGCAGGTGAATGTGCGTATCGATGAAGCCCGGCGTGATCAGCGCGTCCTGATGATGGGTGATTTCAATGTCGGCAGGCAGGCTGGCGAGCAGTTCGCAGGCGTGGCCGATGGCGCTGATCTGGCCGTTTTCCGTCACCAGCACGCCATCTTCGAAATACTCGTAGGAGGCTTCGATGCCAACCACGGCAGGGTCGGCGATGCTGTGCAGAATGGCGGCGCGGTAGGCTTTGCGAGTCAAAGGCATGTCGTTCTCGGTTCGTGGCTTTTTAGTTCGAGGCGTGGCTGCGGCGTGAGGCGGGCAGCAGTTTGGCAATCGGTTCGGCTTTTGCGGTGTGCTGGCCGAAATTCGCGTTATAGGTGGCAATGATTTCGCCGGCGATGGAGATGGCGATTTCCACAGGCAGTTTGCCTTTGACCTCGCCCAGCCCCATCGGGCAGCGCATGCGTTGCAGCACGGCGTTGTCGAAACCGCGCTCGCGCAGACGGTGTTCGAACTTCACCCGTTTGGTCTTCGAGCCGATCAGGCCGAAGTAGGCAAAGTCGTTGCGCTTGAGGATCGCCGCAGTGAGTTCCAGGTCGAGCTGGTGATTGTGGGTCATGACGATGCAGTAACTGCCGGCGGGAAGGTCGTCGATTTCATCCACCGGTTCTTCGGCGATGATTTTACGCACGCCGTGGGGGATCTGTTCGGGGAACTCCGCTTCTCGCGAATCGATCCAGCGCACCCGGCAGGGCAGGCTTGCCAGTAACGGCACCAGCGCCCGGCCGACGTGGCCGGCACCGAACACGGCGATTTGTGCTTGCACCTGGCCCATGGGTTCGAACAGCAACACGGTGACGCCACCGCAGCATTGACCCAGGCTGGCGCCGAGGCTGAAACGCTCCAGGTGGGTGTCCTGTTTGCCGCTGGCAAGCATCTCCCGGGCGACCTGCATCGCCTTGTATTCCAGATGCCCGCCACCGATGGTGTCGAACGCCTGCGAGGCGCTGACGACCATTTTCGAGCCGGCATTGCGCGGCGTCGAGCCGAGCTCTTCGATGATGGTCACCAACACGCAGGGTTCCCCCTGGGTTTGCAGGTCGGCGAGGGCGTCGATCCAGTTGTACATGTCCCACCTCTTCAGACCGCCTCGGTCTCGGTTTGCGCAGCTTTCACCGCCTTCAACTGGCGCATCTGCTCACAGCCCCACAACACCCGCTCCGGTGTGGCCGGTGCGTCGATTTTTGGCTGATGTCGGTAATCGCCCAGGCTCGCCACCGCATCCTTGATCGCGCACCAGACGGCAATTCCCAGCATGAACGGCGGTTCACCCACCGCCTTGGAGTGGAACACCGTGTCTTCCGGGTTCTTGCGGTTTTCCACCAGCTTGACCCGCAGGTCCAGCGGCATGTCGGCGACCGCCGGGATCTTGTAGCTGGCCGGGCCGTTAGTCATCAGTTTGCCCTTGTTATTCCAGACCAGCTCTTCCATGGTCAGCCAACCCATGCCCTGGATGAAACCACCCTCGACCTGGCCCATGTCGATGGCCGGGTTCAGCGAGGCGCCGACGTCATGCAGGATGTCGGTACGGAGCATCTTGTATTCGCCAGTCAGGGTGTCGACGATCACCTCGGCACAGGCTGCGCCAAACGCGTAGTAGTAGAACGGCCGACCGCGTGCCTGGCTGCGGTCGTAGTAGATTTTCGGGGTCTTGTAGAAACCGGTGCTGGACAGCGACA
This sequence comes from uncultured Pseudomonas sp., assembly GCA_964396695.1. Classification (GTDB taxonomy): domain Bacteria; phylum Pseudomonadota; class Gammaproteobacteria; order Pseudomonadales; family Pseudomonadaceae; genus Aquipseudomonas. The sequence continues at coordinate 17,235 of CAYNGZ010000033.1, forward strand.
CCTGAGCGAAATACGCCTGCTGGATCAGCTCCTCGAAGGTCAGGATGTGATCGCGAACCCGCACGTGACCGTTGTGGAATTCCACGTCTTCTTCGCTGACCCCAAACTTGCGCGCGGCGAATTCCACCAGGCGTTGCTTGATGATTTCGGCGGCGTTCTGCGCGGCCTTGCCGTTCAGGTCGGCACCGCTGGACGCGGCGGTCGGCGAGGTGTTTGGCACCTTGTCGGTGTTGGTCGCGGTGATCTGCACGCGGTCGATTTCAACCTGGAACACTTCGGCCACGACTTGCGCGACCTTGATGTTCAGGCCCTGACCCATTTCGGTGCCGCCGTGGTTCAGGTGGATGCTGCCGTCGGTGTAGACGTGAACCAGGGCACCTGCCTGGTTGAGGAAGCTGGCGGTGAAGGAAATACCGAATTTCACCGGGGTCAGCGCCAGGCCTTTTTTCAGGATCGGGCTGTTGGCGTTGTAGCGCCGGATCGCTTCGCGGCGCTCAAAGTACTGGCTGCTTTCTTCCAGTTCGGCGGTTATTTCCTCGAGCATGTTGTGCTCGACAGTCTGGTAGTAGTGAGTGACGTTGCGCTCGGTCTTGCCATAGTAGTTGGCCTTGCGCACCGCCAATGGATCGAGGGTCAGATGACGGGCGATGGCGTCCATCACTTCTTCGATGGCGACCATCCCTTGCGGGCCGCCAAAGCCGCGATAGGCGGTGTTCGATGCGGTGTTGGTCTTGCAGCGGTGACCGTTGATGGTCGCGTCGCCCAGGTAGTACGAGTTGTCCGAGTGGAACATCGCCCGGTCGACAATGGAGGCCGACAGGTCCGGTGAACAACCGCAGTTGCCGGCCAGTTCCAGCTGAATGCCGTGCAGGCGTCCTGTGTCGTCGAAGCCCACGTCGTATTCAATGTAGAACGGGTGACGTTTGCCGGTCATCAGCATGTCTTCGACCCGTGGCAGGCGCATTTTGGTCGGCTGCCCGGTCAGGTGCGCGATCACCGCGCAGAGGCAGGCCGGGCTGGCGGCCTGGGTTTCCTTGCCACCAAAACCGCCGCCCATGCGGCGCATGTCGACCACGATTTTGTTCATCGACACGTCGAGCACTTCCGCCACCAGTTTCTGCACTTCGGTGGGGTTCTGGGTCGAACAGTAGACGATCATGCCGCCGTCTTCAGTCGGCATCACCGAGGAAATCTGGGTTTCCAGATAGAAGTGTTCCTGGCCGCCAATGTGCAGCGTGCCCTGGATGCGGTGTTCGGCAGTCGCCAGCGCAGTGGCCGAATCGCCGCGCTTGTGGGTGTGGCTCTCCAGCACGAAATGGCGTTTGCGCAGGGCTTCGACCACGTCGAGCACCGGCTCCAGATCTTCGTATTCGATGATCGCGGCCATGGCTGCCTTGCGCGCGGTGTCCAGGTCTTTCGCGGCCACCGCGAGCACTGGTTGACCGACGAATTGCACGTCGTCGATGGCCAGCAACGGGTCGCCCGGCAGCAAGGGACCGATGTCTTTCAGGCCCGGCACGTCTTCGTGAGTAATGGCGATGCGCACGCCTTCGAAGGCGTAGCAAGGCTTCGTGTCGATGCTGATGATTTTTGCGTGGGCACGATCCGAGAGCCGTGCGTAAACGTGCAGCTGATTCGGAAACTCCAGCCGATCGTCGATGTACTGCGCTTCACCGGACACATGTTTGTCGGCGCTGTCGTGCTTGACGCTGCGACCGACACCGGTGGTCAGGTCCCTGGCAAACAGTTCGGCCAGTTCGGCCTGGGTCTTCTCGACTTTGTGATGGTTAGACATAAGCGGTCACCCGGGTCTCGATGTGCGGTGTTTGCAGTTCGATGAAGTATTTGCGCAGCAGGTTCTGTGCGCTGAGCAGGCGGTATTCCTTGCTCGCACGGAAATCCGAGAGCGGCGTGAAATCTTCCCCAAGAGCGGCGCAGGCACGTTCTATCGTTGTGTTGTTCCATGGCGCGCCGAGCAGCGCGGCTTCGCAGCTTTTCGCCCGTTTTGGCGTCGCAGCCATGCCACCGAAGGCAACCCGGGCGTCGGCGACCACACCGTTTTCGAGGCGCAGATTGAAGGCTGCGCAGACCGCGGAAATGTCATCGTCCAGACGCTTGGACACCTTGTAGGCGCGGAACAGCTGTTCAGCGCTGGCGCGCGGCACGATGATCTTCTCGATGAACTCGCTTTCCTGGCGTGCCGTCACCCGGTAATCGATGAAATAGTCTTCCAGCGCCAGGGTGCGGCGGGTCTCGCCTTTGCACAGAACGATCTGTGCACCGAGTGCGATCAGCAGCGGCGGTGAGTCACCAATCGGTGAGGCGTTGCCGATATTGCCTCCAAGGGTGCCCTGATTGCGGATCTGCAAGGAGGCGAAACGTTGCAGCAGTTCGCCGAAGTCCGGGTACTCGGCCTTGAGCGCCTCATAGCAGTCGGAGAGGGCAGTGGCGGCGCCGATTTCCAGGCGATCGTCAAAGCGTTCGACGCGCTTCATTTCCTCGACATTGCCAACGTAGATCATCACCGGCAGCGTGCGGTGGAACTGGGTGACTTCCAGCGCCAGGTCCGTACCGCCGGCCAACAGGCGGGCTTGCGGATAGGCGTCATACAAGTCGGCCAGATCGGCGACGGTCAGCGGCACCAGGCAGCGTTTGTCGCCGCTGTTCAGCTCGCCGGTGTCGGTCGGTGCGATGGCTTTCAGGCGAGCGATGGTGTCGGCTTCGCGGGCATCGAACTGGTCAGTCTGCTTGCCGCAGCACACCTGTTCGGCAGCGGCCAGGATCGGGCGATAGCCGGTGCAACGGCAGAGGTTGCCGGCGAGGGCTTCATGGGCTTTATGAGAATCGGGGTGATCGCTGTTTTTCTGCAGGGCGAACAACGACATGACAAAGCCCGGAGTACAGAAGCCGCACTGCGAGCCGTGGCACTCGACCATGGCTTTTTGCACGCTGTGCAACTGGCCTTGATGCTTGAGGTCTTCGACGCTGATCAGCTGTTTACCGTGCAGCGATGAAACAAACGTCAGGCACGAGTTGAGGCTGCGATAGCGAATGTGTTCGCGACCGGTGTCATCGGCCTGCAATTCACCGACCACTACCGTGCACGCGCCACAGTCGCCGCTGGCGCAACCTTCTTTGGTGCCGGGTTTGCCCAAATAGTCGCGCAGATAGTTCAGCACGGTCAGATTCGGGTCCAGAGCGTGCTCGCTACGGAGTTCCTGGTTAAGTAAAAACTGGATCACGGAAGGCCTCGCAGAGTCATTATTGTTGTTAACCGACGAGCCTGAATTTATCAGGTCTGACTTTTCGGTCAATGATTTTCTGACTTAAAGGTCAGGAAATTCATTTTTGCCGATCAACAGTGGCTTCTTTCATTATTGACCCTCTCGGGATACCTCGCTTTTGCTTGAATCGTGCCAAATTCCGCTGGCTGGGCCCTGCGCCATCACCCCCCAAGTGCGCTACACTGCGCCGCTTGTGCAGATTGAAGAGTTTGAAGGAAAACCATGACGTTCAAGGCGCCGGACAGCCTCGCCGAGCAAATTGCTCACCACCTCGCCGAACGCATCATTCGCGGCGACCTCAAGCCGGGAGAGCGCATCCAGGAACAGAAGGTCACGCTGGCCCTCAATGTCAGCCGCGGCTCGGTTCGCGAAGCCTTGCTGATCCTCGAACGCCGGCATCTGATCGCGATCCTGCCGCGTCGCGGTGCCCACGTGACCGAACTGACGGCACACAAGGTGCAGAGCCTGTGCACGCTGATGAGCGAGCTGTACATCCTGCTCGGTTATTCGGTGGCCAAAGGCTGGCAGGTCCAGGCTGACATGGCGCCGTTCCTGCACATCCAGCAGCGTCTGAGTGCCAGTTACGAACGTCAGGACATCCGCACCTTTGTCGAAGACAGCTTCAACGTGATGCGGGCGGCGTATCCCTTCGCCAATAACCCGTATTTGCAGGAAACCGTCGAGAACCTGCAACCGGCCATGAGTCGTGCGTATTTTCTTGCCCTGGAACAGCGCAAGGCCGAGATGAGCGAGTTCCTCGAACTGTTCGAACGCCTGCTCGCGGCGGTGCTGGCCCGTGATCTGCCACTGATTCGCGTCGTGCTCTCGGCCTATGCCCAGCGCAGTTGCGATCTGGTGCTGTCTGCCTTGCCGGTTGCCTGAGCGTGCGGCTCAAGTGCATCAAACTGGCGGGGTTCAAATCCTTCGTCGATCCGACCACGGTGAACTTCCCCAGTAACATGGCGGCGGTGGTCGGGCCCAATGGTTGCGGCAAGTCGAACATCATCGACGCCGTACGCTGGGTGATGGGCGAGAGCTCGGCCAAGAATTTGCGCGGCGAGTCGATGACCGACGTCATCTTCAATGGCTCCACCAGCCGCAAACCGGTGAGCCAGGCGAGTATCGAACTGGTGTTCGACAACTCCGACGGCACGCTGATCGGTGAATACGCGGCCTACGCGGAAATTTCCATTCGCCGTAAAGTCACCCGCGACAGCCAGAACACGTACTTCCTCAACGGCGCCAAGTGCCGTCGTCGAGACATTACCGATATCTTCCTTGGCACCGGCCTGGGCCCGCGCAGCTACTCGATCATCGAGCAGGGGATGATTTCCAAGCTGATCGAAGCCAAACCGGAAGACCTGCGTAACTTCATCGAGGAAGCGGCGGGGATCTCCAAGTACAAGGAGCGCCGGCGCGAGACGGAAAACCGTATCCGTCGTACCCACGAAAACCTTGCGCGCCTGACCGACCTGCGTGAAGAACTGGAGCGTCAGCTCGAACGCCTGCACCGACAGGCCCAGGCCGCCGAGAAGTATCAGGAATACAAAGCCGAAGAGCGTCAGCTCAAGGCCCAATTGTCGGCGCTACGCTGGCAGGCATTGAACGAACAGGTCGGCCAGCGCGAGGCGATCATCGGCAATCAGGAAATCAGTTTCGAAGCCCTGGTCGCTGAGCAGCGCAACGCTGATGCGAGCATCGAACGGCTGCGCGACGGTCATCACGACCTCTCTGAACGCTTCAATCTGGTGCAAGGGCGTTTCTATTCGGTCGGTGGCGACATTGCCCGGGTCGAGCAGAGCATCCAGCACGGTCAGCAGCGTTTGCGCCAGTTGCAGGACGACCTCAAGGAAGCCGAGCGTTCGCGCCTGGAAACCGAGTCGCACCTGGGCCACGACCGCACGTTGCTGGCGACCCTCGGCGAAGAGCTGGACCGGCTCACGCCCGAGCAGGAAATCACCAGCGCCGCCGCAGAAGAAGCCGCCGCCGCGCTGGAGGAGTCCGAAACCGGCATGCACGGCTGGCAGGAACAGTGGGACAGTTTCAACCTGCGCTCGGCCGAGCCACGGCGTCAGGCCGAAGTCCAGCAGTCGCGTATTTCGCAGCTGGAAACCAGCATGGAGCGTCTGGCCGAGCGTCAACGTCGTTTGGCCGAGGAGCGTGACTTGCTGTCGGCGGCCCCGGAAGACGCGGCGATTCTGGACCTGAGCGAACAACTCGCCGCCAGCGAAGCGACCCTCGAAGATTTGCAAGCCAGCGAAGAGGCGCAGGTCGAGCGGCTTGAGCAGTTGCGTCAGGAACTGCAACTGGCCCTGCAAAACCAGCAGCAGGCGCAGGGCGACTTGCAACGGCTCAACGGGCGTCTGGCGTCGTTGGAGGCGTTGCAGCAAGCGGCGCTCGATCCGGGCACCGGCACCGCCGAGTGGTTGCGCGAGCAACAATTGGCCGAGCGTCCGCGTCTGGCCGAAGGCTTGAGGGTTGAGGCGGGTTGGGAGCTGGCGGTGGAAACCGTGCTCGGCGCCGACCTGCAAGCGGTGCTGGTCGATGACTTCGCGGGTTTCGATCTGTCCGGGTTTGCCCAGGGTGATCTGCGCTTGCTCAGCCCGGCGAGCGACGGTGTGCGGATCCCCGGCAGTCTGCTCGACAAGGTTGAGGCACAGATTGATCTGTCGCCGTGGCTGGGGCAGGTCAAGCCGGTGGACAGTCTCGAACAGGCACTGTCGCTGCGGGGTCAGTTGTCGGCCAGCGAAAGCCTGATCAGCCGTGACGGTTACTGGGTTGGGCGGCACTTTTTGCGGGTGCGCCGCGCCAGTGAAGCCGAGAGCGGCATGTTGGCGCGTGGGCAGGAAATCCAGCGTCTGGGGCTTGAGCGCGAAGAGCGCGAAGCTACTGTGGAGACCCTGGAAACCACCTTGCAGAACCTGCGTGCCCAGCAACGTCAGCAAGAGAATGGTCGCGAGCACCTGCGCCGTTTGCTGCAAGACGAAGCACGCCAACAAGGCGAATTGAAAGCTCAGCTGTCTGCCGGAAAAGCCAAGGCTGAACAGCTGACATTGCGTCGCACGCGTCTCGATGAAGAACTTGGCGAGTTGGCTGAGCTGCGCGCGCTGGAACACGAACAGGTTGGCGAATCGCGCCTGCAATTGCAGGAGGCCCTCGACAGCATGGCGCTCGACACCGAGCAGCGCGAGTTGCTGCTGGCTCAACGCGACAGCTTGCGCGAACGCCTTGATCGGGTACGCCAAGAAGCCCGCCAGCATAAAGACCACGCGCACCAATTGGCGGTACGTCTGGGCTCGCTCAAGGCACAACACGATTCAACCCGTCAGGCGCTGGAGCGGCTGCAATTGCAGTCCGAGCGTCTGACGGAAAAGCGCGAACAGCTCAGCCTCAATCTGGAGGAGGGCGAAGCGCCGCTGGAAGAGTTGCGGCTCAAGCTTGAAGAATTGCTCGACAAGCGCATGAGCGTCGACGAAGAACTGAGAACCGCACAGATCTCCCTGGAAGATGCCGACCGCCAATTGCGTGATGCCGAGAAGCGCCGCAGCCAGGCCGAGCAGCAATCGCAATTGATCCGTGGTCAACTCGAACAGCAGCGCATGGAATGGCAGGCCCTGACCGTGCGTCGTAAAACGTTGCAGGATCAACTGCTCGAAGACGGTTATGACTTGCATGGCGTGCTCGCCACCCTGGTGGCTGAAGCTAGCGAAAAAGAAGCCGAAGAAGAACTCGAGCGCATTGCCGCGCGAATTCAGCGACTGGGTGCGATCAACCTCGCGGCCATCGACGAGTACCAGCAACAGTCCGAGCGCAAGCGCTATCTGGATGCTCAGGATGCCGACCTGGTGGAAGCGCTCGACACGCTGGAAAACGTCATTCGCAAGATTGACAAGGAAACCCGCAATCGCTTCAAAGATACCTTTGATCAGATCAATGGTGGATTGCAGGCCCTTTTTCCAAAAGTTTTCGGTGGCGGCAGCGCTTATTTGGAACTGACGGGCGAAGATCTACTCGATACAGGGGTAACGATCATGGCGCGTCCGCCTGGAAAGAAGAACAGCACCATCCATTTGTTGTCGGGCGGTGAGAAAGCCCTGACGGCATTGGCGCTGGTTTTTGCGATCTTCAAGCTGAACCCGGCACCGTTTTGCATGCTCGACGAAGTTGACGCACCGCTGGATGACGCTAACGTTGGACGCTATGCCCGATTGGTGAAAGAGATGTCGCAAACGGTGCAGTTCATCTATATCACCCACAACAAGATCGCCATGGAAATGGCTGATCAGTTGATGGGGGTTACGATGCACGAGCCGGGTTGCTCACGTCTGGTAGCCGTGGATGTCGAGGAGGCGATGGCGATGGTAGACGCCTGAGTCATGGTGCGTAGGCCATGCGTTTGCGGGAAGTAGGGATTTTTACCCGCGGAGATTGCTGGCCAATCGACATAATGGCTGAAGCCATTGTGACTGACGGTGTAAAGTTATCTTTGGTCGTGCTAGTTTAATGTCAATTTTTCGTATGCGTGGGCAAAAGGCCATTCAGAACAGAGAGTTGGCGCCACGTTTTAAAGCGGTTTGCAGCTTGTAAACCCCTTATTTTTCAGCATTTTTTATAGAGGCACGGGATTACATGGAAATCGGTCTGCGCGAGTGGCTGATCGTCATCGGCATTATTGTCATTGCCGGTATTCTTTTTGATGGCTGGCGGCGCATGCGCGGCGGCAAGGGCAAGCTGAAATTCCGCCTCGACCGCAGCCTCTCCAACCTGCCGGACGAGGACAGCAGCGCCGATCTGCTGGGCCCGTCACGTGTGCTGGATACCCATAAAGAACCGCAACTCGACGAGCATGACTTGCCGTCAGTGAGCATGCCGGCCCGTGAACCGCGCGAGTCGGGCTCCAAGCGTGGCAAGCGTGGTGGTGAGCCCTCTCAGGGCGACCTGAATTTGAATCTGGATCTGGACGGCGGCCCGAGCTTCAGCAGCCGTGACGGCGACTTCCCGGACGAAACCAAACCGTCGAGTGCTGCGGCCGATAAAGAGCAGCCGCAGGCAGAAGAAGTATTGGTCATCAGCGTGATCTGCCGTGATCCGGGTGGCTTCAAAGGCCCGGCCCTGTTGCAGAACATTCTGGAAAGCGGTCTGCGTTTTGGCGAGATGGATATCTTCCATCGTCACGAAAGCATGGCCGGCCATGGTGAAGTGCTGTTCTCCATGGCCAACGCGGTCAAGCCGGGAGTGTTCGATCTGGACGATATCGATCTGTTCAGCACCCCGGCCGTGAGCTTCTTCCTCGGCTTGCCAGGCCCGCGTCACCCGAAACAGGCTTTCGACGTGATGGTCGCGGCGGCTCGCAAACTGTCTCAGGAGCTCAATGGTGAACTCAAAGACGATCAGCGCAGCGTGCTGACTGCTCAAACCATCGAGCACTACCGTCAACGGATCGTCGAGTTCGAGCGTCGCGCCCTGACCCAGAAACGATAAAGTCAAAAGATCGCAGCCTTCGGCAGCTCCTACAGATGCTCGCAATCCCTGTAGGAGGGGCCGCCCCCTCTTCGAGGCCGCGCTGTCGCGTAAGGAACA
>CAYNGZ010000034.1:0-25600 GCA_964396695.1 uncultured Pseudomonas sp.
CCGCAGATTTTGTGTGCGCTTTGTCCCAGCGTAGGATGAAGTTCACGAGAGCGACAGACCTTGATTGCGCACTAGAACGCAGCTCGCTCTCAACCCTGAAAAGGTCGTTTTATGACGAAATGGCTGCTAGCTGCCGGTGTCTTGATGCCGCTTTACAGCGCTCAGGCTACACAGGATCCGGAAGCTGTGTACAACCGTGTTTGTGGAGCCTGTCATTCCGGCCAACTCCCAACGGCGCCTCAAAAGGGTGATCAGGAAGCTTGGGCGCCAAGACTGGCGCAAGGTATGGAGACGCTGGTGCAACACGTGACCCAGGGTTTCAAGGCGATGCCGCCGCGTGGTTTGTGCATGGACTGCAGTGCCGAGGATTACCGAGCAATCATCCAGTGGATGAACGAGTGATCCCGGTCCATAACTCTTTAACCCTTAGCCGTAGTTGGATTAGCTGATGAACAAATTGATCGTGAGTCTGCTGTTGACCCTGGGGATCTCCGGCATTGCCCATGCTGCAGGCGATGCGACTGCTGGTCAGGCGAAAGCCGCAGTATGTGGCGCCTGTCATGGCCCGGACGGCAATAGCATGGCGCCAAACTTTCCAAAACTGGCGGGTCAGGGTGAGCGTTACCTGAACAAGCAACTGCACGACATCAAGTCGGGCAAGCGCACCGTTCTGGAGATGACCGGCCTGCTGACCAACCTGAGCGATCAGGACCTGGCCGACCTTGCTGCCTACTTCGCCAGCCAGAAAGGCAGCGTCGGCGCAGCAGACCCGAAAGTCGTGGCTCACGGTGAAGAGTTGTTCCGTGGCGGCAAACTGGACCAGGGCATGCCTTCGTGCACCGGTTGCCACTCGCCTAACGGTGCAGGCAACGCCGCTGCGGCCTTTCCGCACCTGGGTGGCCAGCACGCTCAATACATCGCCAAACAGCTGACTGATTTCCGTGAAGGTAACCGTACCAACGACGGCGACACGAAAATCATGCAAAGCATTGCTGCAAAATTGAGCAACAAGGACATCGAAGCGGTGTCCAGCTATATTCAAGGCCTGCACTAAGGCCGGTTGAGCGGGCATTGCGCAAGGTGTTGATCTCGCACAATGTTAACGCTCGATTAATCCTTCGATGCAAGCATAAAAAGGGTGGCTTTGGCTGCCCTTTTTTGTGGCCGCTGCCGTTACACTAGAGAACTGATGCCCGCCATGATCTGCCGGAAAGCAGGTCGCGCGAAGCGAGCCAATTTGCCCAGGAGTAAAGCATGCGTAATCTGATTCTCAGCGCCGCACTCGTCACCGCCAGTCTGTTTGGCATGACCGCCCAAGCGGCCGGACCGCTTGAAGCCGGTAAACAATATGTCGAATTGGGCAGCGCCGTTCCGGTGGCTGTGCCTGGCAAGATCGAAGTCGTGGAACTGTTCTGGTATGGCTGCCCGCACTGCTATGCATTCGAGCCAACCATCAACCCCTGGGTTGAAAAACTGCCTGCCGATGTGAATTTCGTGCGTATTCCGGCCATGTTCGGTGGTATCTGGAACGTTCACGGCCAGCTGTACATCACTCTGGAAGCGATGGGCGTGGAACACAAGGTTCACAAAGCCGTCTTCGAAGCGATCCACGGTGGCAAGAAACTCGCTACCCCGGAAGAAATGGCTGAGTTCCTGGCCGGCGAAGGCGTCGACAAGGACAAGTTCCTGAGCACCTACAACTCGTTCGCCGTCAAAGGCAAAGTTGAAGAGGCCAAGAAAAAGGCTCAGGCCTACCAGATCTCCGGCGTACCGACCATGGTCGTCAACGGTAAATACCGCTTCGACCTGGGCACTGCCGGTGGTCCTGAAGGTACTTTGAGCGTGGCCGATCAACTGATCGCCAAGGAGCGCGCCGCTAAGTAAGCGGCGCATGTCATGCGACGCTGGGGTGCTGAACGTCTCGTTGGTCTGCACGACCCGCAGGTCAACGAGCATCATCTGGAAACCTCGGGTTTGCCCGCAGACAGTCGTTTGCGTTTGCTCAGTTTCAACATCCAGGTCGGCATCAGCACCGAGCGTTATCGGCATTACCTGACCCGTAGCTGGCAGCATCTGCTGCCACACACGGGACGCGCGGATAACCTGCAAAAAATCGGCAATCTGCTGGCTGACTACGATCTGGTCGCTTTGCAGGAAGCCGATGGCGGCAGCCTGAGATCAGGCTACGTCAATCAAGTCGAACACCTGGCCCAACTCGGTGCCTTCCCCTATTGGTATCAACAACTCAATCGCAACCTGGGCCGGCTCGCTCAGCACAGTAATGGCGTGCTCAGCCGTTTGCGCCCGTGGGCGATTGAAGATCATCCGCTGCCCGGGCCCAAGGGCCGTGGTGCGATTCTTGTGCGGTTCGGCGAGGGGCCGGAGGCGCTGGTGGTCGTGATGATGCACCTGGCATTGGGGGCGCGCGTGCGGACGATGCAGTTGGCCTACATTCGCGAACTGATCGGCGACTACAAACATCAAGTGCTGATGGGTGACATGAACACTCATGCCAGTGATCTTTTGCAAACCTCCCCTTTGCGTGACCTCGGTCTGCTTGCGCCACAAGTCGAAGCGACCTTCCCCAGCTGGCGCCCGCAACGCTGTCTGGACCATATTCTGCTCAGCCCGACGCTGACTCTCGAGCGGGTCGAAGTGCTGGCACAACCGATTTCCGATCACCTGCCGGTCGCGGTAGAAATTCGTCTGCCGGGTTCGCTCACGGTCGATGCATTGCCCGCGTTGAGTCCTGCCCTTCGCGGAACCCCTGAATGAGCGACGAAGCACAGCGCTGGAAAGAGAAATACCTCAAAAGTATCGAACAGCAGGAAAAGCTCGAGCGCCGCTGGGATGCCCGCCTCGACTTGCTGCGCCGCGGGCTGGTGCGCAGCACGCTGGCGGCCGAGGGCACTGATCGCGCGGTCGACCAGTGCATGAAGGAAATGCGCGAGGTCATCCGCACCAACGATATGGACGCCGGGTTGGCCGCACTGTTGCCGCGCCTGGAAAAAGCCGTGCTCGACTCCGAGCAGCGTCGCGAGACCCGGGTCGATCAAGTCAGTGCAGCGTTGACCGCCCTGGTCAGTCAGCTCCAGGCCCTACCGCTGCCACGCGAGATCAGCCGTCCGCTCAAGAGGTACGCCAAGCAACTCGACGGGCGGGTCAGTCAGGCACGTGAAATTCCCTTGTTACTTGGTGAGCTCAGTGGTCTGCAAGGTCAGGCGCTGAGTCTGCTGGAAAACCCCGCCGAGCCAAACCGCCCAGGTCTGCTGCAACGTTTGTTTGGTGGTCGAGATGTGGATGAGCAAAAGCCTGAAGCCAGTGCGCCTCAGCACGAAACACTTACCCCGGGCCTCGCTGAGCAATCGCCTGGACCGGCCGTTGAGGTGATACCCGAGCCAGTGCGTGAATCGCCAGCGCCGGCGCCGATCCAGGTGGTTACGCCCACGGTGCAGGAAGTACCGGCACCGATCGCGCAAGCACCGCACACTGTGATTGCAGAACCCGAGCCGCTTCAATCGCTGGAAGAAACACAGCCATCGCCTGAAGTCGTGGCTTTTGTTCCTCCAGTGCTTGCCACCCAGGCTCCGCCTGCCAAAGCGCGGGTAGCGGATCAGGATTCTCCTGATGTGGAGACGCTGGAAGAGTCGCAGGCCATCCCGGCAGCCGATCCGGTGACGGCTCCCGATCCAATGGCGATCAATCCCGACGAGCTGACGCACGCCGTTCCTCCAGCGGTTGATGAAGCGTCGCCGTCAGTCGACAGTCCTGCGCTTTCGCCGGCGATGACAGAAGCCCCGGCAGCCCTGGAGCCAGAGCAACCTGCGCAGGATGTTCTTTACGCACTGCCGGACTCACCGGAACCGTCCTACAGCTCGGTGGCCAAACACATCGAAGGCACGTTGCTGGGGTTGCTGGAGGATTTGTCGTTACCCGAGCGTCACCGTCCGCAAGCCGAGGCGATGCGTGATCGGTTGCAAAATGGTTTGAACTGGTACGAGTTGCTACCGATTCTCGATGATCTCGCGGTGTTGATGCTGGCGATTACCGACAGTGGGCAGCATGAGTTCGAGGTGTACCTCAAGCAACTCAATGAGCGACTGGAGTCCTTTCAAAGCAATCTGCAAGCCGCCAGCGCGGGTCATGCCGACAACCGCTCTGCGGCGCGGGAGATGGACACGCAGATCCGTGAACAGGTTGATGGCCTGCAGAGCAGCATGCAGGATGCCGAGGATCTGGAAGGCCTCAAGCATGTGTTGGAGAACCACCTCGAAGGGTTGCTCGGCACCATGGATCAGCACCAGAAACAGCGCGACGAGCGTGAGCAGGAAGTGGCGGCTCGCCTGCAAGGTCTGGCCGAGCGAGTCGCGAGCATGGAGCGGGAGGCTCAGGGCTACCGCGAGCACCTGGAAGAGCAACGCCAGAAAGCCCTGGTCGATCCGCTGACCGGTTTACCGAACCGGGCGGCCTGGAGCGAGCGTCTGGAGCATGAGATTGCCCAGTGGCAGCAACACGGCAACTCGCTGTTACTGGCGATGCTCGATCTCGACCACTTCAAGCGCATCAACGATAACTACGGCCACCTGGCCGGCGACAAAGTGCTCAAAATCATTGCCAGCGTGCTGCGCAAGCGCCTGCGCGGTACGGACTTCATGGCCCGTTTCGGTGGCGAGGAGTTTGTCTTGCTGGTGCCCAATACTCCGTTGGCGGCCGGCGCCAGGTTGGCGGAAACCCTGCGCGCGGCCATCGAAGCCTGCCCGTTTCACTTCAAGGGTGAGCGCGTGACGATCACCGTTTCCATGGGAATGACGGCGTTCAGAGCAGGAGAACATAGCGATCTTGTGCTGAAAAGAGCCGATCAGGCGCTTTACCGGGCGAAAAATGCCGGTCGAAACCGAGTGGAGCTAGGCTGACGACAATTGATCCATTTTATTTCATACCAAGCTTTCGCCGGCCCGAAAGAAGGCAGTACGTTACACTGTTGCATAACTGTCTTCAGCGTAGTGCTTTTTTCATGAAATCCATTCCTCTGCTTTTGGTGCTACTTGTCCTGGCGGGCTGCGCCAGCGGGCCTCGAATCGACACCCGCCACCCTTCGGCGAATTTTGATAATCGCGTGCAGTATGTCGTGGTGCATTACACCACCGCCTCGCAGGAACGCTCATTGGCGTTGTTGACCCATGGCCAGGTCAGCAGCCATTACCTGGTAGGCGACGACAAGAACGCCACCATTTTCAAACTGGTGGATGAAAGTCACCGGGCCTGGCATGCCGGGGAAAGCGAATGGGATGGCCGGACCTGGCTGAACTCAAGCTCGATTGGCATCGAAATCGTCAATCCGGGTTTTCACGATACGCCCACCGGGCGCGTCTGGTATCCGTACAGCGAAGCGCAGGTCCAGTCTTTGATCTTCCTGATCAGGGACATCAGCAAGCGCAACAACATCAGCCCGCGAAACATCATCGGCCACAGCGACATCGCGCCGCTGCGCAAGCTTGACCCGGGTCCGTTGTTCCCGTGGAAGCGTCTGGCCGACGAAGGGCTGGTGCTCTGGCCAAATGCCCAGGCGGTGGCGCGTCAGCAAGCGTTATTCGAAGCACAACTTCCGAGTATTTCCTGGTTTCAGCAAGAACTCGCACGTTTGGGCTACACGACGCCGCAGACCGGTGAGCTGGATGTCGCCACCCGACATGTGCTGGCGGCCTTCCAGATGCACTACCGACCTTCACGATTTGACGGTACGCCAGACGCCCAAAGTGCCGCGATCCTGCAAGTGCTCAATCAGACAAAATAATGACGCCCGTCCGACGGTCAGGGCTATTTCCTGATCAGTAGCTATAACTCATTGGTAATCCTTCGGATATTCAATGATGACGGCCGCTAGCGAGACCCTGCGCAGTTGGTTCTATCGCCCTTGGTCTTTGGCGATACTCGCGGCTGCGCTGAGTGCGGCATTGCTGTTGGCGGTTAGCCTGGGCGTGGCACTGCGACAGGTCCAGCAACGCGAAAGCGAACAGATGAATGCTCAGGGTGAGCGATTTCTGGAGCGTCTGGAGCAACTGTTCGGCCAACTGCGTGAAAGTCTGGATGATCTGGAAGCGCAGCCGTTGCGCAGTTGCGACACGGAGATGATCGCTACCTTGCAGCAGGTCAGCTTCAACTATCGCTTCGTGTATGAAGCGGCCTATATCGACCCCACACAATTCTGCTCGAACCGACCGCGCCAGAATGCGCTCTCGGCGATCCGTCCACCTGACATCAAAGGGCCGATCTACAGCTATTGGCTCAACACCTCGACCGAACCTGACGAAGACCGCGCAGCGCTGATGCTGGGGCGCGGTAATTTTCGTGTCGCCACCTCGCGTGGGCATCTGACCGACATGGTGGATCTGGCGCCCGATAGCAGCCTGGTGGTGGTCGTCGATCATGGCGCCCGGGCGATCCCGGTTCTCGGAGCGCCACAAGCCTGGCCACCGACCGACCCGTGGTCACCCTTCAGCAGCGAACCGTTGCAGGTCACGCAAACCCGGCTGATTTACCGCATGCCGACCAACAATCCCGAGTATCAGTTGGTGTTGATCAGTCCTCGAACCGCACTGCACCTGCCCGCTCTATGGTGGTGGTTGGTGTCGGCAAGCCTTGGGCTGGGCGTGAGCATTGGCTGTTTGGTGTTTCTGCTGGCCCGCCAGCGGCAGTCGCTGGGTGGCGAGTTGCAGGGCGCCCTCAAGCGTGGGGAGTTACAGGTCCTGTATCAGCCGATCTTCGACCTCAAAAGCCGTCAATGCGTCGGTGCCGAAGCCTTGTTGCGCTGGCGTCGACCGGACGGCACGCTGACCAGCCCTGACCTGTTTATTCCCATGGCGGAAAATACCGGGCAGATCCGTCAGATCACCGACTTCGTATTGCAGCGATTGCTTGAACAGCTGGGTAAGTTACTGCGCGCTAACCCGCAGTTGTATATCTCCGTCAACCTGGGTGCCTGCGATGTCATGGTGCCGCGCATCGGCCAGGTCATGGCGCGCTTGCTGGCCACGCACCGGGTCGCTGCGCGGCAGATCGCGTTTGAGGTGACCGAGCGCGGGCTGATTGATGTGGTGGTCGCACGCGAGAACCTGCAAGCCTTGAGGGATGCCGGGCATCAAGTGCTGATCGACGACTTTGGTACCGGCTATTGCAGTCTGGCCTACCTGCAAACCCTGCCGGTGGACTGCCTGAAAATCGACAAGGCTTTTATTGATGCGCTGGGTCACGACGCCGCCAGCAGCGGCGTGGCGCCGCACATCATTCGGATGGCGCATGCCTTGCAGCTCAAGGTGATCGCCGAAGGTATCGAGCATGAAGCCCAGGCCGTGTTACTGAGCAGCGAAGGGGTGAATTACGGCCAAGGATGGCTGTTTGCCCGTGCCTTGACCGCGGTGCAGTTCATTGAACTGATCACGCGTGGGCGCCGATTGGCGTCGCGCCGGCTGGATGACGAGGCGTGAAGGCCCATTACACGGGCAGTGCCATGTAAAACTGGGTGCCCTGTCCCGGTCGGGAATACACGCCCATGCGGCCACCGTGCAATTGCACGATCTCCTTGCACAACGCCAGGCCGAGCCCGGCGCGGCCCTTCTTGCGCCCGACCTGGACGAAGGGTTCGAAAATCCGCCCTTGCTGGCCGTAAGCGATGCCTTCGCCGTTGTCTTCGACGCTGACGATCACCCGTTCGCCATGCCGGCGTGCCTGCAAGCGTATCTGCCCATTGTGGCTGGTGTGACGCAAGGCGTTGTCGATCAGGTTATCCAGGACCCGGTCGAGTTGCGCCTGATCGGCCTGCAGTCGCGGCAGCGGTGCTTGCACTTCCACCAACAATTCGATGCTTTGCTCGTTGGCCCGTTCGGCGAAGCGTCCTTGTGCCTGCTCCAGGAGATCATCGATGTTGCATGGCGCCAGGGTGAGCTTTTGCAGGCCATTCTGATAGCGAGAGAAGTTCAGCAGGTCGTTGATCAGGTGCATCAAGCGCTGCATCTCGTCATTCACCGTATTCAACAGGTCGGCTTCGCGCGAGTCTTCGGCAAAGTGCGCACGCTCCCGGAACAGGCCGAATGCCATGTGCATGCCGGTGACCGGCGTGCGCAGTTCATGGGAGGCGCGCAACACGAACTCACTGCGGACCCGTTCAAAGGTCCGCTGTTCGGTGACATCGTGCAGCACCATGACGGCGCCGAGGATATGCCCCTGGGTATGGCTGACCGGCGTCAGGCTGTAGGTCAACAGCCGTGACTCACCGTCGACGTCGATACTCAGGTCTTCAGGCGCGCGCTCCAGTATCTCGCCACGCAGTACCCGTTGCAGCTGTTCATCGAGCTCCGGTCGCTGGAGCGCGGTGCCCAGGCCCTGACCGAGGCGATCTTCGTCCCAGCCCAACTGGCGCTGCGCTACCGGATTAAGGTGCTCCAGATGGCCCTGACGATCAATCATCAGCAAACCGTCATCGATGCTGTCGAGCACAGCTTGCAAGCGTTGCTGGCCGGCGAGCAGTTCATCGACGTTGCTTGCCTGATGCTCACGCAAGGCCTCGGCCATGATCCCGAAGCGCCGAGTGAGCTGGATCATCTCCGCCGCCGGGGAAATTGGCAGAGTGACATCGAAGTTGCCCTGGCCGATTTTATCCGCGGCCTTGGCCAGTGCCTCGATCGGCTCACCGAACCGCCGGGCGATGCCGTGAGCGGTGATAAAGCCGATGATCAGTATCGCCAGCCCGACCAACCCGAGTAAACCGGCAATCAGCAGTGCATGTTCGCGGATCAGCGCTTCCTGGGTGCTGGCTATCTGCATCACGCTGACCAGCCCGAGTATCAACCCGACCAACGCCACGGTGATCAGTGCCGAGATACTAAGGAACAGCCGTGTGCGCAACTTCATCGCCGGTTTCATAAGGCAACGCTCACAGGTTGTACTGTTTGCGTTTGCGGTACAGCGTCGAGGCGTCGATACCCAGGGTCCTGGCTGCTTGATCGAGGGTTCCGGCGCTGGCCAGAACGGCGCCGATATGGGCTTTCTCCAATTCATCCAGGCTGAGTGCTGCGCCGATTCGTGGAACGTTGCCGGTGGCTGGTTCGGCCATGCCCAAATGGCTGATCTCGACCCGTTCCTGTGGGCAAATGATGCTCGCCCGTTCGACCACGTTGCGCAGTTCGCGGATGTTGCCTGGCCAGCGATAGCCGAGCAGCGCCTCGCGTGCTTCATCGCTGAAGGCGCGGGCCGGACGCGCATATTCCTTGACGAAGCGCGCCAGGAAGCGATCGGCCAGGGCCAGGATGTCCTCGGCCCTTTCGCGCAGGGGCGGCAGGTGCAGCGTAATGACATTCAGCCGGTACAACAGGTCTTCGCGGAAGCGGCCATCGCGGACCATGTCCTCAAGGTTGAGGTTGGTTGCGGCGAGGATCCGCACATCGGCGCGGCGGGTTACCGGGTCGCCCACCCGTTCGTATTCCTTGTCCTGGATGAAACGCAGCAGTTTGGGCTGCAAGGTCAGTGGGAAATCGCCGATTTCATCAAGGAATAACGTCCCGCCATCAGCCTGGTTGACCCGACCGAGGGTGCTTTCGCTGGCGCCGGTGAACGCTCCGCGGCTGTGGCCAAAGAGTTCGCTTTCCATCAACTCGGTCGTCAATGACGGGCAGTTAATGGTGACGCAGGGTTTTTTCGCGCGTTTGCTCCAGCCGTGAATGGCCCGGGCCAGTTCGCCTTTACCCGTACCGGACTCGCCGAGAATCAGAATGTTGGCGTCGGTGCTGGCAACCTGGCGGGCGGTTTCCAGTACGACTTTCATCGCCGGGCTGTGGGAATCCAGGACATCGTTGGGTTTGCGGACTTCACCTTCGAGGGCTTCAAGGCGTGCCGAGAGCTGGCGCACTTCCAGTTGTTTAGCCGTGGCCAGGCGTAATTGATCGGGGCTACAAGGTTTGATCAGATAATCGGCGGCACCGGCCTGAATCGCATCGACGGCGGTGTCCACAGCCGAATGCGCGGTGACGATCACTACGCGCATCCAGGGAGCCTGTATGCGCATTTGCGCCAGGACGTCGAGACCGTTGTCTTCGCCCAGGCGCAGGTCGAGAAAGCACAGATCGAAGACCTGGCGTTGCAACAAGGTGTCGGCCTGGGCCGCGCTATTGGCGGTGGCAACGGTATAGCCATCGTCTTCCAGGCAGTAGCGGAAGGTACGCAGAATGGCGGATTCATCATCTACCAGCAGAATGCGGCCTTGATGCTCGGTGGCTGATTCCATTTTTCCTACGCTCCTTAAATAAATGGTCTGAATTTAGTCCAGGAACAATCGGGCAAGTTGCCTAGTTGATTCTGGGCGCTTCTCGCCAAGGCGGGGTAGTGATCTGTTCGCGATTTTCCTAAGTGTATGACTTTTATCGATTTTATTTTTATAGGCTGGCTCTGGCGTTTGCCTGTCTCTAGTTCTGACAACCGCATCCCTTCTTACATTCCAAAAAATTTCGAATGCCTGAAAAACGATCGTGCATTACGCACGACCTGCTGCGGGCTATCGTGCAGGATGCGTCCGAACGTATTTCCTGAATTGATTTATCTATTTGATTTTGTTGAATTTTATTCTCTTCTAGACGCTGGCATACAGACTGCAGTGCTCTGGTTAAGCCGGGGCGTTTATAACAAGGCGCCCTCTAACCAATAGTCACCAGTGTGGGAGGAGTTTCAGGATGAATCGCCAACGTGCCGCCCAATTGCGTATTTCGCCACTGTCTATCTATCAAGGGCTGTTTGTCGTTCTTGCGTTGTTGATCACGTTGCTTGGCGGTCAGCAGTTCTTGAGCTGGGAACACAGCCAGCAGCCAGAGGCAGTGATTGTGTCGACTCATCATTTGACCCAAACCCATTTCAGCGCAGTCGCTAGCCGGTCTGCGGATGCGCTCCCAATGAGAATGATGAGTGTGGCCCCGGCAGACCCAGGGTCCGGGATGCCGCGTCAGGAACATTGGGTGTTTTAGGTAGCGGGCCTGGCGCGATGTGCGTGTGCCGGGAATAGCAGCACTTCTTAATAGACGCGTAAGGAGAATCATCATGTTGAGCTGGGCAGTCACCTTCTTGATCATTGCCATTGTCGCAGCCGTACTGGGCTTCGGTGGTATCGCGGGCACCGCCACGGGTATCGCCAAGATTCTCTTTGTCGTGTTTCTGGTGATGTTTGTTGCTTCCTTCTTCTTTGGTCGCCGTGATCCGTGATCGAAGCTGTTCAAACGTTGTTGAAAGAATAAGGGACAAGCTGTGAACGAGTACTGGGTTTGAAACGCGAAAGAAGCAAGCAATGCCTCTTTCCTTTGCGCTCACCCGAGGAGGGTGCGAGCATGACCAAGGGGCCGGGACGCTCTGATTGCTTCAAGACCGGAGTGACCTACGGGTGCAGGGAGTGCCTGCGAAAGGGCCGGGTCAGGAAACGCGACGCCGCACATTTGCCAGTCGCTTGCGACGTGACAAATCTGCGGCGTGCTTATGTGCGCAAAGTAGTGTCCTAGAGCGACCCAACGATTTTCATCGCCGCGCTTGCCGGCAAAAGATCCATCGACGGTCTTCACAAAGCATTTCGCAGTGTTTTCGGGCGACCGTATATCGAGAAATTTGGCGCTAATTTCCGCGGGCTTTTCACTATAAGCAGTAGGATTTTTCTCTGGTTTTCGTCCCTGTTTAGCTGCTCAAAAAATCTCCAACCTCCTCTACGATGGCCGGTTCACGGCACTTATGCCTGCCGAAATGTCGTATTCGAACCGGTTGGGACAGCTGTTTGGTTTGAAAAAACTCATGCCGATTCGGCATAGGGTAGGCGTTTACGGCATTAGACGTCGCTCTCGTGCATCGGAATAGTTGCGCCTTTTTTATCTGCCAGAGAGCCGTAATTACGCGCTCCGGGCGACCTTATCCGGGGCAGGTGCACAGACTTTTCCGCCATTGAGCGTTCCAGTTTTTGCATCTTCCCGAATCCATTTATAAGAAAAGGGTAATGATATGAAGAAGGCAAGGCTGAGCCTCGCGTGGCAGATCCTCATCGGTCTGGTGCTGGGGATTGCAATTGGTGCGCTGCTCAACCACTTCAGTGCGGAAAAAGCCTGGTGGATCAGCAACGTCCTGCAACCGGCAGGCGATATCTTTATCCGTCTGATCAAAATGATCGTGATCCCGATCGTGATCTCCTCGCTGGTCGTCGGTATTGCCGGTGTGGGCGATGCGAAGAAGCTCGGGCGCATTGGCCTGAAGACCATCATTTACTTCGAAATCGTTACCACCATCGCCATTCTGGTGGGGCTGGTGCTGGCCAACCTGTTCCACCCGGGTTCCGGCATCGACATGAGCACCCTGGGCACTGTGGATATTTCCAAGTACAAGGCGACCGCGGCCGAGGTTCAGCATGAACACGCGTTCATCGAAACCATCCTCAACCTGATCCCGTCGAACATCTTTGCCGCCATGGCGCGTGGCGAGATGCTGCCGATCATCTTCTTCTCGGTATTGTTCGGTCTCGGTCTGTCGAGCCTGCAATCGGACCTGCGCGAGCCGCTGGTGAAGATGTTCCAGGGCGTCTCGGAAAGCATGTTCAAGGTCACTCACATGATCATGAACTACGCCCCGATCGGCGTGTTCGCACTGATCGCCGTGACGGTTGCCAACTTCGGTTTTGCCTCCTTGCTGCCGCTGGCCAAACTGGTGATCCTGGTTTACGTCGCCGTCGCCTTCTTCGCCTTCGTGGTGCTGGGCCTGATCGCTCGTATGTTCGGTTTCTCGGTGATCAAGCTGATGCGCATCTTCAAGGATGAGCTGGTGCTGGCCTACTCCACTGCGAGCTCGGAAACCGTGCTGCCGCGCGTGATCGAGAAGATGGAAGCCTACGGCGCGCCGAAAGCCATTTGCAGCTTCGTGGTGCCCACCGGTTACTCGTTCAACCTCGATGGTTCGACCCTGTACCAGAGCATCGCGGCAATCTTCATTGCCCAGCTGTACGGTATCGATCTGTCGATCAGCCAGCAGTTGCTGCTGGTACTGACCCTGATGGTCACCTCCAAAGGTATCGCCGGCGTGCCGGGCGTTTCCTTCGTGGTTCTGCTGGCGACTTTGGGCAGCGTGGGCATTCCATTGGAAGGCCTGGCGTTCATCGCCGGTGTCGACCGCATCATGGACATGGCCCGTACCGCACTGAACGTGATCGGCAACGCCCTGGCCGTACTGGTCGTCGCTCGTTGGGAAGGCATGTACGACGACGCCAAGGGCCAGCGCTACTGGAACTCTCTGCCGCACTGGCGCAGCAAAGAGAAGCTGCCGGCTGGCGAAACCTCCAGCAACTGATAGCGCACTCCTGCACGTGCAAGAGCAGCACCCAACAAACCCCGGAGAAATCCGGGGTTTGTCGTTTCTGTACACCCCGCTATCATTCGCGGCATCTTCTGGGGGATTTGACTGATGCTTAATGGCCTGTGGCTTGGCTTTTTCATCGTGGCGGCCGTTTCGGCGCTCGCGCAGTGGCTGATCGGCGGCAATGCCGGGATTTTCGCGACGATGGTGGAAAGCATCTTCGCCATGGCCAAGCTGTCGGTCGACGTGATGGTGTTGCTGTTCGGCACCCTGACCCTGTGGCTGGGCTTTCTGCGAATCGCCGAAAAGGCGGGGATCGTCGACTGGCTGGCCAAGGCGCTCGGCCCGTTGTTCCTGCGCCTGATGCCGGAAGTGCCACCGGGTCATCCCGCCATCGGTCTGATCACTCTCAACTTCGCGGCCAACGGCCTGGGCCTGGACAACGCAGCGACACCGATTGGCCTCAAAGCCATGCGAGCCTTGCAGGAGCTCAACCCCAGCACGACGGTGGCGAGCAACGCGCAGATTCTGTTCCTGGTCATGAATGCTTCGTCGCTGACCCTATTGCCGGTGACCATCTTTATGTACCGCGCCCAGCAAGGTGCGCCGGACCCGACGCTGGTGTTCCTGCCGATCCTGCTGGCGACCAGTTGTTCGACGCTGGTTGGCCTGCTGTCGGTGTCGATCATGCAGCGTCTGCGGCTCTGGGACCCGGTGGTGCTGGCCTATCTGATTCCGGGTGCGCTGATCCTGGCTGGATTCATGGCCCTGCTGGCAACGCTCTCGGCCACTGCGCTGGCGAGCCTGTCATCGATCCTCGGCAACCTGACCATGTTCGGGATGATCATGCTGTTTCTGGTGATCGGCGCGCTGCGCAAGGTCAAGGTCTACGAAGCATTCGTCGAAGGTGCCAAAGAAGGCTTCGACGTCGCCAAGAACCTGCTGCCGTATCTGGTGGCGATGCTCTGTGCGGTGGGTGTGCTGCGGGCGTCCGGGGCGCTGGACTTCGGTCTGGACGGGATTCGTCATCTGGTGCAGTGGGCCGGATGGGACACGCGTTTCGTCGACGCCCTGCCGACCGCGATGGTCAAGCCCTTCTCCGGCAGCGCTGCGCGGGCCATGCTGATCGAGACCATGAAGACCTCGGGTGTGGACAGCTTCCCGGCGCTGGTGGCGGCGACTATTCAGGGCAGTACCGAAACCACCTTCTATGTGCTGGCGGTGTACTTCGGGGCGGTGAGCATTCAGCGTGCCCGACATGCCGTGGGTTGCGCATTGTTGTCGGAACTCGCCGGGGTGCTGGGGGCGATCGGGGTTTGCTACTGGTTCTTTGGTTGATTCAAAAGATCGCAGCCTGCGGCAGCTCCTACGAAAAGCGTGTGTAGGAGCTGCCGCAGGCTGCGATCTTTGCGTTCAGGGTCTCAGCGCCACCGTATTTTTCTGTCCCTGCTCTACCGTCCACGCAATCACCTGTGCCGTCAGCGTGTCACTGGCCTGACCGAACCCGGCCACCACCGCAGGCACCTTCACATCGCTTAATGGCTGGCGCACTTCAAAGCGTCGGCTGGCGAGGATCCGTTGGTCATTGCCTCGCACCAGCAGCGCATCGAGGCTGATGACCACCTGTGCAGCGTTGCCGTGATATTCCGTCCGGAACGCCTTCAGATTCCCCCCCAGCCCCCGGACCGTCTGCAAGTTGCGGTCGTCGGTTCCCAGTAGCTTGACGCGCGCGTCCTGTGCAAAACCGGCGAGCAGGCGATTGCGCAACAGGATCGGCGTCGGGTCGCTCCAGCGCGAGGCCTTGTAGCTGCTGATCAGATCGCCTTGGGGGATCACGGCGATTTTTGCGCTATTGAGCACATCGCCGGCCTGGGGTTTGGACAGACGCAGCGACCAAGGCACCATGTTGGCACGCGTCGACGACGCAGTATTGGGTGTCGCCGGCAGACGGTAGACATCCAGCGGGTCGGCCTTGGGCAAAATCGAGCAGGCGCTACTCAGTGCGAAACTCGTCAGCAGCGTGCAATGGAGGAAGGCGCGGTAGACAGGCTTCATGGCGTGAACTCCTTGTTCTTGTCGCCGCCCAGCAAGTAACCGCTGGGGTTGGAATCCAGGCGACGAGAGATGGCGCGTAGCGAACTCAGGGTGTCACGCAGTTCACGGATCGCCGGGGCCAGACTGTTGAGCCCCTGCATGCCGTTATTCAACGCGTCCTGGTTGTCCGTCAGCAAACTGTTGATGGTCGCCGAGCTCTGCTCCAGCGACTTCATGGCTTGCTCGGCATTGCCGAACATCTGTTTGCCCTGCTCGTTGAGCAGGCCGTTGGCGTTGCGCATCAGCGCCGAGGTCTGTTCCAGGGTGGCACTCGCCTGTTTGCCAACCGAGGCCAGTTGCTGCATGGCCTGGCGAAGATCCCCGCGCTGTTCGGCGACGGTTCCGGTGGTTTGCTCCAGGTTCTCAAGGGTTTTGCCCAGGCGGTCAACGTTTTCCGGCGACATCATCTGGTTGGCGCTATGCAGCAACAGGTTGACGCTGCTCATCAGGTCATCGCTGTTGTTCAGCAACCGCGAGATGGGGGATGGCGAGGCGACGATCTCCGGCAGATTGCCGTTCTTGCTCTCCAGCTCCGGGCTTTGCGGGGTGCCGCCGCTGAGCTGGATGATCGAGGTGCCGGTGATACCGGTCAGCGCCAGTTTCGCCTGGGTGTCTTCCTTGATCGGGGTGTCACCGCCCAGACGAATCCGTGCCAGTACCCGGCGCGGGTCGTTGGGGTCGAGACGCAAACTCACGACATCGCCGACCTTGATCCCGCTGTACTGCACCGAACTGCCTTTGGACAGGCCGCTGACCGCTTCATTGAAAACCACCTCGTAGTCCTTGAAGGCGGTGTCGACGCTGGACTTGGCCAGCCACAGACCGAACAGCAATGCACCGGCCACCACCAATACGGTGAACAGGCCGATCAATACGTGGTGGGCTCGGGTTTCCATGTCATACCTCATTGAGCTGTGAAGCGGCCGAAAGCGCCGCGCGGCCGCGTGGGCCATGGAAGTATTCGTGAATCCACGCATCGTCGGTTTCCGACACGGTGTCGATGGCATCGGCCACCAGCACTTTTTTCTGCGCCAGCACCGCCACCCGGTCGGTGATGGTGTACAGCGTGTCGAGGTCGTGGGTGACCAGGAAAACGCTCAACCCCAACGCATCGCGCAGGGTCAGGATCAACTGATCGAACGCCGCGGCACCGATCGGATCGAGGCCGGCGGTCGGTTCATCGAGGAACAGGATGTCCGGGTCCAGTGCCAGGGCGCGGGCCAGCGCCGCGCGTTTGATCATGCCACCGGACAGCGAAGCCGGGTACTTGTCGGCCGCCGACAGGGGCAGACCGGCCAAGGCCAGTTTCACCGCCGCCAGATGTTCGGCGTCGGCGCGGCTCAGACCGGCGTGCTCGATCAATGGCAGGGCGACGTTTTCGGTCACGGTCAGCGACGAGAACAGCGCGCCCTTCTGGAACAACACGCCGAAGCGTCGTTCCACCCTTGAGCGTTCGCGCTCCGGCAGGCTCGACAGGTTCTTGCCAAACACCTTCACCACGCCTTCGCTGGGCCGGCGCAGGCCAACGATGCTGCGCAGCAACACCGACTTGCCACTGCCGGAACCGCCAACCACGGCGAGAATCTCGCCCTTGTACACATCCAGGTCGAGGTTTTCATGCACACTCTGGTGGCCAAAGCGATTGCACAGCCCACGGACTTCGATCACCGCCTCGGAAGGCACACGGGGTAAGCGACTCACCAGCCCATCTCCATAAAGAACAACGCGGCCACGGCATCGAGCACGATCACCACGAAAATCGACTGCACCACGCTGGACGTGGTGTGAGCACCGACGGATTCAGCGCTGCCGCTGACCTTGAAGCCTTCCAGGCAGCCGACAGCGGCGATCAGGAAGGCGAATACAGGTGCTTTGACCATGCCGACCAGAAAATGTTGAACGCCAATGTCCGATTGCAGCAAGGACAGGAACATCGCCGGCGAGATGCCCAGCGATATCGCGCAGACCACCCCGCCACCGACAACGCCCGAAAGCATCGCCAGGAAGGTCAGCATCGGCAGCGCCACCAGCAGCGCCAGCACCCGCGGCACCACCAGCAGCTCGATCGGATCGAGACCCAAGGTGCGGATCGCGTCGATTTCTTCGTTGGCCTTCATCGAGCCGATTTGCGCGGTGAAGGCACTGGCGGTGCGCCCGGCCATCAGGATCGCGGTCAGCAGCACACCAAACTCACGCAGGAAGGAGAACGCCACCAGGTCCACGGTAAATATGCTCGCACCAAAACTGGCGAGTACCGTGGCGCCGAGGAAGGCCACCACTGCGCCCACCATGAAGGTCAGCAAGGCGACGATGGGCGCGGCGTCGAGGCCGGTTTGTTCGATGTGCGCGATCATCGGGGTGATCCGCCAGCGCCTGGGGCGAAACAGGCTGCGAGCGATGGTTTCCAGGATCAGGCCGATAAAACCCAGCAGTTGCAGGGTGTCCTGCCAGATCGCATCCACCGCGCGCCCGATGCGGGTCAACAGCTGAATGCCGACGCTGATTTCAGGTTCTCTGACGGGGATGCAAAAGTCGGTCAACGAGCAATAGACCGTTTGCAGCAACGCGCGGTCGGCGGCGGACAGGCTGCAATCGGGGTGTTCGGCGGACTTGCCGAGACGCTCGGCGCCGAGCAGTTCGACCAGCAACGAGGTGCCGGCGGTATCAAGAGCGCCGAGGCCGTTGAGGTCGATGGGGGTGCGGTCGTCGTACTGACCTTTGAGCGAATCGCAAAGGCGTTTGAGGTCGGCGTAATGGGCGAGCGTCCAGTCACCCGTAACCCGCAATCGCGCAGGGGTGTTCGAAGTATCGAGTTGGGCACTGCCGGCTATCCTAGGGCCTGTCATCAACTATTTCCTATGCCGCGTTGTCGCCTGAAAGCGGGCCAGGTAAGGCGCAGTCCGCTGGTAATGGTCGCTCCCTTGCCAAGGACTGCAACGCAGCCTGGCCCGCTTTCAGGCACAACCCGAAGGGCCGGGTCTGCTGTTGCGCAGGGCTGCGTTGCTCGGATCTTGTTTGGAATGACCAAACCACGCTCCTCGCGCCTTGCCCTGCGCAACAGCAGACTCCGGCGCGGCATAGGAAATAGTTGATGACAGGCCCTGCTCATAATCTCCGTGCTTGTTCTACTGATACGCAGTGCTACGTAATAGCACGATCCCGGTTACTTTGCCTCGCTCGGCGTTTTGCCGTTTTGACCTGGGTCGGTCACCTCGAAGCGCAGTACGCCAATCACCTGACTGTCTTCGGTCAGCACCTGCACTTGCCAGTCGCCGACCGGGTTGTCGAGGAAGTTCTGTTTATGGGTCCAGGCCCGGTAGCCTTCCTTGCGTCCGCCGTGGATATCCAGGGCAATGCGGTCGACCTCTTTGCCGTTGAATTTCCAGACGTGATAGATCCGCTCGTCCAGCCCGCGCGGTGCGTTGATCGCGGTGTAGGCGTACAGCCCGTCGCGGCGCAGTTGGGCGGCGCTGACTTCATTGTGGCTGTCGCCGGGTGTACGGTCTTGTAGTTGTGTGCTGATTGCCACTTGCGTCATCCACAAAGTGGCCGGTGGTACCCAGGAGCGCAGCAGCCACCCGGCGCAGCCGATGGCCAGGGTGATACCGAGCACGCTCAGGCCGCCGCGGATCGTGCGAATCGGAAAGATCGACGCCAGGCTCGGAAAGGACAGCAGCATGGCAATGCCCAACGCCAGTTTGAAGCTCTGAGCGGTGGTCAGGTTCAGGATGATCGGCAATGCGGTCAGCAGTGCGGCAAACAGGGTCAGGGTGTGCATCGCCAGGAACAGCCAGCGGCGCGGGGCCAGCCAGTTGTAATACAGCGGGTCGATGATCGAAATCAGCGCCGCCGCCCCGAGCAGCCCGGTGAATACCAGTTGCCCGCTGTTCCAGGTGGTGGTGACGAAAAAGAATGGCAGGACAAAAAACAGACTTTCCTGATGGATCATCTGTGTCGCGTAGCGCAACAGCGGCTGCGGGATTTCGCGCTTGAACACCTTGGTGAACAGCTCCGTCAGGCTGTTTTCCAGCATCAGCCAGATCCAGCTGACCAGCATGACGATTGCGATCCAGCTTGCCAGGCTTTGCTGACGGTCGACCAGAATGAAGCTGCCGATCCCTGAGAGGAAGCCACCGAGCGCAATGACCCCGGGATAGCGCTTCATCAGTTCGAGGATGCGCTGTACGTAAAGGGTCAGGATAGGCATTCGGCGGTTCGCAATTGTCGTAGGAAAAAACCCCGACAGGATACCGCTGGCACAGTGATGTTGCGAGAAAGCGTGGCGCCCAAAAAGGATCGCAGCCTGCGATCCCTTATTTGCGATGCAAACGCCAGCCTATCAGCCCCAGCGCCATCAACCCCAATACCCCGCCCAGTAGCCACAGCACCTCGTCATAACTGAGCAGTGGCTTTTCGATTCGCAGGTAGCCTGGCTGATCGAGCAGTGTGTGCAGGGCCTGGTTGGCCTGGTCCAGCGTCACCGCTTGCAGGCGTTTTGCCGGGTCGTCGAAATGTCCGTCTTCATAGTCACTGATGGCACTCCAGTAATAGTCGGCCAACCCGCTGTTGCCTTGCACGGCCCAGGCCTGTCGGGCGATGGCGGCCTGTTTCAGGCGCTCGAAGCCTGCGCGGTCGAGGCCATTCTTCAGCAGATCGGTTTTCAGATCATCCAGTACCTGCTGCGCTTGTGACAGATCATCGCGCTCCAGGTCGGCATTCAGGCTGAGGAAACCGACGCCACCGAACACTTCACGTTCCGCCCAGGGCCCGTAGGACAACCCGTGAGCCAGGCGCAGTTGACGGTAAAGCGCCCAGTCGAGGTAGTCCTTGAGCAGGTCATACGTTTCGTCGTATTGATCGTCGAGCGCCGGTTCCGGGAACAGCCAGTGCAGTTTGGCGCCACCACCGACCCAACCATGAATCAGGGTACGCTCGGTCAGTGCCGGGTGCTGGATGTCCGGCAGGGGCAAATGCTCGGTGGGATCAATGGCTGTGAGCTGGCCATAGGTGCGCTCCAGGTAGGCCGGCAGCAGGCGATCGAGTTCACCGACAACAATTAGCGTCATGTTGTTGGGGGCGTACCACGCCTTGTGCACCTTCTCCAGTTGTTCGCGGGTCAGGTGCCCTACCTGAGCCCGCTCCGGGCATTTCAGGCCCAGTTCCACCGCCAGCTGATTGCTCGCGGTGTGGCCCAGGTCCTGGCGGTCGAGCCAGCGTTGCAAGTGGGAGTAATGGCCACCGTCTTCGCGCTCGACCACTTGTTTGGCGGCACTGATTGCGTTGGCGTCGATTCGGGTTTGGGTCAGCAGTGCCAGCAGCAGGTCGAGGACTTTGCGTTGGTTTTTTGCCGGGGCTTCGATAACGAACGTGGTGTCGGCGTTGCTGGTGTAGGCGTTCCATTCACCGCCCAACGCCTGCATGCGCTCCTCTAGCCCGCCTTCGCCGCTGGCGTCTATGCCGCTGAACAGCAAATGCTCAAGCAGATGTGGCAGCTCTTTGTCGGCGCACGCGAAGTCGTCCAGGCCAACGCCCACCACCAGACGAATCGCCACATGCCCACGTTCGTTACCGGGCTTGAGCAGTAATTGCAGGCCGTTGGGCAGCGTATAGCCTTCGACCTGAAAGCGATCCAGGGCAAACGAGCAGGTGGAGCCCAGCAACAGACACGCGAACAGCAAACAGCGCATAACAACCTTCCTGGCGGGTAAATACGGGCACAAGGGTAGGCCTTCAGCCTTTCAAGTGACTGCCTTCGAGGCTAGACGTTCAGGGTGAATGGGTGATGTCAGCCATATCGTCGTCGGCCAATGCACCCGTTTCGGCGGTTTCCAGGACCACATAGGCGCTGCCACAGAACAGCGAATTCAAGCGTTTCATGTCAGCGATCAGCTCCAGGTGCAGCGAACTGGTTTCGATACTTTGCACGATCTTGCGCTGCAAGCGGCTGACGTGGGCATGGGCCAGGCGTCTTTCCTGCGCACGGAAGCGGCGTTTCTCTCGCAGCAGTTGCCGGGCGCTTTCCTTGTCGGCACTGAGGAACACCGACAGCCCCAGACGCAGGTTGGCGATCAACTGATGGTGCAACCCGGTCAGTTCTTCCAGGCCAACGTCGGAAAACGAGCGGCGTTGCGCGGTCTTCTGCTGCTGCACTTTGCGCAACATGCGCTCGATCAGGTCAGAGGCGAGTTTCAGATTGATCGCCAGTTCGATGATTTCCGCCCAGCGCCGGCTGTCCTGGTCGCTGAGGTCTTCGCGAGGCATCTGCGCCAGATAGAGTTTGATCGCGCTGCAGAGCACTTCGACATCATCGCTCAGGCGACGCATTTCCTGGGTGACGGCGGTTTGCTTGCCACGCAGCACATCGAGCATGGCTTCGAGCATGTTGTCGATCAGGTCGCCGATGCGCAGGGTTTCCCGGGCGGCGTTGGCCAGGGCCAGGCTCGGCGTGGAGAGGGCCGTTGGGTCCAGATGGCGTGGCTTGGCCTGGCCATTGGTCTCCGGGCGTTCGGGCAACAGCCAGGCACAGAGCCTGGCCATCGGGCCGACGCTGGGCAAGAGCACCAGGCAACGCACGGTGTTGTAGAGCAGATGAAAACCGATGACCAGGCCTTGCGGGCGGAAATTGAGCTTGTCCATCCAGTGCACCAGCGGACCGAGTACTGGAATGATCAGCAACAGGCCGATCAATTTGTATAACAGGCTGCCCAGCGCCACTTGGCGTCCGGCGGCGTTCTGCATGCTGGTGCTGAGAAACGCCAGCACGCCACTGCCGATATTGGCGCCGATCACCAGGCCGATGGCCACGGGCAGGCTGATCACGCCGGCACCGGCAAGGGTTGCGGTCAGCAGGACGGCGGCCAGGCTGGAGTAGGAAATCATCGCGAACAGCGCGCCGACGAGTGCGTCGAGCAGGATGTCGCCCGTCAGCGAGGCAAACAGCACTTTGACGCCGTGAGCGTGGGTGATCGGATCGGCCGCTTCGACGATCAGTTGCAGCGCGAGAATGATCAGCCCCAGGCCGATACCGACCCGGCCTAGCTGGCCTGCGCGAGTCTGCTTGCGTGAGAGGAAGAAAATCACCCCAAGGAAAATCAGCAGCGGTGACAGCCATGACAAATCCAGCGTCAGGACCCGCGCCATCAGTGCGGTACCGACGTCCGCGCCGAGCATGGTCGCCAGGGCAGGCGTCAGCGCCATCAAGCCCTGGCCGACAAACGAGGTCACCAGCATCGCCGTGGCGTTGCTGCTCTGGACCATGGCAGTGACGAGAATCCCGGCGATGAAGGCCAGCCAGCGTTTGGACATGTTCCGACCAATGACATGGCGCAGGTTTGAACCGTAGACCCGCAGGATGCCGGTTCGGACGATGTGCGTGCCCCAAATCAGCAAGGCGACGGCGGACAGTAAATTGAGCAGGGTCAGCATACCGGGCCCCCTGAATGAATGGCGCCCCAATGGAGCAAGTTGACGGTGCCGCTATGTTCTACGTTCTGTATTTAAGCTGTAGTTGGCTAACGGTCCGGCCGCCAGCATCGCATGGCTAAAGAGTCGATTGAAACCCAACCGTCATGAAAACAGCTTCATGCAGGCGTGAAAAAGGGGCCCGAAAGCCCCTTCTCCCACAGCGCTTCCAGGTTATTGACCCGGGATGTCCTTGCGCAGTTTCACGGGTTCCTGCTGTTTCTTCTTTTTCGCGATGGTGGTGCGCATCTTGATGTTGATCGCTTCCACTGCCAGCGAGAATGCCATGGCGAAGTAGACGTAGCCTTTTGGTACGTGCACATCGAAGGCTTCGGCGATCAGCACGGTACCGACCACCAGCAGGAACGACAGCGCGAGCATTTTCAGCGACGGGTGCCTGTCGATGAATTCGCTGATCGTGCCCGAGGCCATCATCATCACCAGTACCGCAACGATGATCGCGGCCACCATGACCGGAACATGGGACACCATGCCGACTGCCGTGATCACCGAGTCCAGAGAGAACACGATGTCGATGATCGCGATCTGGATGATGGTGTAGAGGAAGTTGCCACCCTTGCCGCCTGGCTCATCGTCGGTTTCGTCTTCACCTTCCAGTGCGTGGTACATCTCCTGGGAGCTTTTCCACAGCAGGAACAGACCACCGAAGAACAGGATCAAATCTCGCCCGGAAATACCCTGACCAAACAGCACGAACAAGTCGGTGGTCAGACGCATGACCCAGGTGATCGACAGCAGCAGGAGGATCCGCGTGATCATGGCCAGCGCCAGGCCGAAAATCCGGGTGCGCGCCTGCATGTGCTTGGGCATGCGGCTGACCAGGATCGAGATCATGATGATGTTGTCGATGCCCAGAACGATTTCCAGGGCGGTCAGCGTGAAGAAGGCAACCCAGATTTCAGGGTTGGTCAGCCATTCCATGTGTATTCCTTTGAGCGAGTGTTAAACCACGACGCCAGCATTCAGCTGGCGGCGCGGTGAGTTGATGCTGTTACAAGGTGCTGAACAGCGGGAAAATCCCCATCAGCAACGCGGCGACCAGTATGCACAGGCAGACCAGCACTGCCCACTTCAGGGTGAAACGTTGGTGGTCACCGAATTCGATCCCGGCCAATGCCACCAGCAAGTAGGTGGAAGGTACCAGCGGGCTCAGCAAGTGCACGGGTTGGCCAACGATCGAGGCGCGAGCCATTTCCACCGCGGTGATGCCGTAGTGACTGGCCGCTTCAGCCAGAACCGGCAGCACGCCGTAGTAAAACGCGTCGTTGGACATGAAAAAGGTGAATGGCATGCTCGCCAGTGCGGTGATCACGGCCAGGTACGGGCCCAGGAAGTCCGGGATGACGGCCAGCAGGCTTTTCGACATGGCGTCGACCATGCCGGTGCCGGACAGGATGCCGGTGAAGATACCGGCGGCGAAGATCAGCCCGACCACTGACAACACGCTACCGGCATGGGCCGCAACGCGGTCTTTCTGCTGTTGCAGGCAGGGATAGTTGACGATCATCGCGATGCTGAACGCGACCATGAACAGCACTGGCAGTGGTAGCAGGCCGGCGATCAAGGCACACATCAGGGCAAGCGTCAGGGCACCGTTGAACCAGATCAACTTTGGACGGCGAGCATCCGGGAACTGCGAAACGCTGATTTCGCTGTGGTCGATTTCATCGCCCACCAGGTGCAATTCACCCAGACGCGCACGCTCACGTTTACCGTACAGGTAGGCAATCGCCAGGATGGCCACCACGCCGGCGAGCATGGCCGGGATCATCGGCACGAAGATATCCGACGGGTCCACATGCAGCGCACTGGCGGCACGCGCGGTCGGGCCGCCCCACGGGGTCATGTTCATCACGCCACCGGCGAGGATGATCAGGCCGGCCATGATCCGCGGGCTCATGCCGATGCGGCTGTACAGCGGCAGCATGGCGGCCACGCAGATCATGTAGGTGGTGGCGCCGTCACCGTCCATGGACACCACCAGGGCCAGCACGGCGGTGCCGACGGAAACCTTCAGCGGGTCGCCTTTGACCAGTTTGAGGATCTTGCGCACGGCCGGATCAAACAGGCCGGAGTCGATCATCAAGGCGAAATAGAGGATGGCGAACATTAGCATCACCCCGGTCGGGGCCAGCTTGGTGATGCCTTCGAGCATCATCGGGCCGATCTTCGGCGCAAAGCCACCGAACAGGGCGAACAGGATCGGAACGATGATCAGGGCGATCAGCGCGGACAGGCGCTTGGTCATGATCAGGTACATGAACGTGATGACCATGGCAAAGCCAAGGAAAGTCAGCATGGGAATACTCCAGGCGTAGCGCGGCTAGGGAATGGCGAACCGGGAGGGGTCAGCGCAGAACGGGAAGCACGAGGCGTACGGGGGGAGTCGGGGCAAACAGGCGGGTACGAGCGGACATCAGAATCACCATTGTTGTTGTTAATAGGGCCGGGCGAACGTTGCACATTCGCGCTGGCCAACCGGTCTGTTGCCGGCAGTGCGGGCGATCCTAATCGGCTAACCTTTCAGCCAGCTTTCGCTGAGCCAACGCCGGACGAGATGTTCAAGGTGGGTGGACGGGGCCTGAACCTTCGGCGGCTCCCACGGGTGATTAACGTAGGAGGGTCCGCCCCGTCTTCGACGCCGCGCTGTCGCGCAGCAAACTTGGGG
>CAYNGZ010000035.1:0-25465 GCA_964396695.1 uncultured Pseudomonas sp.
ACGGCGGGACTTTCACCCACAAGATTGCGCCCATGCTGGGCGCACATGAAAAAGCGGCGCTGAATGCGCCGCTTGTTCGTTGCAAGGCCTAACGGTGACCGTCCCAATGGCGGTGGCCATCGCGACCATCACGGTCACCATGTCTGTCGTGATCACGCCCGTCACGATGCCCCCGATCATCCCATTCCCGGCGGCCATGGCCACCCTCTTCGCGATGCCCCCAGCCATGGCGGTCGCGGTCATCCCAGCCACGGCTCTGGTAAACGCGGTACTCGACTCGCGGTGGTGCCTGGTAATAACGCGGCGGGGCTTGGTAATAACGCGGCGCTGGCTCGTAGTAGCGCGGCGACGAGTAGTAACGCGTAGGCGGGGAGTAATAAGATCCACCTCCGTAGTAATAAGCCGGCGCCGGCGAGGTGTAGACCTCAGAGCTGTAATTACCGGGACCTTCGTCGTAATAGGGAACACAAGCAGAAAGCGTCAAACCCAATGAAGCAATGAGAAGAAGTCGGTGATACATGGCGGCCTCCTGGACCGCGAAAGAGCCACACCAGCGACGCTGGTCGGCGGCAGCCAATTCATCTGACTGACGAAATATCTGACAGCAAAGTCGGAATCTGGTGCAATTCAGCAACATATTGAAATAAGTAACAGATAACGCTTCTCGACCGCTGGAATCCGGCATGAAATCAGCAACCCGCCCAACTTGCACAGCCTGTTGTCATGCGCCGATCAGGCGATGTACCGTGCCAAGCCTGCCGCCCCTAATCGAGCCTGCGCAGAAATGCCCCCACTCCAGCGATGAATAAACCAGACCTCTGCCCGGCCTGTGGCACCCGCAACGATTGCAGCCTGGCCGACCCGCGAACCGCCGACCAGGCCTGCTGGTGCTACGCCGTAAGCATCGACCCAGCGGTGCTTCTGGCGTTGCCCACCGAACTGCGCGACCAGTCGTGCCTGTGCCCGCGCTGTGCTCAGGTCGAGTCGCAGTTGCAAGCAGCCCGCTAGCCTTTCGAGTAAGATGCGCGCCCTTTCCCGATCTGCCGACCGTCATGCGCGTTGACCGTTTCCTCAGCAACCTGCCCCGTTTCAACCGTAAACAGGTGCGTCTGCTGTTGGTGGAACGGCGGATCAAGGTCGATGGGCAGATCGTCAGCGACCCGCATTTCGACGTGCGCGAGTTCAGCCGTGTCGAATGCGACGATGAAGTGCTGCAGGCCGGCAAACCGCCACGCTATTTCATGCTGCACAAACCACCGGGTTGCGTCAGCGCCACTCGCGACCCGGAGCACCCCACCGTCCTTGACCTGATCGTTGAACCCGACAGGGACGTTCTGCAACTCGCCGGGCGACTGGACTTCAACACCCCCGGGCTGATGCTGATCACCAACGATGGTTCCTGGTCGCGGCGCCTGACCCAACCGCAAACCAAACTGCCGAAGGTCTACTACGTCGAGACCGAACAACCCATCACCGATGAATACGCACAGACCTTCGCCCAAGGCCTGTACTTCGCTTTTGAAGACCTCACCACCCAGCCCGCCGAGCTGGATGTGCTGGGCGAAAAATCTGCGCGGTTGAGCATCGTCGAGGGCCGTTATCACCAGGTGAAACGGATGTTCGGCCACTTCAATAACAAGGTGTTGCGTCTGCACCGTGAGCGAATGGGACCACTGGAACTCGATGACGCATTGAAACCGGGCGAATACCGCCCACTGTGCGACAGCGAGATCCAGCTGATCTGAGGCAAGCGCGACCACTGAGCAGAAGTTGTCGAACAATTTACTGTCGGCACTTGCGCGATGGCCACTCCCCTGCTTGAATCAGGACGTCGGCCGAAATGTGACCGGCAAGTCATAACATACTTCTAAGAAACTTTTTGTCGGCAGAGCGCCTCGCAGATTCCATCTCTCCCGACAGACTGCCCGCCAATAACAATACCCGTCGACCAGCCGCCACCGGATCGACATGGGCCTTAAAAATTCCAGGCGTATGCCTACCTGTCACAAAGCTCGTGCAATCTCATTGCGCGCATACCCGCTTGCCAGGAGTCTTATGACATGAGGCCAGAAATCGCTGTGCTGGATATACAAGGTCAGTACCGGGTTTACACGGAGTTCTATCGCGCAGACGCCGCAGAGAAGACCATTATTCTGGTCAACGGCTCGATGGCCACCACTGCATCGTTTGCACAAACCGTGAAAAACCTGCACCCGCAATTCAACGTTGTGCTGTACGACCAGCCCTACGCGGGCAAGTCAAAAGCTCACAATCGGCACGAAAAAATGCTCACCAAGGAAGTCGAAGCGCAGATCCTTCTTGAGCTGATCGACCATTTCGCCGCAGAGCACGTGATGTCGTTCTCGTGGGGTGGCGCAGCCACCATGATCGCGCTGGCGCAGCGCCCGCGCCGGATCGAGAAAGCCGTGATCAGCTCGTTCTCGCCGGTGGTCAACGAACACATGCGCGATTATCTGGAGCGTGGTGTCGACTACCTTGGCAAGCTCGACCGCGACCGTGTCGGCCACCTGGTCAACAACACCATCGGCAAACACCTGCCATCGCTGTTCAAACGCTTCAACTATCGCCACGTCAGCACCTTGGCCGAACACGAATACGGGCAAATGCACTTCCACATCAGCCACGTGCTCAACAGCGATCGCATGTGCTACCTCAAGGCCGCCAAACACATCGACGTGCCGGTGCTGTTCATGAACGGTGAATGGGACGAGTACACCGCCGTCAGCGATGCCCACCTGTTCGCCAACCATGTGCAACACAGCACATTCAGCACCATCCGAGCCACTGGGCACTTTCTCGACATGGAGCACAAAGCCGCCTGCCGAGACAGCCGCCATGCACTGATGGGGTTCCTGAAACCGGCTCATCATGAAGGCCGAACGCGTTCCCACTTCACCCAGGACCACCATGCATTGGCCATTTGAAACAGCGTCCTCGCGAGCAACCTCGTCTTCCTGACTACACGCATCACCTGTAGGAACGAGGCTTGCCCGCGACAGACCGCAACACGCTTCAAACCCTGCGCACTCGCCTTGATCGCCCGCGCTGAAGCCAACCGCCGACCACGCATTGCCTTGCCTGCAAGAACCTGCAAAAAACCACGTAAACACAGATCCGCCAAAGAAAAACTTCAAATCCCAGGCGACATCTGGTACAAAGTCAACCGCTCAGAGCGGGTGTCGTATAATGGCATTACTCCAGCTTCCCAAGCTGATAACGAGGGTTCGATTCCCTTCACCCGCTCCACTGTTTTCAAGGCTTCCAGCAGTGCATGTACATGCCTGCAATCAGTTGGGGGCCGTTTTGGGGTCCGTTTGTGTGTTGGTGCGTCAGAGTGAACTAGTCACGCGCACCACACCCGCAGGCATATAGAGACCGCCAGTTTTCGGGAAAGCCCTCGGAAACGAGTAAGATTAGTAACCCCTCCCAGATTTCCGCAGCAAAGCCCTGATTTCATTGGGTTTCAAAGACCTTGAGAAAGGTAATATTCAAGTAATATAGAAGCAAGATAATTACTCTTTAGTAAGGTAATCTTTTCCTTTTAAACACCCCTTATAAATCAAGCACTTAAGCCTTAATTACCTTTTTCATTACTCAAAATTACCTTCTGAAGTAATCCAGCAAAGCCAGTAAACACAGGGCTTTCAGAGATCCCATCACCTACGAATTACTCCATTACCTTTTTCCGATGGCTTTCCCGAAATCATTAGCTTTCTCGCTCTCCTTCGCCGAGAAGCAAATGTTCCCGAAGCACCGTGGCACCCGCCATCAATCTTTCAGCTCTTGATTTCGTCCGAATATTCCCGAAAAGCTCTTTCGCTACGCGCGACTCTTCTTCTAGATCCTCATGCGGCTCCTGCAAAGCGATGAACCAAATTTGATAAATCATTGCCTCGGTGGATAACGGCGCTAGCAGACTCGCGTTCATGACGGCCCAGAAGGCCAAGGCTTCGGTCTCAGCCGGATCAAACTCGAATATCCCATCAGGATCAATTTTCGCGTGCTTGAACCAGTTTTGAGGCTTACGCATGATCGCAAAGTACTCTTTCTGAGAAAGATTATTTGCCCCCTGCACACGCTTGTCCCAAGACTCTTCTGGAAACCGCTTCTCGACCAAATGGCTCAGAATCTCTGAAGCAGCCCCCACTAGCGTGTGTACGGCTATTGGATCGTCATTCGCGAATAGCATTCGTATCGCGATGTTCAGCTGCCGTTGAGCTACTTCGATTTTTGAAACGCTCAGATGTCCGGACATTTTTTGCACTCAATGATTTATGAATACCGCGAATAAACTAGGTCACACCAATCCTAAGCGAATCTCGCCCTTCGCAGGGATTCGCAGGGTTTTCGTCATCCGAAAGCGCGCCTGGAGCGCCCAGTCTGGGCCGTTTTCGACGAGGTGCAGAAGTGCAGAAAAAAAGACCTACTTAGCCCGCAGGCGAGGTGGGGGGACGACGGCGCGCGCCAGGGTAGAACACGCCTTCGCCAGAACGAACGCACCATTTCGGTGCGAAAAACCATCCCCTCCTGAACGCCCTCGATGCCCCACCAGCGTGTTGTGCCATTGCCCACCATCCTTTTCACGCGAACAGCAAAAAAAAGCCGCCTCATGGGCGCAATGCTGTTCACTTAAGGAAAAACGCCGCTTACCCCGGAATGGGAAAGCGGCGTTTTTCTTGGATCTCACCGTAGAACCGGAAATCAAAAGTATCCGGTCAATGGCTTAAGTGAACAGCATTGGCCTCATGGGCGGCTCAGTAGCGCTACAACGTAGACAGATCAGAACAGCCCCCCTGCGGCGCTGGTGCGACCTTTTATGCGAGTTCAGTTCCTGTGCTTATGCCTTCAGCTCATCTGGTGTATGTGTCTTGAGCCAGTCGGCCAAGGCGGCGTTCATTCGTGTTTGCCAGCCAGGCCCCGATGCCCTGAACTGTTCCAGCACCCCAGGATCAAAACGTAAATTGACGCGCTCTTTGGTGGCCGCCGACTTTGGCCGGCCACGCTTCGGCTTGAGCATCTCCTTTGCCTGAGCCTTGCCGAACAACCCTGCTAACACATCGCTGGCAGGCTTGGCCTTCGCGAAATCCTTGGCCGACCATTCAGGGTTTGTCCTATCGACCATCTCAGGATTGAGTTTCTTGGTCATAGCTTTTGACCTCCCGTTTGTTGGCTTTACGAA
The DNA here is from genome assembly GCA_964396695.1 of uncultured Pseudomonas sp. Lineage (GTDB taxonomy): Bacteria > Pseudomonadota > Gammaproteobacteria > Pseudomonadales > Pseudomonadaceae > Aquipseudomonas. The sequence goes on from CAYNGZ010000035.1 coordinate 5,201, forward strand.
AACTGATGACGTGAACCGCCTCGCCCCGAGGGGTGAACACCACGACATGCAGCCGATCCCCTATGTATCCCATCGCCCGATACCGGCACTCGCCGTAGTCGAAGCGGTCATCTTCGACGATCAAGGCCGTAGACCATTCAAAGTCCCGCACTTGGGCAAATGGGAGTCCACGTTCTTCAACGTTGCGAGCGTCTTTGGCTGGGTCATAAGTAATCTGCATGGAATTATTGTACCCACAATAAATAACCAGCACAAGGGTTGGGTATAACGATCATCGTTAACTATCGCTGGAGGGCTTGATAGGTGAGAAGGCGTTGTGAATCGCCAATGGACGCCGCTACTATCGGGCATCCTCGATATCGACAGGGAGTCTCCCCCGTGCAAACAGCACAGCAATTGATGCCCGTCCCGTTCTACGAAGACACCGTTGTACTGGTCGGCAAAGACAATGAGCCGCTGGTAGCAATGAAACCGATCGTTACCAATATGGGGATGGACTGGAAGACCCAGTACCGGAAGCTCAACGAGAAATTCGATTCAGTTATGGTCGAAATGACCACAACTGGTGGTGATGGTAAGCAATACGACATGGTCTGCCTCCCCCTCCGCAAGCTGCCCGCCTGGCTCTACTCAATCAGCCCTAACAAAGTCCCCGCCGAGCTGCGCGACAAGATCATCCGTTACCAGGAGGAATGCGACGACGCATTGTGGAGTTACTGGGCCAAAGGTAGCGCCGAGAGAGCCGGGGCGCCGAACGTCAATCAACAGATAGCCCTCTCCCGTCATCGTATTACGCTGCTCAAAGAACTGAATAGAACACGTAATAATGCATTGCGCGCCGCGCTCCATGAACAACTGGATCAAACATCTCGCCAGTTGGGATTGTCGACACCGGAATTGGAAGCCATAGGCAGGGCCGAACCGGATGTACCAGATCTGGTCACAGAGTTCTGGGATCTATTCGACCATCTCCGCGCACAACCAGAGGGGCACAAGCTCAACCACGCCGTAGTGCCAGGGAAACTCGCCATCAATCTGAATGAAGTGGCGCGAATGGCCCAGGCACAACGCTGCACAATGCCCAACCTAATCGAGTTGCGGCACGCCTTACGCCTTAGCCAGCATCCGCGCTTTGTCGAAGCCCAAAAATCGAGCCCTTCAACGCATGCCCGCAACGAAGAAGGCAAGGCGCAAAGCATCAGATGCTGGATTTTCACTGTGGAGCAGGATGCTGGCCGAGCAACCCACCTCAACCATTGTCGAAATGACAACGGTTGAGGTGGGAGATTACGCGGTTTTATGGCGGGTCGGGGTACTACTTCCCCCCCCCCGTTGGAAGCTCAAATTCCTTGAAGCTGACGACCTCTTCGCCAAGCCACTCGTTGACCTGAGCAAGCCTCGCCTGCAACGGCTCCAGCTCGTTGACCGCCCAAACCTCAGCAGCCTCCCGCAATGATCCAAAACCGCCCGCGTTCTGCGGCACGATGCCCATCAACTGCGGCGGAATACGCAAGGCCGCGAGCAGGTCGTCGCGGCTGATGTTCTTGATCGAGCTGAATTCGTCCTTGGCAGCAACCTCACTCACCGGAATGAGCTGAATTCCATCCTTCTTCCCGGCAGGCGCGTACACGAACAGGTTGCGAAAGTTGCCTGGCCCTTTGGAGTTCTTCAGCGCGGTACGCAGTGAGTCGATGTCCTCTTCTTTCTGCGCCGCATCGGTCATGTAGAGGATGAACCCGGCGTGACTGCCGTTGTTGTAATACTTGCGGCGGAACAGGGTGGCGCTCTCGTTGAGTAGTGCGCTTTGCAGCGCTGCTAGCCACTCCGGCAGGCCGTAAATCTCCTGATTGATATCGGCCTCGCGCAAGTGGCAGATCGAACCGGGTGCAAACTCGTGTTCATCCTTCCAGCCACGCACCTGGTAATAGGTCTCCAAGTCGATGCCTCGGCGCATGTACTTCGCCAGCGGCGGCAGCAGGCCCAGGGTGTTGCGAAGCATGTTGTTGCGTTTTTCCAGATAGCAGTTGCCGCACCAGAGCCAGTCCAGGGCGAACTGCTCAAATGCCTGCCGACTCAACAGCCGATGGGGAACGAACGTGCGGGCAAGCATGTTGCGCTTGAAGTTCAACCCGGACTGTAGGTACACGCTGGCCCGTGTCGTCTTGGCCAGGCCGTCCATGGACATGGGCGTCTCAAACCAGCGCCCATTGGCCCAACACTCCAGGTAGTCGAGGATCTCCCTGCTATCCAGCACTGGCGCGGGATCACCGAAAGTGAACGCCTCAACCGGCCCAGATTCAGGCGGCAGCAGGTCCCCCTCAACGGGGGGCTGAGCGGTGGCCAGCTGGGTTCCGCGCTTACGTCTGCTCATCAGTAGGACTCCATAAATCCGGTGTTCGCCGTGGTCTGCCCTTCGAGGGGTTCGTTGTGCAACGCATGGAACGTTGCCCACGCCAAATCGGCATGGCCGGTCTCGTCAGTTCGACCGGCCGTGTAAGTGAACTGGCGCCCGGAGGCGGTGATTGTTTTGCGGATTGCCATAAGCGACTGGGCCAAGTCAGTCCAGCCGGCGTCGAACTCCAGACGGCCGTTTTTGATGACGTCGTAGGCTTTCAACACCAAGCGGGTTTTGACTTCAGGTGAGTAACTGAAGGTGGTCATGTTCGGGAAAAATTGCTTCACCAGCTGGGCCACGCCAGATCCCATGCCGGTAATGTCGATCCCGATGTAGGTCACCCAATAGCGCTTGGTGACCTGGCGAATAGCTTCAGCCTGGGCAGCAAAGTCCATACCCCGGAACTGGTGTTTCTCCAGAACCCGAAACTTGCCACCGGGCACCATGGGTGGAGCGATCACGACCAGGCCGGCACTGTCACCACTCTCTGCCGGGTCGTAACCCACCCAGACCTGCCGATCCCCAAACGGCCGCGCGGCAAACGGTTTGTAGTCCTGCGCCCAGAGGTCCCAGCTGTCCACCATGCAGGGCTGCAACATGGCCAGCGGGAAAATACTGGCCCCGTCGTCGATGAACTGGCACATCAGCAGATTCTGGAAGGCCTCGGCATCGTATTCCTGGCGCAGCTCGTCGAGGTCAAACAGATCGCAGCCCCGATCTTCCGCGTCCAGAATGGTGACGATCTGCCGCCAAACCCGATCCTCACACAACCGCCCCTGTTGCAGCGCGTTGTGGGAAACGTCGATTTTGACCCGTTGCGCCGCCGGCTTGCCCTTGTTGAAACGCTCACCGGTCCAGAACGTATAGGCCTCGTGTGCCATGCTGGAGGGCGTCGAAAAGTAGGTCCGGCGATACTGTTTCTGCATCGCCATGCCGCTGGCGACCTTGTTCAGCTCCTTGAACTTGAACGTCCAGAAGAACTCGTCAAAGTAGAAATTGCCGTGATAGCCCTGGGCCGTGCGGGCGTTGGTGCCCAGGAAGTGCAGTTCCGCACCATTGCCCAGAATGATCGGGTCGCCCGTCAGCTCGACACCGACCACCTCGCGAGCAAAGGCCTGGATATAAGCCTTGAAGATATGCGCCTGATTTTTCGACGCTGACAGGAAAATCTGATTACGCCCGGTGGTCAGCGCATCAATCAACGCCTCCCGAGCGAAATAGAACGTCGCCCCGATCTGCCGAGACTTGAGGATTGCACGGGTGCGCTGATTGCCCGCCTTGTACCAATCCAGCTGATAACCGAAACAGCCGTCGATAAAAGCCTCAGTCAGCTTTTCGATATGCTCTTCGTCGAACTCGTTGCGTTTCGGCGCCTTCTTCGGCCCCTCATTGCGCTTGGCCAGGTTCGGATTCAGCTCGGTTTCGGTACCGCCATCGTTGAAGCGCTGAATGCGAGCCTGCCGCTCCAGCTGCCGGTGCAGCAGGTCAATTTCCTTGTAGTCCGATCCTGACTTGGGGTCTTTGAGGATCAGTTGTACCAAGCGGGCTTCAGTCGCGGCCTGTATACGCTCCAGCGGTGTAGCCCGGTCCCACTCGTCGCGGGCCTTCCAGCTGTGCAGCGTCTTTTCCTTCTCCCCGATCAGCTCGGCGATCTCGCACACGCGATACCCCTGCCAGTACAGGTGCTTGGCATGGCGGCGGTGATCGGTGGACAAATCGACGATGGCATTCATGGCGCAGATCCTGCCGCCCGCGCGCGAACAGTTCTCGCGTCGGCCCTTGTAGTCCCTGCCCCTACAACAGCGCCTCGTTGCCCGTCGCGCTCGCGCTCAACAACATGCGCTCATCGCCAAGGCACACAGCCACCGCACTGAGGATTCACGCATGGCCGGCAAAACCGACACCCCAACCAAGAAACACCGCTCCAAGTTCTTCCGCGTCGCCGTCGAAGGCGCCACCACCGACGGTCGCCAGATCGAACGGCAATGGCTGGTCGATGCCGCCGAGACCTACAGCCAAAACACCTACGGGGCGCGGGTCTGGATCGAGCACATGCGCAGCTTGCTGCCAGACAGCCCGTTCCGTGCTTACGGCGACGTAGTCGCGCTGAAGACTGAGGAAGTCGAAATCGCCGGGGCCAAAAAGCTCGCCCTGTTTGCCCAAATCGAACCCACTGCCGACCTGGTCACCATGAACAAGGCGCGGCAGAAAATGTTTACCAGTATCGAAATCCGCCCGAAGTTCGCCGACACCGGGCGCGCTTATCTGGACGGCATCGCGGTCACCGACACCCCGGCAAGCCTGGGCACCGAGATGCTGACCTTCAGCGCTCAACACCCAGACAAGAACCCGCTGGCAAACCGTAAGCGCGATCCTGGCAACCTATTTTCCGAGGCCATCGAGATCGAACTTGAATTCGAAGAAGTCGAGGACGAAAGCGGCAAGGTCGCAGGCCTGTTCAGCCGCGTTCTCGATCTCCTCGGCAAGAGCAAGGACAAGGAAGGCAAGGACGCCGCTCTTTTTACCGAACTCGGCGAGGCCGTTGAAGCGATGGCCGAGCATGTAGCCGGCCAAGGCGAAGCTTTCGCCGCCGAAAAATCGGCTCGTGAAAAGCTACAGACCGCCCACGACAAGCTGTCCACCGACTTCACGGCTTTGGTCAAAAAGCTCGAAAACACCCCGGATACCACCGGACAAAAACCGCAGTTCTCCGTTCGCCCGCCGGCTACGGGCGGTGACGGCGCACTCGTCACCGACTGCTGATCCACACCACGGACAACACCCAGCCAAGGAACATCGGAGAACACCATGCGTAACGATACCCGCGTTCTGTACAACGCCTACCTGCAACAACTCGCGCAACTGCACGGCGTGAGCGACGTCACCACCAAGTTCACCGCTGCCCCGAGCGTCGCCCAAACCCTGGAAACCCGTATCCAGGAATCCAGCGCTTTCCTCAGCGCCATCAACGTGTTCGGCGTCTCAGAGCAGTCGGGCGAAAAAATCGGCATTGGTATCGACGGCACCATTGCCAGCACCACCGACACGACCCTCAAGGACCGTGAGCCCCGCGACCCGAGCGGCCTGGACAACCGTGGGTACACCTGCACCCAGACCAACTTTGACACCGGCATCCGTTACCAGAAGCTGGATCAGTGGGCCAAGTTCAAGGACTTCCAGGCGCGTATTCGCGACGCCATCATCAAGGCCCAGGCGCTCAACCGGATCATGATCGGCTGGAACGGCACCAGCCGAGCAGCGACCTCCAACCCGGCCACGAGCCCCTTGTTGCAAGACGTGAACATTGGCTGGCTGCAAAAAATGCGTCTGGAGAACGCCGCTCGTGTGCTGCACGAAGTGGTCGACGGCAGCGGGAAAATCCAGATCGGCGCTGGCAAGGACTTCGAAAACATCGACGCCCTGGTCGTCAGCATGGTCAACGAGTTCATCGAACCCTGGTATCAGGAAGACACCGACCTGGTAGTGATCTGTGGTCGCCAGCTGCTGGCAGACAAGTACTTCCCGATCATCAACAAAACCCAGGCGCCGACCGAGATGCTCGCGGCCGATATTGTCACCAGCCAGAAGCGTATCGGTAACCTGCCCGCCGTGCGCGTGCCGCACTTCCCGGCCAACGGCCTGCTGGTGACCCGCCTCGACAACCTGTCGCTCTACTGGCAGGAAGGCACTCGCCGCCGCACCGTCGTCGACAACGCTAAACGCGACCGCATCGAAAACTTCGAATCGGTCAATGAAAGCTACGTGATTGAAGACCTGGGCTGCGCTGCCATGGCCGAAAACATCACCCTGAGCTGAGGCCGGCGATCATGACCAACCCTTGCCGCCGTCACTTCCAGCGCGTCACAGCAGCCGTTGCAGCGGCTGCCGTGGCCGGCCCAGCCATGACCATGGAAGGTTCTACCGTTTACGAACTGCACCTGGCGAAGCTTCAACAGGACTACCTGCGCCTGAAACAGGTGCAGTCGACCGAAGGTAAAGCGGAGCTGAAAAAACAACTGCTACCTGAATACGTCCCGTACGTGGAAGGTGTTCTGGCAGAAGGCAAAGGCGCGCAGGACCAAGTGCTGACCACTCTGATGGTTTGGCGAATGGATGCCGGCGACTTTGCCGGCGCCCTCGACATTGCCGAGTACGTCATCCAGTACGCATTGCTCATGCCTGACCGCTTCGAACGCACTACCGGCACCATCGTTGCCGAAGAAATTGCCGAAGTCGCCCTGAAAGCGCAGAAGGCCGGTGGCACGTTCGACGTGAAGCTGCTGCTGCGCACTGAGCAAATCGCTGGCGATGAAGACATGCCAGATCAGGCCAAAGCCAAGCTGCATCTGGCCCTGGGCAAGGCTTTCGCGGAGATGGTTTCCGATGACGACACGTCGGAAAGCAAGGTGGCCGCCCTGTGTCACCTGGAGTCCTCGAAAAAATATCTGTCCCGTGCCATCGAGCTGAACTCCAACTGCGGTGGTAAGAAGGATTTGGAGCGCGTTGAGCGCCTCCTCAAAAAATACGCTGCTCCAGCAGCTAACTGAGCGTCCCCACGCACCCCGCCGGCTCGGGGCGGATCGGCCAGGCCGCTCCTCCTGAACGTGAAGCCCCGACCACCGGCGACCTATTTGAGCGCAGCGACATGAGCGGATTCGTAGCCGGTGGCACTCCAGCCAGCGGCCATATCAATACCGACCCTTTCTGGCCCTCGATCGATCTGGAAAACCTGCGCGCCACTTTGCGTATTGACTCCAGCGTCACACCGGCACGACTGGAAACCGCTGTGATTTCAGCAGCCATCAGCGTCAACCGCGAATTGAGAACCTGGCGTATCGAACAACAAGCTGCCGGCTTCACCAAGCTGAGCGACGTTCCGGGTGACATCGTTGAGGACATTCCTGAGCAGGTGCACTTGTATAAGCGCGCCATCGAAGCGGCCACTGGCGCCGAAGTCTGTGAGCGCTACCGCTCCTACGACACCACCAATACCGGCAGCCACAAGGCCGAAGAACTCACCCCCAACATCGACGACTACCGCCGCGATCTGCGCTGGGCCATCCGTGACTTCCTCGACCGCGACCGCACGACCGTGGAGTTGATCTGATGCCCATCACCGTTCGCGCTCAGCAAAACGACACCGTCGACGCACTCTGCTGGCGTCACTACGGTCGTACAGCCGGTGTTACCGAAGCGGTACTCGACGCCAACCCCGGCCTCGCCGATTACGGCCCAACCCTGCCGCAAGGCCTCGCCGTTCAAATGCCCGAAGCCCAAGTCAGCGCCCCGCAACGGCAGATGGTGAACCTATGGGACTGACCGGCCGAGCCCTTGAACCCACCCACCCTGGACCACGGAATGAAGCGCATGCCTGAACGTCCCGACACCTGGGCCTGGCTTGCCGCCTGGCTCGAACAAAACTGGCCGACGCTGTACGCCGGCCTTCTTGCCTTGGTCATCGCCGCCCTTCGCATCATGTACGGCGGTGGCACGTTGCGCCGTATGGCGATTGAAGCCCCGCTCTGCGGCACGCTGGCCTTGGCTGCCAGCCATGGCTTGGCATTGCTCGGCATTCCGGCCTCCACCGCGCCCTTTTTCGGTGGGGTTATCGGTCTGCTCGGTGTCGAGGGTACTCGCGCCGCAGCCAAGAAGTTTTTCACCCGCAAGGTAGAACAACTATGACCACACTTCGCCACGGCGACCGCTCGCAAGCGGTGCGCATCCTGCAAAAGAACCTCAACAACCACGGCGCCCAGCTGACCGTCGACGGCGACTATGGAGACGCCACTGAGACTGCGGTGCGGGCTCATCAGTTGAAAGTCGGGCTGGTGGCCGATGGCATCGCCGGTCCCAAGACCCAAAACAGCTTGGCGGGTGGCGATTGTGTGCAGTTGCTGAAAAACGCCGACTTAGTCAACGCTGCGCAACGCCTCGACCTGCCGCTGGCCAGCGTCTACGCGGTGAATGAAGTCGAGTCCAGAGGCAAGGGCTTCCTCGACAACGGCAAGCCGGTAATCCTATTCGAACGACACATCATGTACCGCCAACTGGCTACACCGCGACACGACGGTGACGACGCTGCCGAACTCAAGCGCCAAGCCGATCAACTCGCCCTCACCAATCCGGCACTGGTCAACCCGAAGGCCGGTGGTTACGTCGGCGGTACCGCCGAACACCAACGCCTGAGCAACGCTCGACTGATCGATGACACCGCCGCACTCGAGTCCGCGTCCTGGGGTGCGTTCCAGATTATGGGCTTTCACTGGAAACGTTTGGGCTACGCCAGCGTGCAGGATTTTGTCGCCGCCATGAGCGCGAGCGAGTCGCAGCAGTTCGATGCCTTCGTGCGCTTTATCGAAACCGACCCGGCCTTGCACAAAGCCTTGAAGGCCCGCAAATGGGCCGAATTCGCCAAGCTCTACAACGGCCCGAACTACCAGCGGAACCTGTACGACATCAAATTGCAGCGCGCTTATGAACGGCACGAAGGCTGCGACTGCGGTCAGGCGGTGGCGGCATGATCGACCTCAGCAGCGTACGCAAACTGAGAGTGCAGGACGGTGACCTACTGGTGGTACCTGAAAACACCGAGGCGGAAGGCATACAGCAGTTGATCGAAGCACTGCGTTACCTGATGCCCGACAGCAAGGTGATCATCGTTCGTGGCCCAGTCAAACAACTCGATGTCGGTGCAATGAATCAACTGGGGTGGTATCGCGCATGACGCTCAAAATCGCTTATCTCGACATTTCCCCTCGCATGACCGGCAAAACCGCTCGATTGGTCAAGATTGCGAAGCGACTCAAAAGTGAAGGGGAAACCGTCATTTTCGTCACCTACTTGGCCCTGGTACAGGACATGCGTCGGCAGATGCCTGGCGTCATTGTTCTCGCCGATGGTGAGCCCCCTCCCGTCGGCGTCGACCTGTCCAATGCCATCTGGTTTTACGACGAATTCGACTGGCAGACCTCAACCGAGATTCGCGAAGGTGGTTACTACGCCACAACCGCACAACGGGTACGGAAACTGGGTGTCGACACGCCCGAAAACGATTTGTTGATGCAACTGCTCGAGGCCAACGGCCTGCGTTTTGAGCGGCATTTCTGGCCCTTCGGCCTAAATGACGATTGGCTGGCAGACGTTCGGGCCGAATACACACCCGAGCAATTCCGGGTGTTGTTCCTCGGTGAGTTCCTGGTATGAGCCCCCTGCGCCAAGCCCTGTATGGCATTGCCCTGTTCGGTGCCCTGGCGCTGCTGATCTGGGGCCAGGAACAGCGCATCACCGTAGCCGACAAGAATGCGGAGCTGGCAACGAAAGACGCGGGCACCGCTCGTGAAGAGGCCGGCCGCAACCTTGCCACCGCCAACGCCCTGCGCACCACCCTGCAACAGGAACGCGATGCACAGGCCAACCTGCGCACCCAGCAGGATCTGCTGCGCCAAGGTCTGGCCAAACGTGAACGAATGATCGAGGCACTGAAACGTGAAAACGCCGAACTACAAGAGTGGGCTGCCCAGCCTCTGCCTGATGTTGCTCGCCGGTTGCGCGAGCGACCAGCCCTCACCGGCGCCGACGCTTATCGTCAGTGGCTGTCCGGCCGTGGTGCCCTGCACGCTGCCGGCGACCAGCCCGCTCAATAACGGCGACCAGCTCACCGACCAGGACCGCGTCGAAGCCGCCTGGGCGGAATGTGCAGGTCAGGTCGATATGGTTTACCAGCACCAACAGACACAATCCCAATGAACTCATCCAAACCGAGCAACGGGGTACTCACCGGGAAAACATCTTGGCGACGTGGCCTGTTCGGCAAAATCATCCTGCAGGTCGAATACACGGTACCGAAGAGCAGTTATCCCAAGGCCCCGCCGCCTCTCTACAGTCCCGTCGAGTACGTCGGCCAATGGCGTGACGCGACACTCCTCGACATGCTCAACCTTCAACAGGTCCACTATGAACAAGCCCGAAAGCCTTCGTGCCCATCTGCTCAAAACCGTGCAAGACCTCCGGCACAACCCTGACCGACTGCTGATTTTCATCGACAACGGCAAAGTCCGCTGCACCGCTGCGGCCAGTCTGTCATTTGAATACAGCTTCGACCTGCAGGTCATCCTCACCGACTTCGCCGGCCACCCCGACAGCGTCATGCTGCCCCTGCTCGGCTGGTTGAGCGTGCATCAGTCCGAGCTGCTGGAAAACCTCTACAAGTCAGCGGAAGGCATCCAGTTCGAAGCCGATATTCTCGACAACAGCAAAGTCGACCTCAGCCTGACCTTACCGCTGACCGAACGCGTCGTGGTGGGCAAGGACGATGAAGGCAACACCACCATCCGCCACCCTGGCGAGCCGCAGTGCGTCGCGAGCTTTCTCGACCCGGCATGGATTCCCGGCGCGCAAGGCACCGGCAGTGAATGGGTTGTCCCTCAATGACCAATCGACTGGAAGCGCTGGAAGACTGGGCCGCCGGCCTGCTCCGACAGCTGGAACCCGCAGCGCGCAACCGGCTCGCCCGCAGCCTCGGTCAGGCCTTGCGCCGTAGCCAGCAGCAACGGGTTATCGCCCAACGTAACCCGGACGGCAGCAAATACGCGCCCCGCAAACAACGAAACCTGCGGGGTAAGCTGGGCCGGGTCAAGCGCAAGGTGCAGATGTTCCAGAAACTGCGCACTGCACGCTTCCTGAAGGTCAAAGCTGACGGCAACGCTATTAGCGTTGGATTCACGGGACGCATTGCCCGCATTGCCAGGGTGCACCAGTACGGATTAAAGGATCAAGCGGAACGCGACGCACCGGAAGTGAAATATGAGCAGCGAGAGGTACTGGGGTTTACTGACGTCGACCTTGATCTTATCCGCGATGGCTTATTGGCTCATCTCACATCGTGAAATAGTCTATCTTAAAGATTCAGTGGTAAAAGTTAGCGTCCACCATAATCAACCTTATCCAAGGGACTTTTATGACAGATCAGGAAGATGTGCCGATCAAGACAACCGAGAAGCTCAAAAAAACTCTGACCGAAACGACACTGGCTGAAGTACTAAAGCCGATGACTCCGTTTTTCGAAGGGTTTCAAAAGCTCGGGCAATGGATGGAGAATTTGAAGATAGACCCCGCACTCCTAGCATTTGTCGTAGAAACCGACGGAAAGTCTGTGAAGTCTCGTATTGATGGATTGCGCCCCCGATCAAGAGAAGCCATCAGCACAGCGTCTTCGCGAGGCTGGTTTTTCAATTGGGACAACTCTTTCCGTGACACTTTTAGGCTAGTTGCAGCGCTCAAGGATGCTACAGCCGATGATATAGACGAAATATTGAGAGCGCACTACACAGAAGATTTAGCCTGGTACACGAAGCAGCTAACAGATAAATACCCTGAAAGAAAATTAGCAATTGAGGCGGCAGTAAACGCCCATAAAAATCACGGTATTGAAGGATACTATCTAAGCATCCCCGTTTTTATTGCTCAGGCTGACGGCATCCTCAACGGAATCACTGGTATTGAGATGCCATTGAGCGAAAAAAATCAAACAGAACGCAACAAATACATTCTCGAAAAAATCGGTAAAAATCAAAGAGCTAAAGATCTGCTGCAGCAAATTCTTAATCTTGAAACAATGGACATAGTCAAAAGCAAAAAGCAGCGTAATAAAGCCACGCAAGACTCTGGAAACGTGTTTAACGCTCTCAATCGCCATCAGGTCCTACATGGAGAAGTATCCAACTACGGGACAGAGATTAACAGTTTGAAAGCGTTCTCATTTCTTGCATACATTGGCACCCACATACCGGAAATGATAAGAGCCGCAAACGCCGGCGATTTTGACGAATAAACTTTGATCCTGAGGTATCGGATCAAGTTGTAACTCTCACTCGCACAACTTCTCAAAGCTGCACAGCTTCGTTCATGGCGCCACCATCGGCGCCATGAACGACTTAGCCACCCTTGCCCGCCTGATCGAAAACCTCATCCGCTTCGGCACCATCGCCGAACTCCAGATGAAGCCCCCACGCGTACGAGTCAAAACCGGCGCCCTCACCACCGGCTGGCTACCCTGGATCGCCCCGCGTGCAGGAGCCGACCGCGAGTGGGACCCACCGACCGTAGGCGAACAAATCATCCTGTTCAGTCCCTCCGGTCAGCTCGGCAACGGCATCGTCCTCACCGGCCTCTTCAGCGATCAAATCCCCGCTAACGGCGACCGCGAAGGCCTACACCGTCGCACCTACCGCGACGGTACCGTCATCGAATACGACAGCATCGCCCACCACCTAAACGCCACGCTGGTCGAGGGCGCTACCACCAACCTGATCAGCACCGGTGGCATTCACATCGTCGGCCCAATCACCCACGAGGGCGACTACACCCAGACCGGCAACCAGAACATCACCGGCAAGGTCACCGCCTCGGTGGACGTGGTGGCGGCGGATATCAGCCTGGTCAAACACCCGCACGGCGGTGTGAAGTCTGGCAACGAGCAGTCGGGCGAGCCGCTATGAACCGAGAAACCGGCGCCGCCATCGACACCGTCGAACACATCGCCCAGTCGATGCCCGATATTCTGGGCACCCGCATCGGCACCCGAGTCATGCGCCGCGAGTACGGAAGCCTGTTGCCTGAGCTGGTGGACCATCCATTCAACGATGTCACTCGCCTACGGGTCTACGCCGCCGCTGTCATGGCGTTGATGCGCTGGGAAACTCGAGTCAGCCTCAGCCGCGTGCAGTTTCTCGGCGCCACCCTGCAAGGCCAATCAACGTTGGATATTGAAGGCAGCATCGTCGACACCAACGAACCGCTGAGCCTGAGCATTCCCCTGCATCTGGGGGGCAGCGTATGAACAGCTTCACCGCCATCGACCTCAGCCAACTGCCTGCGCCGCAAGTGGTCGAGCAGATCGATTATGAGCAGATCCTTGCCGAACGTAAGGCCTACGCCATCAGCCTCTGGCCAGCCGAGGAACAAGCCGAAATCGCTGGACGCCTCGACATGGAATCCGAGCCGCTGACCAAGCTGCTGGAAGAGAACGCTTACCGCGAAATGGTCTGGCGCCAGCGGGTCAATGAAGCCTCGGTCGCCAATATGCTGGCCCTGGCCAAAGGCACCGACCTGGAGAACCTCGCCGCCAACTACAACGTCAAGCGCCTGATCATTCAGAAAGCCAACCCGTCAGCGGTACCGCCCATTCCGAAACTGATGGAAGGCGACGACAGCCTGCGCGAACGGGCGCAGATGGCGTGGGAAGGCCTGAGCACCGCCGGGCCGCGCAACAGCTACATCTTCCACGCCCGATCCGCTGACGGTCAGGTGGCCGACGCCACCGCCGAAAGCCCCTTCCCCGCCGAAGCGGTGGTGACGGTGCAATCGACCCTTGACGACGGCCGCGCCCCACCTGCCCTGCTGGCCACAGTCAAAACCTACCTCAGCGACGACGACCGCCGCCCCGTCACCGACCGCCTGACCGTTCAAAGCGCCGAGATCATCAACTACCAGGTCAAGGCCAGGATTTTCCCGCTGACCGCAGGCCCCGAATCCGAGTTGATCCTCAAAGCCGCCGAAGCCAGCTTGCTGAAATTTGTGCATCAGCGCCGTCGCTTGGGTCTGGAAGTGTCCGAATCCATCGTGCACGCCTACTTGCACGTCGAAGGCGTGCGCAAGGTGGTGCTGGAAGGTTGGGTCGATATCGTCGCCACCCAGTACCAAGCCCCCTACTGCACGCTCATTGATCTGGCGTTGGGGGTCGAGTGATGACCGACCTGCCGCTTCTCCCCAGCAACTCGACGCCCTTGGAGCGCCAAGCCGCGCAAGCCCTGGCACAGATCCAGCGCGTGCCTATTCCGTTGCGTACGCTGTACAACCCGGACCTGTGCCCCCTGCCCTTGCTGCCGTACCTGGCCTGGGCCTTCTCGGTGGACCGCTGGGACAGCAAATGGCCTGAAGCTGCCAAGCGTGCAGCCATTCGCTCCGCGTATTACATCCATTCACGCAAGGGCACCATCGGCGCGCTGCGCCGTGTCGTTGAACCGCTGGGGTATTTGATCGAGGTCGTTGAGTGGTGGCAAACCGTTCCACCCGGCCCCCGCGCCACCTTTGTCCGCAAGGTCGGTGTACTGGAAACCGGTATCACCGAAGAGATGTACCAGGAGCTGACCTGGCTCATCGATGACGCCAAGCCACTCACCCGTCACCTCACCGGCCTTGCCATCAGCCTGGAAACCACCGGCCTTGTTCACCTCGGCGCCAGTGTTTACGAAGGCGACGAACTCAGCGTCTACCCGCCAACGCAACGCGACATCGAGGTCAGTGGCTTCCTTCGCCTCGGTGGGCGCGAACACCAAATCGACACGATGGACATCTACCCATGACCGACCAAAACAGCCAGTTTTTCGCCATCCTTACCGCCATCGGCAAGGCCAAGCAGGCCAACGCAGACGCCTTGGGCGTGCCCTGGACCTTTGCGCAGATGGGCGTGGGGGACGCCAACAACACCGAGCCGGTCCCCAGCGAACAGCAAACCCGGCTGATTAATGAGCGCCGCAGAGCCCCGCTGAACCAGGTGAAGGTTGACCCGAACAACCCCAACATCATCATTGCCGAACAGGTCATTCCGGAAAACATCGGCGGCTGGTGGGTTCGCGAGATTGGCCTATACGACGCCGCCGGTGACCTTGTCGCCGTTGCCAACTGCGCGCCGACGTTCAAGCCGTTGCTCACACAGGGCTCAGGTCGGACTCAAGTCATTCGGATGATTCTGATCGTCAGCAACACGGCCAACGTCGAGCTGAAAATCGACCCCAGCGTAGTGCTTGCGACACGGGCGTACGTGGATGACTCCATCCTGTCGGTGCTGCCGCCGAACAAAACGGCCGGTACCTTCACCAAAGTCACCATCGACAAACGTGGTGTGGTGCTGTCGGGCGCCAACCCCACGACTTTAGAGGGGTACGGCATCACCGATGGGTTTGCCGCTTCTATCGTATCCACGAACTATAACAATCTGCTCAAAACCGGTCTGTTTGTCCTGGGCGATGGGAACACCTCGAACCGGCCGGAGGGTTACTCGGGGTCTCTTGCCCTCAACCATGTACTTGGTGATTACGGGGTCACGCTTTCGTACAACCTCGGCACCGATGCAGTAGCTTTTAGACGCAAAGAGCCCGCCGGTTTCGGGCCTTGGCGACATTTCTGGCACACGGGGAACTTTGAACCGGCCGCCAAAGCGGATAAATCCACCTCGCTCGCAGGTTATGGGGTTGCCTTCGCCAGTCAATCCGAGGCAGAGACCGGCGCTGACACCAACAAACCGATGAATGCTTTGCGAGTGTTTCAGGCCATTGTCGCCAAGGTCATCCAGGCAACAGAAAGTGCTCTCGGTATCGCCCGGATTG
Source organism: uncultured Pseudomonas sp. (assembly GCA_964396695.1). GTDB lineage: Bacteria > Pseudomonadota > Gammaproteobacteria > Pseudomonadales > Pseudomonadaceae > Aquipseudomonas. The sequence goes on from CAYNGZ010000035.1 coordinate 20,981, forward strand.
CGCCTCAGATTTTGGTCAGTGCGGGCGTTGACGACAGCACAATCGTGACGCCCAAAAAGGCCGCGGCACTGTTCCCGTTCCGTGGGCGTGCCGTCTATTCAGTACCAGGGGTTTACACATGGAATGTGCCAGCCGGTGTGACTAAGGCATGGGTCGTTGTTTACGGCGCAGGCGGTGGGGGCGGTCGTTCTCTAGTACTCCCCGGTCCTTCGGGTGGTGCTGGTGGTGGTATAGCTCGGAAGTTGTTCGATCTGACCGGCATCAACTCAGTGACCATTACGGTGGGCGCGGGCGGTGTGGGTGCTGTGACAACCGAAAATATTGGTGGGCAGGGCGGAGCTTCATCATTTGGCAGCACCTTGTCAGCCACAGGGGGTGCGGGCGGCACTATCAATGGAAACGGGCCGTCAGCCGGTACGGGTGTTGGCGGTGATGAAAACGCCTCGCGTGGAGCCGGCGGTGTACCGATGGGCACATCCTACAATAATACGTTCTACGGCGGTGCCGGTGGTGGTGGCGAGTCCATCGCTGCAAGGGCTTCCAACACTAAACCGAAAACTCCTGGAATGGGCGGTGGTGGGCGTGCTGACAGCGCCGCGCCTGATGGTGCGGACGGCATGGTTTCAATTCAATGGTGACGACAATGTGGGCAAGAATCGAAGATAGTACGGTCAAAGAACTGACACAGATTGATCCGGCTGGGCGATTCCATGAGGCGCTGATCTGGAGGCCTTGCAGCGTAGAGATCGAAGTAGGCTGGTCGTATTCAGGAGGCGCATTCAAGGCGCCGCCCCCACTCTCAAGGGCAGAGATTGAAACGCTCGAACGCAATTGGCGAGACGCAACCATCGATCGCGTCAAATGGTTGGTTGAGCGCCATCGCGGTCAGACTGAGCTGAGTATTGCGACCACATTAAGCTCCGAACAGTACCGTGAGCTGCTGGTCTACGTGCAGATGCTACGTGACTGGCCTCAATCGCCAGACTTTCCCGCACAACAGCTTCGCCCCGTGGCGCCCGCCTGGATCATCGACCTGACTCAGTAAACTCAGCTACAGGACATGACTTTGTTGTGCCCTGTAGCCACCTCCCCTACAAATCCCCTCGCTCGCCCATCCGGCGCGCGCGCGGCAGCCTGTGCACTGTCACTCCATTCACTGCGCAGGCAAAACCCATGGCCGATTATCTTCACGGCGTGCGGGTCATCGAACTCAACGACGGCACCCGCCCCATTCGCACCATCCCCACCGCTGTCATCGGCCTGGTTTGCACTGCCGACGACGCTGACGCCACTGTATTTCCGTTCGACACGCCGGTGCTGCTGACCAACGTGCAAACCGCCATCGGCAAAGCCGGTGTGAAAGGCACCCTCGCCGTCAGCCTGCAAGCCATCGCCGACCAGACCAAGCCTTACGTCATCGTAGTGCGGGTCAAGGAAGGTCCAACCGAAGCTGAAACCACCAGCGCCCTGATCGGCACCACCACGGCAGACGGCAAATACACCGGCATGAAAGCGCTGCTCGCCGCCAAGGCCAAAGTCGGCCTGGTGCCACGCATTCTCGGCGTGCCGGGATTGGACAGCCAACCTGTGGCCACCGCCCTGGTCGCCATCGGCCAACAGCTGCGCGCCTTCAACTACGTCAGCGCCTGGGACTGCAAAACCAAGGAAGAGGCCGTCGCTTACCGCGAGAACTTCGGTGCTCGGGAAGTCATGGTGATCTGGCCGGACTTCCAGAATTGGGACACCGTCACCAGCAAAACCGTCAACGCCGCCGCTGTGGCCCGCGCCCTCGGCCTGCGCGCCAAGATCGACCAGGAAACGGGCTGGCACAAAACCCTGTCCAACGTCGCCGTCAACGGCGTGACCGGCATCAGCGCCGACGTGTTCTGGGACCTGCAAAACCCGGCGACTGATGCCAACTACCTCAACAGCAACGAAGTCACCACGCTGATCAATGAAGGTGGCTTCCGCTTCTGGGGCAGCCGCACCTGTAGCGACGATCCCCTGTTCGCTTTCGAGAACTACACCCGCACCGCGCAGATCCTCGCCGACACCATGGCCGAGGCGCACATGTGGGCCATCGACAAACCAATGCACGCCTCCCTGGTGCGCGACATCATCGAAGGCGTCAACGCCACGTTCCGCGAGCTGATCGCCTCGGGTTACCTGATGGGCGGCAGTTGCTGGTTCCCTGAAGACATCAACGACAAAGACACCCTCAAGGCCGGCAAGCTCTTTCTCGATTACGACTACACGCCGGTGCCACCGCTGGAAGACCTCACCCTGCGTCAGCGCATCACAGACCGCTACCTGATGCAGTTCGCCAGCAAGATCAACCGTTAAACCGGGACTCCCCGCAAGGGGAGCTGACCCCGTGCCTGCGCACCGGAGAACACCGCCATGGCTATGCCCCGCAAACTCAAAAACCTCATGTTGTTCAACGACGCCAACGCCTATGTGGGTGTCGTGAAGTCGGTCACCCTCCCGCCGCTTGGCCGCAAGATGGAAGCCTATCGCGGCAGTGGCATGAATGGCCCGGTCAAGGCTGACCTGGGGATGTCCGACGACGGTATCCAGTTCGACTGGAAAACCGGTGGCCTGGACCTGATATCCCTGCGCCAGTTCGGCGCGGTCAACGCATCGGGTGTCGCTCTGCGCTTCACCGGTTCGTTCCAGCAGGACGACACCGGCGATATCAGTGCGGTGGAAATCGTCCTGCGCGGTCGTCACGAAACCATCGAAATGGGCGAAGCCAAGGCTGGCGAAGACACTGAGCACAGCATGAAAACCACCTGCACCTACTACAAGCTGATTGTCGACAACGAGGAAATCATCGAGATCGATTTGCTCAACTTCATCGAAAAGGTCAACGGCGTCGACATGCTGGATAAGCAGCGCACCGCCTTGGGCATCTAACCCAAATTCCCCAACCAACCCCGCAATCTGGAGCATCCCATGAAGCCTGAAGGCACCACCGAAGCACTGCCGACTGTCGAAGACAATACCGTCACCCTCGACACGCCGATCATTCGTGGCAAGACCACCATCGACACCATCACCCTGCGCAAACCGGCATCCGGCGAGCTTCGCGGTGTGCAGTTGGTCGAACTATTGAACATGGACGTGGCCAGCCTCATCAAGGTCATTCCACGCATCAGTAGCCCAGGCATCACCGCGCCTGAAGCCGCCGGCATGGACCCGGCCGACCTGCTGGCCTGCGGCAGCAAGATCACCAGTTTTTTGTTGCAGAAGTCGGTGAAGACGGAAGCGTCCCTCGTTGCGTAGAGGACGCCATGGCCGACCTGGCCATAGTCTTTCACTGGGCGCCAGCTGACATGGATCAGCTGGGCCTGCAAGAACTGATGGACTGGCGCGAACGCGCCAGGGTGCGGAGTTCCACCGATGGCGAATGATCTAAAACTGCGGGTATTGCTCGACGCCATCGATAAGGCTACCGGGCCACTCAGGCGCATTGCCGGCGGCGGCACTGACACCGCGAAAGCGCTGAAAGCTGCTCACGACCAACTCAAGGCACTGAAGGATCAACAGGCCAATATTTCCTCTTTCCAGAAACAACAGGGCGCTATAGGTGTTACCTCCGAAAAACTGAATAAAGCGCAAGAGCAACTGCGCCTGATGAAAACGGCCCTTCACAACAGTGGAGAAGCTGCATCGGGCAAGTTCAAGAATGACTTTCGCAAAGCCCATGAAGCCGTTCGTGATTTGACCAACAAATTGCAAGAGCAGCGAAGAGGGTTAACCCCTCACATGGCCAAACTGAAAGAGGCCGGTATCGCCACCGGCAAACTCGGTGAGCACGAAGCAAGCTTGAAGACGCAAGTGGATGCAGCCAATCGATCACTCAATACCCAGAAAGAGCGGTTGATCGCCATCAGCAAACGCAAAAATGCACTTGCCAATTCCCGCGCCACGTATGACAAAGAACGGCAATTTGCCGGAAATTTGACAACCAAAGGTGCCGCGGCTATAGCGGGCGGTGGTGCTGCGCTCTACGGTGGAGCACGAGTTCTAGCACCTGGCCTGGAGTTCGACGCCAGCATGAGCCGGGTTCAGGCCATCACCCGACTGGATAAGAGTGACCCGGTGAAGGCAAAGCAACTTGAAGCCTTGCGTAACCAAGCCCGAGAACTGGGTGGCTCGACACTGTTCACCGCCGGCCAGGCCGCCGACGCTCAGGGCTTCCTCGGCATGGCCGGGTTCGACCCCAAAGCCATCAAAGCCGCAATGCCCGGAATGCTCGACCTTGCGGCCGCTGGTGGTGCAGATCTGGCACAGACCGCCGACATTGCCTCAAACATTATGTCCGGGTTGGGCATGACAGCCGACCAGATGGGCAAGTTGGGTGATGTGCTGGTGGGCACCTTCACGCGCTCCAATACAAACCTCCAGATGCTCGGCGACACCATGAAATACGCCGCGCCCATGGCAAAAACCTACGGCTTGGAACTGGAAGTCGCAGCCGCC
>CAYNGZ010000036.1:0-25370 GCA_964396695.1 uncultured Pseudomonas sp.
TGACCCTACCGCCTGCCCACTTCCTGGGCATGGTACAAACCCGATCGTGTCGGGATCTCCCGATGTTTTTTTTGATGGTTTACCCGCCGCTAGAAAAAACGATAAAAGCGCGTGTGGAAGCCCGTTGGTTGGTGACCTTTCCTCGACTGTTTTTATCAACGGGCTGAATGCCGCGATGGTTGGGAGTACCGGTTCTCACGGAAACTCTGTAACTGCGGGCTCTAGCACAATAATTATCGGGGATAGCCACACCCCGGTCCCATTTACTCCGCCACTACCAATAGCTTTCCTGAAAGTATTCGGGCAGTCGTTCAGCATCAGCGACAGTGAAACAGGCAAGCCCCTAGCCCTTAGGGAGTTTGTCGCGACCGTTGACGGCGTACAAATTCCAGGTGTGACGGATGCTAATGGGATCGCACATGTAAAGGCCCCTTCACCGGACTCTCAGATATCACTTCATATCAAGTTCAGCTCCCCCGCTAGGACGCTTCACGAACTTTCGGAGGGGCACTAATGAGTGGCAAGTTTGCAACACTAGCGACTGCGCAGGAGATAAAGCCTGGCGAGTTCATGTGCCCTGTCCCGATTAAGGTAAATGACCGGGCAGCCACTCGCAAAGCGATAATAGATAAGGTCAAATCACTGGGCCATCCCTTCACCGAGCGCTCTGCTTGGGGGGCAGTGAAAGGCAAGCCAGATATGGCGAAGGACTGGGACTACACCATGATCGCCTTGCACCACGCCGGCCGCTCATACGAATGCACTCCTGGGGGAGTGAAGCAAATGCAGGGCATTCAAGCCCACCACATGGGCAATAAATATGACGATATCGGCTATCACTACGGGATTGCCTGCGACGGCACCGTTCTCGAAGGACGTGATATTCGGCTTCAAGCGTCAAGCGTTAAGCTGTTCAATACAGGCGTCATTGGCATCGTACTTCTAGAAAATCTGACAACGGCAGAAGAAGGCGGTGACATGGTCGCCAAAGGTCGTGAAGCACTTGAATATATGGGGTATAGCACGACAAACGCGGTACCTGAGAAGCAAATCGACGCATTACTGCACTTGATCGACACCCTGAGAGGTGTATTTTTGATTGAGCGATTTGGTGGACATCGAGAGTTTCCGGGGCAAGATAGAGATGGAAAAATTTGCCCGGGAAATGTCGGAATGGAACTGGTAAGGAATATTCGTCATAAAACAGGGCTTCTGTCTCCGCCAAGGCCTCAAGCAGAATGAAGTACCTAGTATTGGCAGGCCTTCTCACATTGCTGGTGGTTCTGAACGTCGGGTACTACAACGAAGTTTCAGACGGCGAAGTTAATACGATTTTCTTTATAAAAAAATCACCCACACTGCGAATGCAGTTTTTTAATATTCACGCCAATGATGGAGACTATCGGCAAGTGGATAAGCTTACCGATGAGTTACGACAGGACATAATTGATTACTGCAAGTATAGATTGGGCATTGAAACAGAGGTAAAAACACAGGCTGATGTTGTAATGTGCGCAAAAATGTAAGAACGCTCAGCAGGATAGGAGCGCAACGCACCTATCCTGCGACGACGCAGGCTCTCATAAAACGATAGGCTTCATCTTCCCGGCCAGTTGCTTGGCTGTCCCTGACGCAGCAGTGAACGCGGTGGCATTACTGGGCGGCGGCGTTGACCCGTGTGTATGTCCAGCCAACTGACCGTTCATCTGCTCCACCAGATCGAGCAGATCACACAGCACCTGCAACACATTCACGCCGCTCGATCCGATCCAAGTCTTTGGCGCCTCGTACCGCTGACTGACTTTGGCCACGCTTTGGCGCAGTCCCTGAATCCGCTCCTGCATATCGCCACCCACCGTGGCGTTGTGCTTCTGCCCCACCACCAGGTTCAGGTCGCGGCCGGTGGCCTGGTGCAGATCGTCCACGGCCGCCAGGCTTGCCGATCCGCCTGACAACAGCTTGAGCGCGCCCAGCGCCTCGATCTTCTTGATCCCACCCACTGACTCGGTCGAATGGTCGTCAATCGTCTGGGTGTGGTTCTGGAAGCGCTCGGTATTGCCCATGGCCTCCACGTCGCGCTCGATCGACTTGTCGGTGATCTTGCCGTCGGTCTGGCGCAGCCAGTTGCCATCCGCGTCGACGCGCTGCTGGGCGGCCTCGCTGTGCTGCCACACCTGATCGCCTTTCGGCACCTTGGGCATGCTCAACCCGTGAGGCAGGATTGTCTGGATGTAGGGTTTGTTCGGCAGGCCGTAGGCAAAGCACACCACCACCTGGGTGCCCTCCTCCGGAAAGGCATAGATGCCCATTTCCTCGCCACCGGTGGGCAAAGGCAGAGGTACACCGGCGAGCTGCGGCAACTGTGGATCGGGTTCGCCGTCTGGTCCCAAGACCTCGATGTCGACTGCATAGCGTGGTCGGAAGTCGTCGCAGATCCCGGCGCCAGCGGGAGCATCGGCCACCGCGACAACCCGGGCAAAGCGCGGCAGGTGGTAACCGCCAGTCAGTTCTGGAAATTGCCGCTCTACGCTGCGGCGGATTGCGTCATCCATATTAAAGTTCTTGACCGTTAAAGTGTTTTAAATAGCGCGCACTAACTTGATCCGAGCAAAATTATATTGCAAGGTTGACAGATTATAATCACCACTAAATTCATTCGCCCTCGTAAAGCGCAATAATATAATTTATGAATGCCGAGCAGCTGACAAGCATAAATCTTGCATCCGCCTTGCTCAATAAACTTTTGTCTGTAAGAGCATGCCTGATTCCGTCGGAATCATTCGTGTAACCATATAAGGATGAAAAGGCGTTCTTGAGCGCGGGGTGCAATACCTTATTGGCTTCCATTTTCTTTAGAAGCGGCCCTAAAGTGGCCTTCTCTCCTACAAGCTCAATTGCCAGCGATTCGACTGCACTTATGCTTTCTTTCATGGAGTTTCGGAGATCTGGCTTATGGCGGTCAGCATATAGTTCAATAGCACGAGCCAAGTGCGTACGTGCCCCCTCAAAAGCTATACTAGACTTAATTGCTTGTTCTACCTCCTCAATTTCTTCTTCGGAGGTTACTTCTATGACCTTTGAGTCCACAAATCGATATGCGGAATTCTCCTCAATTAGCAGTTGATTGCAGATAATAACTAATTGACCTCCAATCGCCGAGATAACCTCACTGACCACGTACTCTAAAAAATCATAGACCTCATACCATTTGGCTTCAAAAAAGTAAGCGCGAACAAACTCTAGATATTGATTCCATTGACTAGGTCTTTTATCAAGGGGAAGCTTAAAGTAGAACATCCAAATCTTGTTTGCTATCGACTCAAGATTAGAGCCTTCTACATAATTATACCCACCACTAGCCCCCTTGAATTTTCCGAAAAGCACAACAGTAATCACGTTCCAAAGCCCATTGCGCAAGTCGATATCCATGGACTCTCGCTGGGCTATTTTTATACCAAGGCTATATCCATTTCGCTGTGAAAATCGCATTCCGCCCTCTGCACTTTAATTTTTAGGACCAGGAGAACCTGAGTATATGCAGTGTCACGCATGCGTCCATCGGATGGCCATCTGGCTGTGGGCAAGCGTCATGCTGGTGATGCGCTCGCCCTGGTTGATCGTTGCACCTGGTCGTAACCCGGGAAGGGCTGCGACCATCGCACTTTGGTTGCCCTGGTAGCCTTCGAACAACTCCACCGGCAGTTGCAGCGCGGGTCGGGCGCCAAAGAAGCTGTCGGCCCAGCTGCCGACAAAGACTTCGCCGTCGCCTTGCTGCTGCCAGATAAAGTCGGGGATGCTGAATACCCGGGCCAGGCTGTCCATGGCCTGGTAACCGGCGGCCAGGCTGTAGAAGTACGGCGCTTTCACGCTGGCGTACGGCTGTTCCGGCACACGGAAGCGCAGCCCAGTGTGGTGGCTGATCTCGGTCAGCACAGCACGCAGGTCCACATGACGCAGGTTCAGCGGCAGTGGTTTGGCCAAAATCGCGGCCAACTCACGGCAGAACAGCACCTGCTGCATGCTGTTGGCGGCGGTGCAGCGCTCCACGTAGCCGATGAAGTGACGCTGCAAGGTGCCTTCGTTGTAGCCGATGTCGAGCGTCACCAGGCCTTTGACCGGTGCCGTGGCCTGAATCGTGAACGTAGCGCGTCCGGGATTTTTCAGATCCAGCCGCACTTCATCTTTGACCAGGACAACCGGCGCTCCGTTGATGGCCAGCAGCTTGTGCAGCTTCATTTCTGCTCACTCCCGCCTAACCAGCTGTCCACTTTTTTCAGGGTGGCTTCGAAGCCCGTCAGCTCCTGCGGGTTGCCCGTTGAGTCACCGCCGGCCCCCACGGCACCACCTGGTCCACCTTGCGCCTTGACTGGATTCCCAGGGCGGCGACCTTCCACCCGTTCCGGATTGGAGAGTTTTTCAGCCAAGGTGAACTGGACCCGCCAGGCGTTCAGCGAATCGTCCTCGCGTGCGCTGACGCCATCGGAAAACTGCACCTGGCGAATCCCGAACGCGGCAGCCGTGTCGTTGACCACGCGATAGGTCTTAAGCTGACCGCCACCGGCAGTGGCTTCGGCCAGGCGCATCAGGTCCACCAGCTGCGACTGATCGACAAACGGGATCATCAGCGAAACGGTCAGGGTCTTGGGCTTGAAGCCCTTGTGGGCTTTCTCGGTGTTGCTGGTCTGCCCTGACATGTCGTCGCTTTCGATGCGCAGCGACGCGGTGATCTTGAGGTACTTGCCCTGCACCTGCTGGCCGTCGAGTAGTAAGGTCATAGGCCCACCAGCTCACGGACAAAGCTCAGGCCCTGCTCGGAGCCCACCAGCAAGGCGCCGGCGCACAGCACCCATTCGTGCCCGGGCGGTTCGTCCTCGAGCAGCAAGCGGCGCAGCTCACTGGCATTCCCTGGACCGATCAGGCGAGCTCGCATGCTGGTGTCGGCGCTGCCGCCGGCCAGCAAGGCTTTCAGATCGTCCAGTTGCTGGTCGCGGCCCTGTTGCTGGGCGGCCTTACGGGTGGCCAGCGCGGCCAAATCGCCCAGGGGCGAGCTGTCGGCGGCGTAACTCTCCAGCACCGCCAGTTGACCGGCCATGGACTGCTGGGCGGCCTTGACCACCGTGCAGCGCTCCAGCGGCAGGGCTTGCCAGCGCGGCAACGTCCCGGCGCCGGGGATCTCCCACTTTTCCGCTTCCAGTTTCGACAGGTGCCGCGCTCGGCGTTCGGTGCGTACCAGGTCCGGCATCGGCAACAGCGCATTGAAGCGCGCCAGGCTGTCGGCCAGCTGGTCGAAACGTGTGCCCAAGAACAACACGCACAAGGCGTACTGAGGCCCGTCAGGTCGGCCGCTGTCGCTGCCGTCCAGCAGCTTGGCGCCCAGCTGTTGCAGCAAGTTGGGCGCGGAGAGAAAGCGCTGATAACCACGGCCTTGGCCTACGCCGCTTTGGAACGGCGTCACGACCAGGCACGCAGGCGCCTCGCCCATTTGCTCCGCCAGGGCGGCACGTCCGGCAGCGATCGCGCCCTGGGCCGCATCCCCCACCGGCCCCGGGGTGGTGGTGGCCAACCCCTGCAAACCGGTCAGGCGCAGCCCGGTGCTGGCCAGCTCCCGACCAGCCAAACCCTTAGCCGCGGTTAACTGGTCCAGCCAGCCTGTGGCCTGTTCTGGCCAGCGCATGGTGACAGGTGCCCAAGTCATGCCGGCGGCGTCCATTCAATGGCTTTCATGGCCCGCAACTTCTTGTCTTTGAGTGCGGTGGCCAGCGCTTGTTTGAGCGTGTCGGCGTGTTGCAGCGCGGCCTGTTTGAAGCGCACCAGGTCTTGGCCAACCAGGCGTAGCTGCTCGGCGCTGTGCGCTCGAAAGGCGCGCACCTGGTCAACGTCATAACAGGCGTAACTGGAGTCCAGACCGCTGATAATCAAACCGGTCAGGTTCAGTTGGTCGTCCATGGCGCTGCTGTAGCGGTAGGGCTTACCCAGCGCCTCAGAACCGAATCCGCTTTCGATGTAGCGGCTACAGGCGCTGCTGATCGTCTCCAGCTTTTGCTGGTAGAGCGCGGCCAGAATGGCGGCGATATCGTCGACCCACTGGCCATTTTTCCAGACCTGGTCCGGCCCCGGCTTTTGCAGGGTGTAGCCGTCCGGAATCGGGCCGACGTCGGTCAGTGTCTTTGGTTCACCGGTGGCGGTGCTGTACACAACGACACCACCGAAGTAGTCGAGTAACAGCCATTTTCCGTTCACCCAACAGGCAGCTTTGTTTTCCGGGATCGACGGCGGTGGCGTCTCCACGCAGCCGCCCGGAACCAAGAAAACGCCCGGCTCCAGCGGCGACTCCTCAGCCTGCGCAGTGCCAAGGTAAAGCCCGGCTTGATTGGTTTGGTATACGGTTTTCGTCTTCATGCAAACCTCAGTACTTGATGCAGTACAGCAGCGCCATGTTCATCGGGCGGGATTCGGTGCCGCCGGATGCATCGACGGTGATGGCGTGCGTGTGGGAGCCGTCATTCGACACGGTGATGCTGTGAGCGTGTGCGCCGGCGCCGTCAATGTTGAGCCCGTGGGTGTGATCCCCAGCATTTTGAATTCGGTTGCCGGCGACATACCCCAGCCCCGAGTGGTGCATGGCCGCACCGATGCCTTGCCGATCCTCTGTCGTCGGTGTGTTGATGTAGTTGAACGCGTGGGTGTGATTGCCGTTCAGTGTGGTGCTGCCGGTGTGGGCATGAACGCCGTCGACCGAGGACACGGTGCCTGGGTGGTAATGCACGCCATTGGCGGCAGCCGCTGCGGTATGTACGTGCCAGGCGTTCTGCCCTTGCTGGAAAGAGCCGAGGCCACGGTTAGGGTCAAGGCCTCGCGCATCGTCCCAGCCCCGGATGAACACACCGCGCAGGTCCGGCAGGTTGAAGGTGGTGGAACCATCGCCGGCGCCGTAGTACGTGCCGATGAAGCTGAACAGCCTGGCGTAGTTGATGCGGGAAACGGCCGCGCCATTGGCTTTTAAATAGCCCTTGGGAGCACTCCCCATCGCCATGGCCACGATGCTGCCAGGCGGGACGATTGAATCCGGATCGAGGTTGCCGGTGTGGTACAGCTCACGGGTTGGCGTCCAGCCGCCGTTTTCGTTGTTGACCGAACGAACCAACACTCGTGGCTCAAGCAATCCCTGTTGAAATCCGAGTTGGGCGGCGTATGCGCCACTTCCATACGGGATGTTGATGAGCCCGACATAGTTCGCAAACGACGTAGGACCTTCACCGAAATAGTGAAAACCACCCGGGAGGCCAACGTTATCAATGGCTGACAATGGCGCAACCGCTCCGCCCAAACCATATTGACCTTTGGCAAGCCCATCGGTGATCCCATAGCCCGACAGTGTCGAGGCTTTATCGGCTTTGGTGGCTGGGTTGAAGTTTGTCGAGTGCCACATCGCTTGGCCGTTCCAGCACAGCTCACCGGTCGCGGCCATGGCCAGCCGCCCTACATTGACGCCGTACCAGTGAAAAACCATTGAGGGCGCGTAAGGCAAGGTCTGATTAGAGGTGCCAACTACCCCGGCCTCGCGAAGCTCAATCGCGCCATCGTTCAACCCTTCAGCGGTTACCTTTGCAAAGAGCTGCGGGCGTTTATCCGTGAGCCCGCTCGGAATGGCATTGGTGATGCCATAGCCTTCCAGTGTCGTGGGTCTGCCGGTGGTGATCTTGGAATAGTCCAGATCGGGAATGTCAGCCGCTGACAAGCCGCCGCCACCGGTGACGATGCCTTTTCCGTTGACCGTGAGTTTCGTGTAAGCCCCGGCGCGTACGCCGCTGTCAGCGAGTGTCAGCGCGATAGAGGCGTCCGTGCTGCCATCCACCGACACGCTGCCGGTCCCGGCGCCGCTGATCGACAGCGTGCGAGCGGTGGCCCACTGTTCGGCCTTACCCGCTGGGGTCCTGCCATCCAGCAGTTTGTCGATCGCACCTTGCAGGTTACTTCGGGCAGCGTGCACCGCTTTGGTGCTGGCCAGAATCTCGCTGCTGTCGCGGGTGTCGTCGCTGATGGCGTTGGGCAGATTGCCCAGGCCCACGTCGCCCTTGGTGGTCGCCCTGGCGCGCAACTTGGCGTAGTCGCCGTCACGCGCCGCCAGGTGCTGGATCAATGAGCCTTTGATGGGCTCGACCGATCGGCGATCGATGATGCTCGCGGCGGTCAAGTCCGCCAGGGGTACGCAGTAGTGCTGGCAGCCGGCGGTGTCGACGTAGTCGGCTTTCTCTGTGCCGAAAACCACCGTCCAGCGCGCCACAACGTCGTTTAGCTGTCGTTCCAGGGCGACGTCGATCCAGGCAGTGGTCGGCAGGCTGCTTGGTGCAATGACGGTAGCGGCGCCGGCAATGACTCGGACACCCTCAATGTAGGCAATCCCCGGCTTCACCTGGTACGTGCCATCGACTTTTTCAACCTGTAGCGCGCTGTCAAAACAACAGGCTCGGCCGTAGATATCGCGGTTGCTCACGCGCTCACGCTCATCGACGCCTTTGAAGCGCACGGTGAAGTCGTGCTGCCAGGTGCTGGCATCGATCGTCACACCAGTCAGGGCCTGCGCGCCGTCGAACTCCACCAGGATGTTGCGGGTGACGTTGTTGCCGACCTGAATCGGTGGAATGTTGCGGCGCTTCTGCTGAAGCGGGACATAGGCGATCGCCAGCAACTGGTTTTCGGCGGTTTCGAGGCCCATCCAGTTCCAGTCAAAGTCACCGATATCGCTGCTCAACATCGAGCTGTAAACCACCTGGTTGGGGTTCACATAGCCGATATTGTCTTTGGGGATCGTGTAGACGTGGACAATCTGTTCCGCCGGTGGCTTCGTCTCCGCCCGATCGACGGGCGCGGTGTGATCGAGGCCTGGCACGTTGGCAAAGATGAACCGGGCAACGTCCAGACGCTGTTCGGTGCCCAGCTTCTGGGCAATCAGGCTTTCGCCTGCAAGGGTGATTCTGGCAGCCAAGGGAGGCTCCTACAGGCTGGCGATCAGCGTGGACTGATCGTCGTTAAAGTCCACCGCGACGATGCGCAGCGCTATGGGGGTGATGGTCACGAAGTCGTACCGGCGGCAGGTGCGGCCATACTGCTGAATCAGCACCCGTAACAGTTCGGGGTTTTCCGATAGCTGGGAGTCAGAGAGGCGCAACATGACCACGTCCCAGTCCCGCTCGGGCAGGCGCTCCTCGATCTCGACATACCCCACGCCCAGGCGGCGCAGAATGCGTTTCAACCCCGCCGTGCTGCCGGCGTCCACCGCATTGATAAAGGCGTACTTGACCCGCAAGCGGTACAGGCTTTCGGGCTCGTCCTTGAAGCGGCTGATGTCGCGCTGCCAGGCCAGTAGATCGAGCACAGTCAGGTGGCAGGTTTCCGCGTCCATCTGGAGCAATGGCCAGTGCATCCAGCCTTCGACTTTTTCCCACCAGGACTGGCAGGCCGCTTTAAGCTTGGTCAACTGCACGCCGTCCAACCAGAACGGCAACTTGAGCTGGATCATGAGAGGGTCACCTCCAGGCTGGTGATCCTGGGGATGGTCAGTTCCGAGACAATGTCGGCGTTTTCGAAGTGCAGCGACTCGATGCCGGCGAACTGTTTATGCAGTTCTTCGCCGAGGCGGCTGAAGGAAAAGCGCGACTGGGGATAAGTCAGCGTCGGTTGGTAGTCGCTGGCCGTGCTTTCGCGGAACGCGGCGCGGATGAACAATAGGATCTCGGCCTTCAAGGCTTCGCGCTGATCGGTGGTCAACACCGAGCGCGGCCACACCGCTACACGCAGCGCGTGCTGGGTTTCCGGCATGACCATTACCAGCAGGTCATCGCCATGGCCATGGTTGCCCTGGTCGCGGATGTGGGCGTTGATTTGCTCCAGGTACGTCGCCGCCGGCACGTCAGCATCGAACAGCACAAAGGCATTGGCACTGCCCGGGCCACGGGGTGCGCCGTGCTGGAAGTAGACGCCATCCGGACGCACGCCCGGGAAGGCGGAAATCATCGCTCGGTACACCGCGTCGGTGTGCCATTGGTTGACCGCCGAGAACTGATTGCGCACGCGCAAACGCAGTTGATCGTCAGGCTCGGAGTCCGCACCCGGTGCTGTCAGCCAACCGTCATCGTTCACCACCTGGGCGATGCCGGGGATGGGTTCGGGCAGGATCGCGTAATAACCCGGTGCCAGGTTGTAGCCGCTGCCGACCTCTTGCGCCTCCACCGGGATTTCCAGCTGCATCAGGCCATCGGCAAAGGTTGCGGGGCTGGTGGTGACCAGCGAGTAGATGTGGCCATTGATCGCCGCCGATTGCACGACGATCCCGGCGCGCAGCTCCAGCACGCCGCCGGTGGTGTCACGGGTGAACAGCAGGACGCCTTTGGCTCTGGTCGCACCTTTCTTTTCCACGTTGACCGCCCACGCCAGCATCTCCAGCCACTTGCCGCCGGCAGTCTTCACAAAGAAATTGGGCAACACGGTGTCGCTGACCAGGTTGATCAGCCACATGACCGGCTTGGTCACCAGGGCGGTGATTACGCGCCAGAACGGGGAATAGGCGCTGGTGTTGCTCAGCTTGCTGCCTTGGGCCGCGACCTCACTTTCCCAGGCCTTGCGCAAGGCGGCCTCGGTGGTCGGGATGCCAGCATCTGCAAGCGCCTGCTTGAAATCTACGTCACTCACAAAGCCACCTCGATGTTGCCGAATTTCAGCGTTTGGGCGGTAACCAGGTACGTGCCGGACTGCACCTGGTTAATCCGCGCCGTCCCTGGCACCAAGCGTTCGTCCGCCTCCACCAGCAGTTCCAGTTGCTGAATACAGTCGCGCTGTCGCAGGCGGCTGCGCTCGGCCACCAGCGTCACCAACAGGCCGCTTTCGCGGATCATGTGGGCGATGTCCTGGGCGATGCTGGCGCGGTCCTCGATCAGCAGCGGTTGGCGCGACGGGTCCAGTACCAGGTCGTTGTCGATGATCAGCAGGTCGATGTATTCGCTCATCCGCCTACCGCCATGCTCATCATGTTTTCAAGCTCCAGCGGGTTCATGGCCTTGCCGGTGTGGATTTCTACTTTCTCGACGTGCATGCGTTTGTCTTGGGTCTGGTTGTTGTTCTGAATGCGGCTCAACAGTCCGCCCACGGGCACGGCAGCTGGGCGCTTCGGTGCCAGCTCGCCCACGCTGTCGCCAATGCGGCGCTGGCTCTGCTCGGCCTTCTCGGTCGGTGGTGCGACCATGACCAGCGCTGGCGGTTGTTTCACCGGCGCGGGGGTCTTGAGCTGCGGCCCGATCGGCTGCGGCAGTTTCGGTGCCGGGGTTGTGACCAGCGCTGGCGGCTGGGGTAGCGGTTTCACCCCCTCGAACTCGGGCAGCAGCATCACCGGTGCCGGCGCAGCCGGGATCGGTGGCATGACCAACGCCGGCGGCTGAAGCGGTTGCTTCGGCTCGACGGTTTTGGGTTGCGTGATGGCTGGCCCTGGGGCGGCCGGCGTTGGGACCATCACCAGTTCCGGCGGCTGCGGTTGCGCCGTGGACTGTGGCATCGGTGCCATGGCCTGGAGCAACGACGGTGCCGGGGCCGCTACGGCGTCGGGAGTGGTCCGCACCGGCGCCATGACCAGCGGCGGCGCCTGTCGTGTGGCCGTTAGCGGATCGGCCACCAGTGGCGGCACCTGCGGCGCGTCGATCTGCGGTGCGGCGATGTTGGGCAGGTCCGGCGCTGCCGGCATGTCCGCAAAAGCCGCCTCAATGTTGACGCCGGGGATCTTGCTCAACATCTCGATCAAACCATTGATGGCTGATTTAAAGATGTTGACGATCCCGTCCCAGGCCGCCTTGGCCATGCCCGACCAGCCGCCCATGGAGCTGAACCAGTCGGACAAGGCCTGGAGCTGGCCACTGACCCACTTGAACGCCTCGCTGTTCAACAGCGCACCGGTCCATTCGTCCCAGTAGTAAATGGCCGCCACCACCACCGCGACCAAGGCGACGATGCCGACAACGATCCACAGCAACGGGTTGGCCAACAGTGCGGTGTTAACCAACCAGATTGCCCCTTGCCAGAGCAGCATCGCGCCCTTGACCAGCCCCATCCAGGTGTACATCAGCACCAGGCCGGCGACGAAAGCGACCGTCATGACGGTGTGATAGAGGAACATGGCGATACTGCGGTAACCGCTCCAGGTCAGGACGTTCCAGACCGTGACCATGCCCAGCCAGACCAGCTTCGACACGCCTACGGCCAATGTCAGCAAGGACATGGCCGCGACGATGCCGAAGATGCTCAAGGTGGCGATGCCGATCACCCGGGTGATGTTGGGGAACAGCTGGCTCCAGCGCACCAGGGTTTTGCCGATGGCCACCAGCTTTTCCATGAGTGGTGCCAACATGGGAATCAGTGCCTGGCCGAAGGCAATGCGCAGGGCCTGTACGGCGGCGCCGAACTGCTGCCAAGGGTCCACCATGGCCTTGGCCATCTTCTCGGCGTTCTCCAGGCCGCGCACCTTGCCCAACTTGTCGATACCGTTACGCAAGCGATCGGTGTCCTTGGCCAGCGCCCCGATCACCTGGGCGCCTTCACCGCCGAAAGCCTCCAACAACTTGGTGCCCGCTGAGGCGCTGGTCAGGTCGCCCAGCTTGCCTTGCAGCTTGTCCATGATCTCCAGCATCGGCAGAACCTTGCCCTGCTGGTCGGTGAACTTGAGCCCCATTTTTTCCGAGGCGGCGCCAAGGTTTTCAAAGAACGCCTTGTAGCGGCCGCCGGCGTCGCCGCCTTCCATGGTGCTGCTGAGCGAGCCAATCACCGCGAACTGTTCGGCAATGTCCACGCCACCGGCGGTGGCAATCGCACCGACTTCCTTGAACGCGTCTTTGAGCTGGGCACCGTCGGTGCGGAACAGCTGGACCGCCAGCGCGGTCTGGCCGCTCATCTTTTCCACCCATTCGGTTTTGCCCATGGCGTCAGCCTGGCCCTTGAACAGGTTGTACAGGGTGCCGACGTATTGCCCCATGGTTTCAGCGTCGGTCCGGGTGGCCTTGGCCAGCACGTCCGAGGCATTGGTGAACATGGCCAACTGGTTGCCCGTCAGCCCTTTAATAGCGCCCTCGATGGTGGTTGCCGAGGCGACGAAGTCGCGGGCGTTCTCACCATAGGCAACCGAGAATTCCAGCGATTTCTGATTCAGCGCGGTCAGTGCGTCTTCAGCCACGCCCAGCGACCGGACTTCGCCCAGGGCACGATTCATCTCCAGCGCCGGGGTCAAAGATTCAGTGATAGCCACACCGGCGCCCACCATGCCCGCAAGGCCGAGGCCCGCGGACTTGATGTTCTTTTCGCTCTGTTCAGCCAGGTCGGAAAAGCCCATTTTCACCTTGCCCAAGGGGGCGGTGACCTTGTCGGTCAGGCTCAGGATGAAAGCCAAGCGGGCGCTGCGGTCAGCCATGCGGGGTTATCCGTTCAAGGCATGGGCAATGCCGTTGGCCACGGCGATTTCCATGCGTCTCCAGTGTTCGTCTTCAAGCCATTTGGCCGTCCCCATCACCTCAGGCGTGGGTTCGGCACCAGGCAGCCAGCGGCTGGCCAGGGCCATCAGTTGGCCCAGGCCGTCTTCGGTCAGTCGTTCAGCGTGACCGAGGGCTTTTTTACGATGATTTCAACGTCCGGCGAGAACTCCTCCAGCAGCGTGCCGGCCAGTTGCATGACCATGACCGGGTTGCCCAGCAGCGGCTTCAGGTTGGCGCGCTGTGCCTGTTGGACGGTGGTTGTCAACAGGTTGTTGGCCGGTGCGACCTTGTTGGTCTGGGTCACGGCGTTGAAGTACTTGGTCACGTCCTGCGGGGTCAGATCAAAGGTGAATTCTTTGTCGCCGACTTCCAGGGTGATTTCGCGTTTATCAGTCATGGGGTGTTACTCCGTTGTTCATCGTTAAAAGTGGGTGGTGATCAGGGTGTTTCGGTCAGCGCAGGCACACCCTGCGCACGTGGTCTTGCAGGCCCAAAATCATTTGCCGGGTTAGGGCGAGCTGATCGATGAGGGTGAAATAATCCGGTCGAGCGTCTGCTGCGAGTTCGGCGGCTCCTGCATCAGCCACGCGGCCGGTGCTGGCATCGGCGGGCATTGGGCCTGGGCAGGTGGCTTTGACGAACAGCCGCTGACTACCAGCGTCAACAGCGCGGCGCAGGCGGTCGTTTTCAGTGCGTGCATGGGTCAATTCCTGGGTTCGTTGATGGTCGATTTCGTCGCGGGCGGCCAACCGCTCGCCGTTGATGCGGGCGGCTTCACGCAGGCCGGTTAGTTCGAACTGGGCGCTGTCACGCTCGCGTCGGGCGGTGTCGCGCTGATGGGCTATGCGGTCAACCAGAAACCAGACGGCAAAACAGAACAGCAGCAGGAACAAACTGTCGCGAAGCGGACCCGGACCCATCACAACCCCCGCTCGCACAGTTCGCGCTCAGCAGCGCGGCGCTTCACCAGACCGGCCAACTGCCGACCACCGGCATACACCCAGCGCGACAGCTCGGCGCAGGCGCCCGAGGCGTCGCCGGCATTCAACTTGCGCAGCAGGGTCGATCCGGAAAACTGGCGCTCGCCGACGTTGTAAACAAAAGAGCCCAACGCGGCGCGGCGTGTTGCCGGCAGCGGTACGCGCACCTGGCGGTCGACTGCCGTAATCGCGATACGCAGCTCTCGTTCCAGCAGTCGGTCGCACTCGGCAGGCGTCGCCACGTCACCGAGGGACACGCCCCGGGTGATGCCGTCGCACAGCGTGGGAATGCCCACCGGATCGAGGTAGGCCACCAGCGAACGGCCTTCAAACCAGCTGACCAGGGCACCGGCCATGCCGACGGCACCGGTGAGTGCGCCGATCGCTATTTTCTGGCGCAGGTTCATGGCAACAACACCCGCAGCAACGTCGGGCCGAACATCTGCAGGATGGCCCACAAGGTGCTGGCAATCGCCAGTGCCCAGGTAATCTTGCGGCCGATCTCAGACACAACGGTTGTCAGCTTCTGCTGGCCTTCGTTGAGTTCCGACAGCTGGCCAGACATGTGCTCAAACTGCTGTTCTAGCTTCGTGATTCGGGTAGGTACCGATTCATGGCGCTTTTCCAGCTGCCCAAGACGATGCCGAGTCACGGCCATATCGATCGCAAGCGCGGCGATACGGTCAGGGTCTGGAGCGGCATCGTTGAGGTTCGGCCGCAGACTGTTGGTCATCGGCGGTTTCCTTGCTCGAAAGTGGTCTGGCACGGTGTGCAGCGGGTGATCCCGCCTTGTGCACGGCGCTGTTCGGGGATTGGGTTTTCACAGTCCAGGCAGTGGATGCGGCTTGGCCCCGAAGGCCGCTGGCGGGCAAGCTGCGCCTTGATTGCATGCTCACGCTCGCGCTGCTCCAGCGCCTGGGCGCGATCGAACCAATCCACCATTAGCTCAAGCCCTCGATCTCGCTGGCATCCAGGTACGGCACGCCGTTAACGCGGATAAAGTCCGGACTGGTGACGTCGAACGGCACCTTATGCTTGGTCTTTTCGCCACCTTTGGGATCGATGCTCAGCAGGCTGGACACCTTGAGCTTGCAACCGAACGCTTCAATGCGCAGTTCCTCTTCACCGGCCTTGGCAAAGAACACCGAGTCAAACGGCGCCAGCTTGCGAAAACTGCCGGCGGCGCGCGCGGCATCGATCAGCAGGTTGAAGTTGGTGGAATCCAGCTCGATTTCACCGCTGGCCGTTACGTCGCCCTCCACGTGCCCGTTGGGCACGCCCCGGGTTTGCGCCACGGCGCTGTTATCGGTGATGTCCAAGGTGCAGCTTTCAACGTGGATCTGGATATCGCCCAGGTTCACGTCGAAGTTCTTACCGCCAATGCGTGACATAGGGGCTTACTCCAAATCGTCGGTGGAAAGGTCCAGGGCGATGTTCGCCGTGAGGTCTTTCGGGCAGTTGAGGGGGCGGAGTTTTATGAAGGCCTCCACAGCGGTTTTGCTCTTCCAGACCAGGACAATGTCCCCGTCTTTCGGCGGCTCGATCTCGCCCGGGAACACCTGACCGGCGAACTTCACGGACTTGGCCATGGCGCGCAGTGGCGCCATCAGCGCATTGATGGCCACGGCCATGCTGTTGGGAGTGCTGTTCAAGCGGCGATTGGCTACGCGGCGAATCAGCAGCGGACGTACCAGGCGTGCGGCCTTGTCGGTCACGCGCAGGTGCTCGATCACCTGGAAGTCGCTCGCCGGCGTGTCGAGTAGGTTGCCGTCGCCCCAGTACACGCCCGGGTAGTCGGGGTAGGTCTGCGAAACGGAGAACCGGGCCTTATCCAGCTCGGCGCGGATCGAGGACGGCAGCGGCACGCCTTCGGAGTCGATCGGCACCGGGCCGAGGCCAAGCACGGGACCGGTGGCCACGCGCATCGGGCTGTCGGCAACGCTCACGGCGGCATTGGCCAGGCGACCGGCCAACACGCCCAGGTCATTGCCGTGGAGCTGGGGAACGACCAACACGCGGGGCGCGGCCAGATCGGCAGTGATCGCCTTTTGCTCGGTCATGTAGTCCGCCCAGGACTGTAGCGGGCTCAGGACCAGACCAGGTGCAGCGGCCATGACAAACACGCGCCGGCCATAGATGTTGCTCAGCGACACGGCCGCGTCATGCATGGCCGACAATTCATCGGCCTTGGCCACTGGTTTGGTAATCACCACGCCTTCCACGGAATAGCCCTGTTGTTGGGCCATTTCCAGGGCTTTGTTCCAGTCGCCATCAGCGGTAAGCGGTGCGGCCAAGCAGGCCCAGCGGTCGCCGCCATTCAGGCGTGCGGCGGTGATCTGGGTCTTCAGATCGTTGGCCGGCAAGCCCAAGGACGAATCCAGGTCACTGTCGGTATTGAGGGGGATCAGTTTGCCGAGGTTCTTCGCCCCGGGACCGATGAAAAGGAAATAGCGTTCGATCTCAGTCACGGCACCTTGGCCCAGATTGAGATTGTTCACGCTGACTTTGCCGAGTGCCATGCTGTGCCTCGTTAGCGGGGAGAATTGAGGATTTGTTGCAGCACCTGGTTCACCAGCAAGCTGGTATCGCGCTCGGTGCTCACGCCGATGAACTGGCGTTTTGGCAGGGTGATTTCCCAGCTTTGCGCACCAGTGGATTCGGTTCTTTCGTCGTTCAAAATGCGGATCAGCAACCCGGCTTTGGCGTAGTTCACATGTTCTTGAATCCACGCCACGGACGGCCGGGTCAGGGATTTTTTGCCCGTCTGGCGCACACGAAAGCCCAGCCGGCGCAGGCGTTTTGCCTGCTTTTCGGTGGCGGCCAGGCCGGGAGGTGTTTTGTTCCAGCGGCGCATCTGCGCGGCGGTGCGGCGCTCACTGACGCCGTTGTGCTGCTGGGCAGCGACCCAGCGAGTCAGCGCGTTGCGCCAGCCCAGCTCGGCTTCGTTATCAGTCAACCGAGTTGACACCATCAGCTTGGCCAGGCCGGCTTCCATCTTCTTTTTGCCCTTGGCCGAACCCTTGCGGGTTTCAAAGGGCGAGCCGTCCAGGTTCTGCTGATCGCGCACGCGTTTGCGGCTCATCGTCCGCACGCGCTTGGTCACGTTATTCAGCAGACGCCGGCGTAACTGCGGCGGCAGACTCAGCAGCGCCAGCTGTTCGCGCACGCCCAGGTAACCGCGTGCGTCGAGTTCGAAGGTGCTACGGCCGGCCATGGCTGGACACCTCGCCGTGTTCAGCAACCCACAGGTCAAACGGCTTGAACGCCCAGGATTTGCCGTGGGCCTGGATTTCGCCGGCGGGGTCTTCGGTCAGGTACTGCGGCTCGACGAATTCCAACGTGATATCCACGTCGGCTAGGTCGCCGTCGAGCATGGTGATGTCGAACTGTGCGGCCGGCAGGTCGTCGCGGTCCTGGTCATGGGTTTCCAACCAACTGCCCACCAACGCCATCAAGCGCCCGGGGTGATCAGCGAAACGCTCCAGTGCGACCGTGGCGCTGTAGCGCATGTCACCCATGCGCATGCCGCCAATGTCGGGTTTCCAGATCAGCACCAGGTTGACCTGGTCGGTCCAGCTGTCGAGCTGTTCCGCCAGCACCAGTTGGCGTTCGATCAGGTACGCGGTCAGGGCTTTGAGCTTGATCACAGCAACATCGCCGTGATGCGGCCGCGACCTTGCAGCAACCGCACGGCCTGCTGGCTGAACTCCAGGAACGTTTCCTTGCGCTCTGGTTCCTCTTTGCCCAGGTTCTCGGCACTTTCGCGGCGGACTACCGAGGCGAACTGCGGCAGCAAACTGGCCTTGGCCCGGCAATACACGGCACGCTTGTACGTCGCTACGTGAAATGTGCGCTCGGGCAGCACCATAGGGGCCGCAGATTTCACGCTGGTGATGCCTACGGCCTGCCATTTGCCTTTGCACTTGGTCAGGTCGCGATTGACCTCGACCATCGCCGTGGTCAGATCAGTGACCAGCATCTCAACCAGGTACTCCGCCGGCAGGCGATAACCCTTCTGGAACTCAGCCACGGAGAGGTTCGGCCAGAAGCCGTCGTTCTCGATGATCTGTTCCACAAAAGTGGTGGGTTTCCCGGAAAAGCTCATTGCTGGCCGCTCAAATAGGGCGGGGAGACTGTTTTTCGTAGGTCGGGCCATAAATGGTCGGCATACGTCCACAGTTCCCCGCTGGGGGGGGTAGTCGGTTATTGGGCGCCGTTGGTGGTGGCTTCTTGTTTTGCCAACGCCTTGCGAGCGCCTTCCAGTCGCGTGCCCACACCGGCACCAGCGTGCAACTCTGTGGCGCGTTCAAAGTGTGTGATGGCCTTCGCCCATTCCTTGGCGTCGAGGGCACGGATACCAATCAACTTGTGGTATTTGGCCGGGATCTGCTCGGTCAGCTGCCATTCGCCATCCACACGGGGCAGCAGGTCGGAAACGTAGGGCTCGGGGCTGCGCTTAGCGTCCTGCTCGGCGTTGGCCCACTCGATCACGGCATCCGCGACAAATGTCTGGATGTCTCGGCGCTTGAAGCGCTCCGGCATCTGCTGGCCCTGCTCGATGGCGAAGTCAGCTAGCTCCAGGCCGTCTTCGAATTGGGCGGTATCGAACAGCCAGACCATCACCTGCACCAGGACGCGGTTCGGGAAGTTCAGGCCCGACTCGCAATAGCGCTGCACGTAGTCCTGGTATTTGGGCAGCAGATCCTCGCGCTTGAGTGCCTGCTTGCCGGCCAGGCCATTGATCGCGCTCAGACGCTCCAGGTCCTGGTCCAAGGCTGCCTCCATCAGCGCCAGGTGCTTGCGAGCGTTCGCCGGACTGCTCAGGGCCTCGGCAGGCGAGTAGTGCATGGCAGCTGCGGCTGCTGTGCTCACTACCACCGCCACACCTTCGGCCAGGACGCGCCGCTTGTGATCCAGGGCCAGGCTCATTTCACAAGCTCCACGGAGTCCGATTCCAGGCCGGCGAACTTGCCGAGTTGCTCGATCACATAGCCTTCATTGCGGCCGTTGTAGTCCTCAACGCGGGAGCGCTTTGGGTTCTCCAGCAGGTGACGGCGCCAGCTGGTGTCCTGGAAGTAGATAGACAGGTTGTCCCAGGAAGTGACCACGATGCCCTTGCTGGGGAAGAACGGAATCAGGAAGGATGGCAAGCCGCCGTAGGTGGCGATTACTTGGGCATCTTCAATGCGCTCCTTCTCGGTCGGCGTCTGGCCTTGAGCCGCGTACAGCTTGCCCTTGTCATAGGCCAGCAGGTCTGAACCGATGATGGCTATCAGGTCGCCCTCGTCGCGGAACACCGGATCGATCATCTGTTTAACGTCATGCACTGCGGCGTCGAGGTTTTCATAGTCGCCCCCCTTGCCCAGCATGATTTTCTTGGCAGGGTCGCCGGTGGAAAGCATCTGTTCCGGGATCTGCTCGCGGGCGATCTGCAGCCAGCCTTTGTTCACGTCCTGGAGCAATGGGAATTTGGCCAGGTCCGTCTGCTGGGCTGCGGTGAGGCCGTGCCAGCCTGCGAGGATGCGGTCCAGGGCGATGCGCTTCTGGACTGCCGCCAAGTAGCGCTGTGCAAAGTCGGGGAACTTGGCCCAGCTGTCGATGGTGGCGAACTTCAGGGCAACGTCGGTTTCGGTGTGAAACAGTTCATAAGCGTTGTTCTTGAGGTCCAGCAGGCTGCGCGGCTCGCGGTCGTTCTTGTCGGTGTCGGTGCGGCTGGTGGCCGGCCCGTTCAGGCCCAGCAGTACCTTCTCGCCCTTGATTTCACTGACCGGTACAACGTTGATGCGACCGAGGAAGTCCACGCGCTCGGTGATCTGATCGTTCAGTTCCTGGGCGTGCGTCGGCTCTACGGCAAAGGTGCGAGTAGCGTCACCGGTGTTGTAGGCATCGCCTAGGTCTTCCACTAGCTGCAGGTACTCCGCTGCAGCACGCTGAGAGAGGGCAGCCATTAGCGCAGGCCCTTGGGACGTTGCTTGCCAGTGGCGCCGGTAGTACGCGGCACCTGGCGGCGATTGGCCGGTGTGTTGAACATCTTAGTCATGGTCTGTTCAAGCTCTGCCATGCGGGTGCTCAGTTCCTTGATGTTCTTGTCGCCGTTTTTCTTGAACTCGCCGCGTTCCTCGTCGGCCTGGTCCACCACGTCTTGGACGGCGGAGCCCACGGCATCGACCTGTTCCTGGTTGTCGCTGGCGTCCACATCTTCCACGACCGGCTCAAGCACGGCTTGGAGGCCGGCCAGCAAGATCACGAATTGGTCATACAGCGCCTTGAGCGCCTTGGCAGTTGCTTCATCCATCGGTTTTTTCTCGTCGGGTGAGGGGGTTGCAGGGGTGGTGCTTTCGATCTCGGCGAAGCTCTTGAACAAGCCGGTCAAGGTGGAGAACAGGCGGCCCAGCTCGCTGCGTTGTTGGCTGGGCTCACGCAATGAGCCGAGCGGCATGGAGTCTGCGAAGTAAGCGGAGTCATGGGAGCGGCGGGAGAAGTACAGCTCCTGAGTGCCCAGGCTGGCGGGAGAGTCAGTGACGGCCAGGCCAGTCAGGTAAAAGCGCCCGGAGTTGGCAAAGTTGGGGGTGATCTCCACGCTGGAGAACAGCTTCTCGCCCTAGTCGTTCAGGTGCAGCAGCTTGTCGTTGGGCTTGAGCTGCGTCTCCAGGGCCACCTGGCCAGGCTCCAGTTCGGGATCATCTTCAACGAGACGCACGGCAAATACAGTGCCGTGAGAGCCTGGCCAGCGTTCGTGCTCGCTCCAGATCACTGCGGTGTAGCGGGTCAGCTTGTAGGTGTCCGCGCAGTCGCGCAGTTCCTGAACTGTGATCTCGCGACCATCGGCGGTCGGGCCGCTGACGGCTACACGTTTCCAGTAGGAGACAAGGGAACGGGGCATGAGTGGTAACTGCGCTCAATCGTTGAATGAGCCGCCACGATAGGGAGCCGTTCGGCCTCAAACAAACGCTTTGCTTCCGTTCGATTCGTAGATTCAAGTTCTACGACGAACGCCGAATTTAACTACGCGTTTATAGGGTTTTCGCCGCATAGACTGCGGCCCATGTACTACTCGACTGAAGTTAAAGAAGCCGCCAAACGCCTATTTCTACGCCGCTGTAAGGCGAAGGAAATTCAGGCGCAGCTCAACTTGCCGAATATACGGATCGTCTACTACTGGATACGGCAAGGCGGCTGGGAAGACATGCTGTCGGACGAAGAGCCACTGACAGCCGTAGGGCGACGTATCACCCTGCTCCTGGACAAGGCCACCAGTCTGACCAAGGACGACCTGAACGAGCTGGACCGGCTGACCACCGTTCGCGAACGGCTCCTGAAACAAGCTGCCAAACCAACCCCGGCACCGATCGGCGAGTCCTCGGCCGAGCCCCAGGAACGTCGCCAGGGCTCGCGTGGCGAGCGCTCCGGCCGTGGCGATAGCGGCGGCAAGAAGCGCGAGAAAAAGGCCAAGAACGATATCAGCGGCCTGACCGAAGTGGACTTCCTGGATAAGTTCATCAGCAAGATGTACGGCTACCAGAAAGAGCTGTTTGAAGCCAAACAGAACCCGCTGACCCGCCGAATCCGCAACATCCTGAAAAGCCGCCAGGTCGGTCTGACGTACTACTTCGCCGGCGAGGCGTTCATGGACGCCGTACTCAGCGGCGATAACCAGGTATTCCTGTCAGCCAGCCGCTCGCAGTCCGAGATTTTCCGCAGCTATATCGTGCAGTTCGCCCAGCAGTGGTTCGGCATCGAGCTGACCGGCAACCCGATCACCCTGAGCAACGGCGCCGAGCTGCGTTTTCTCAGCACCAACAGCAGCACCGCCCAGGGCTACCACGGCCATGTCTATGTGGACGAATACTTCTGGATTCGCGACTTCGAGAAGTTGAGCACGGTGGCCAGCGCCATGGGCACCCACAAGAAATGGCGTAAAACCTATTTCTCGACGCCTAGCGCAGTATCGCACCAGGCCTACCCGTTCTGGTCCGGCGAGGCGTTTCGCAACAGCAAGCGCGGCAAGAAGGCCGGCGGCACCTGGCCCAGCGAGGCGGCTTACACCCAGGGCGCGCTGTGCCCGGATGGCCAATGGCGCAAGACCATCACCATCGACGACGCGATCGCCGGCGGCTGCGACCTGTTCGACCTGGAGCAACTGCAGCTGGAGTATGACGAGGACAAGTTCCAACAGCTGTTCTATTGCAAGTTCATCGACAGCACGCAGAGCGCGTTCGGGCTGAAGGACCTGGAGCGCTGCTATTCAGACCTGACACTGTGGGAAGACTACAAGCCCGAGGAGGATCGGCCGTTCGGCAACAGCCCGGTCTGGCTCGGCTACGACCCAAGCCGCACCCGCGACGACGCCACTTGCGTGGTCATTGCGCCACCGCTGGAGTCTGGGGCGAAGTTCCGCATTCTGGAAAAGCACAGTTGGCGTGGGCAGTCGTTCAAGTATCAGGCCGAACAGGTCAAGAAGCTCACAGAGCGTTTCAACGTTCAGCACATAGGCATCGATACGACGGGCATCGGGTACGGCGTCTTCGACCTGGTGCGCGACTTCTACCCGCGTGCGACCTCGATCCATTACAGCCTGGAAACCAAAAACACCTTGGTGCTCAAGGCTCAGGACACCATCCAGGGGAGCCGCATCGAGTGGGACGCAGGCTGGACCGATATCGCCCAGGCCTTCCTAACCATCAAGCGCGGTACCACCGCCAGCGGCCAGGTCACCTATAGCGCATCGCGCACCGACGCCACGGGCCACGCAGATATCGCTTGGGCCGTGATGCACGCCCTGGCACACGAACCCCTTAATACCAACAAGCGGCGCCGCAGCCGCTACATCACGAGCGGACACAATGCCCAAGCGACAACACAGAAAGCATCAGGTCACCCGGCAGGCACGACAGCAGCCCATGCGGACTTTCACCTTCGGGGAACCGGAGCAGGTGCTGAGCGGCAACATAGGCGAATATCTCGGGGTGTTTCTCAGCGACGACGGCGAGATCTACAAGCCGCCGGTGTCGCGGCCGGGCCTGGCCAAGCTGCTGCGCGCCAACGCGCATCACGGCGCAATACCGAAGTTCAAACGCAATCTGCTGCTGCGTGAGTTCATCCCCTCAGCCGGCTGCAGCACGCAGACGATGGGCCGCGCCGCGCTAGATTATATGGTGTTCGGCGAAGCCTATTTTTACTGTGACGCCAATGTTTTCGGCCAAGTGCTGGAGCTGCAGCACCTGCCGGCGATCAATATGCGGGTGAAAGTGGATGGCGGGTTCCGGATGTTACTGCCCGATAACAAGTTCATGGACTTCGAACCGGACGAGATCGAGCACGTCCTGGACTATGACGTTGAGCAGAACATTTATGGCGTACCGGACTACCTGGGCGGCATGCAGGCATTGCTACTCAACGAAGCCGCGACACTGTTCCGCCGGCGCTACTACAGCAATGGCGCGCACGCCGGCTACATCTTCTATACCAACGACCCGGACTTGACCGAGGAAGACGAGGACGAGCTGCGCGCCCAGATCAGCGCGAGTAAAGGGGTGGGCAACTTCCGCTCGATGTTCGTCAACATCCCCAACGGCAAGGAGAACGCCATTCAGATCATCCCTGTGGGGGATTTCCAGGCCAAGGACGAGCTGGAGAAGGTGAAGAACATCACCCGTAACGATGTAATCGCTGCTTGGCGGATGAACCCCGCCCTGGCCGGGATCATTCCGGAAAACAGTGGCGGCTTCGGTGATATCGAAAAGATCGATCGGGTCTACACCAGCAACGAGATCAGGCCGATCTGTCAGCTGTTCGACCAGGTCAACGACGTACTGAGGACTGATCGGCGAATCGAGTGGCGAGTTCCCGTCGTGGCTATCAGTGAAAACACTTGATGTTGCGGACGTAACTCGGTGAGGGCACTACATCTTGTGTCAGAATAGTGCCTGATAAGGAACCCTGGGGAGGGGTGTATGCGGGTAGTTTGCAAGTGCGGGAACAAGGGCCTGATTCGTGACAGCAAGGCTCATTCACCGGATTTTGTGACGCTGTATTGTCAGTGTTTGGACGTTCGGTGCGGCCACACGTGGGTTGCTCACCTGACCTTTTCCCACACCTTGAGCCCTTCGGCGCAGGCCGCCGATCGATTGCTATTCGATCGCCTGCGAGAGATGCCACGCGCTCAACAACGCGAACTCTTCGATCAGTTGGGAGCGCAACTTTCTTTGTAGGTTTTCAACTTCAAGCCGAAGTCTTTGAAGTCGCGGACGCTCTCCATTCCAAATTCCAATATCCCAATTCTTTCACTTTCTGAAAGTGGCAACTCTGACGTGGCTGCGCCAATAAGAAAATTGAACTTATGGCAAAGCTTTTCCTGATCATCTATCAGTTCGGTCAGTTTGGGGGCCGTGTTGCTCATTGTAACTCCATGTCCGGTGGTCTCAGTGGGGCAAAGTTTATTTATGTGGTTCTTGTTGAGTCAAGCGGTTTTTTTAATGCTTGAAAAACTTTAAATAATCGGCATTTTATTTTTATAGAGGGGCTTCTGACACGTCCAGAGGTGTGGTTGCGCCAAGCGTATCCGGCATGTCCGGGGATAGATTGTTATGCCATCGCCATTCCGATAGCACATAACAGACGGAGTAGCTAAATAGCGAATTAGCTAAACCTGATGTTCTCTAATTATGTACGTATGTACATAAATGAAAATGGCCATAGGTACAAAGGCGTCTTTGCGCTAAAGGCGCCTAGGTATAGTGATACTTTACCTTGTGTCTGGGTTGGCAGTTGATAGGCATATGCCTATCAATTGCTTCGACATATTGATTGCATTTGCTATGGTTTGATTCATCAATACCAGGTGTTTTGATTGCGTTTGTTGTCTTATTGTCTAATCGAAGTCATA